>DASTYZ010000136.1:0-15011 GCA_035764545.1 Solirubrobacterales bacterium | reverse complement strand
AGCGGTGGATAGGCCCGCTCGAGGCCTCGATTGGCGGCCCGATCGACCTCTCGGGACAAGCGGCGCGCCGCTGCTATCATCGCCGGTCGCTCAGGCAGTTTTCGCTGTTTTTTCGCAGGACGCTTGGCCGGGCCCTTGGGGGCCTTTTTTTGCGGCTTATCACGACTACTGAACTTAGGAACCATGGCACGCAGCTTTCCACTAGAGAAAACCCGGAACATCGGGATCATGGCGCACATCGACGCCGGTAAGACGACGACGACGGAGCGCATCCTCTACTACACGGGGCGAACCCACAAAATGGGCGAGGTCCACGAGGGCGCTGCGGTCATGGACTGGATGGAACAGGAGCAGGAGCGCGGGATCACGATCACCTCCGCCGCGACCGCCTGTGAGTGGAACGACCACCGCATCAACATCATCGACACCCCGGGCCACGTCGACTTCACGGTCGAGGTCGAGCGCAGCCTCCGCGTCCTCGACGGCGCGATCGCCGTCTTCGACGCCGTCGCCGGCGTCGAGCCCCAGTCGGAGACGGTCTGGCGCCAGGCCGACAAGTACGGCGTCCCGCGCTTCGCCTACATCAACAAGATGGACCGCACCGGCGCCGACTTCTTCAACTCGGTGGAGACGATGAAGGACCGCCTCGGCGCCAACCCGCTGCCGATCCAGCTGCCGATCGGCGCCGAGGAGAACTTCAAAGGCGTCGTCGACCTGGTGAAGATGAAAGGTCTTATCTGGACCGACGAGCTCGGCGCCGCCTACGAGGAAATCGAGATTCCCGACGACCTCACCGACCAAGCCGAGGAATACCGCACCGCCCTGATCGAAGCCTGCGCCGACTACGACGAAGAGCTGATGGAAGCCTTCCTCGGCGAGGAAGAGATTCCCCAGGCGAAGCTGATCGACTCGCTGCGCAAAGCGACCCTCTCGACCAAGCTGACCCCGGTCCTCTGCGGCACCTCCTTCAAGAACAAGGGTGTGCAACCACTGCTCGACGCGATCGTCGAACTGCTGCCCTCGCCGCTCGAGGTGCCGCCGGTGACGGGCGTCGTTCCGGCCACCAAGGGCCAGGCCGAGGACATCGAGGACACGCGTGAGGCGAGCGACAGCGCTCCCTTCTCGGCGCTGGCCTTCAAGGTCATGTCCGACCCCTACGTCGGCAAGCTCACCTACTTCCGTGTCTACTCGGGCAAGCTCGAGAAAGGCGGCCGGGTCCTCAACGTGAAAACCGGTAAGACCGAGCGCATCGGCCGCTTGCTGATGATGCACGCCAACAGCCGCGAGGAGATCGACGAGACCTACGCCGGCGACATTTGCGCCGGCGTTGGCCTCAAGGAAACCGGTACCGGCGACACCCTCGCCGCTCCCGACGCCCCGATCGCCCTCGAGAGCATCGAATTCCCGGAGACCGTGATCGCGGTCGCGATCGAGCCGAAAACCAAGGCCGACCAGGAGAAGATGGGTAACGCCCTGGCTCGCCTCGGCGAGGAGGATCCGACCTTCAAGATCGAATCCGACGAGGAAACCGGCCAGACCCTGATCCACGGGATGGGCGAGCTTCACCTCGAGGTGATTGTCGACCGGATGCTGCGCGAGTTCAAAGTCGAGGCCAACGTCGGCAAGCCCCAGGTCGCCTACCGCGAGACGATCCGCAAGCGGGTCGAGAAGGTCGTGGCGCGGTTCGTGCGCCAGACCGGCGGTCGCGGCCAGTTCGGCCACGTCGTCATCAACCTCGAGCCGGCGCCTGGCGAGGGCTTCGTCTTCGAGAACAAAATCAAGGGTGGCGTCATCCCCGGCGAATTCATCGGCCCGGCCGAGCAGGGGATGCGCGAGGCGCTCGAAAACGGCGTCAAGGCCGGCTACCCGATGGTCGACGTCAAAGCTGAACTCGTCGATGGCTCCTACCACGACGTCGACTCTTCGGAGATGGCCTTCAAAATCGCCGGTTCGATGGCGATCCAGGACGGCGCGCGCAAGGCGAACCCGGTCCTGCTGGAGCCGACGATGGCGGTCGAGGTGGTTACGCCCGAGGACTTCCTCGGCGACGTGATCGGTGACCTCTCCCGCCGCCGCGGCAAAGTTCAGGGCCAGGATCAGCGCGGCAACGCCCTCGCCGTCCAGGCTTACGTCCCGCTCGGCGAGATGTTCGGCTACGCGACCGAACTGCGGTCAATGACCCAGGGTCGAGCGACTTACACCATGCAGTTCGAGCGCTACGAGGAGGTCCCCTCGAACATTGCCGAGGAGATCGTCGAGCACCGCTCAGGGGACCCGGTTGGTGCAGCCTCATGAGGCCAACCGCGAACGGGCACTGAACCTGGCTATATTTCCCGGGTTGCCCGCAGGCAGGTAGAAGCTGCCGCGGAAAGTCCGCCCACAAGACTCAAGCACTTAGATCAGACAGAACACGATTTCGAAAGGCGAAACGGAGAGAGATGTCCAAGGAGAAATTCGAGCGCGATAAGCCGCATGTGAACGTCGGCACCATCGGTCACATCGACCACGGCAAGACGACCCTGACGGCCGCGATCACCAAAACCCTCTCCACCGTGGGCGGTGCTGAGGCACAGAGCTTCGAGGAGATCGACAACGCTCCCGAGGAGAAGGAACGCGGCATCACGATCGCGACCTCCCACGTCGAGTACGAGACCGACAACCGGCACTACGCCCACGTCGACTGCCCGGGCCACGCCGACTACGTCAAGAACATGATCACCGGCGCCGCGCAGATGGATGGCGCGATCCTGGTCGTCTCCGCTGCCGACGGCGTCATGCCCCAGACCCGCGAGCACATCCTGCTCGCCCGTCAGGTCAACGTCCCGCACGTGGTCGTCTTCCTCAACAAGATCGATCAGGTCGACGACGACGAACTGGTCGAGCTGGTCGAGGAGGAGGTCAAGGAACTTCTCGACGAGTACGACTTCCCGGGCGACGAGACGCCGATCATCAAAGGCTCGGCGCTGAAGGCGCTGGAAGGCGACGAGGAAGCCCAGAAAGCCGTCTTCGAGCTGGCCGCGGCGCTGGACTCCTACATCCCGGAGCCGACCCGCGAGCTGGACAAGCCCTTCCTGATGCCGATCGAGGACATCTTCTCGATCACCGGCCGCGGCACCGTCGCCACCGGTCGCGTCGAGCAGGGGATCGTCAACACCGGCGACGAGGTCGAGATCGTCGGCATCAAGGACACCACGAAAACCACGGTCACCGGGGTCGAGATGTTCCGCAAGATCCTCGACGAGGGTCAGGCGGGCGACAACATCGGCGCCCTGCTCCGCGGTACCAAGCGTGAGGAGATCGAGCGCGGCCAGGTTCTCTGCAAGCCGGGTTCGATCACCCCGCACACGAAGTTCAAAGCCGAGGTCTACTGCCTGAAGAAGGAGGAGGGCGGTCGCCACACTCCGTTCTTCTCCGGCTACCGGCCTCAGTTCTACTTCCGGACCACCGACGTGACCGGGATCGCCAACCTCCCCGAGGGGACGGAGATGGTGATGCCGGGAGACAACGTCGAGATGACGATCGAGCTGATTCAGCCGATCGCGATGGACCCGGGTCTGCGGTTCGCCATCCGCGAGGGTGGCCGCACCGTCGGCTCCGGTGTCGTTGCCGAGGTCATCGAGTAGCAAGGCCACCAGGGACGGGCGACCTGCCCGTCCCGAACCCCGCCTCCGGGCGGGGAGACAACTGCAAGGACATACGACCGGGGCGGCGCCCCAAGCACAGGGGCCCCGCCCTCTTTGCGCGGTAAAGCGAAGAGAAAGACAAGAGACGCATCGAAGTGGCAACCATCGCGGCACAAAAAATTCGGATCCGACTGAAGGCGTATGACCACGACGCCATAGATCGGGCTGCCAAAGAGATCGTCGAGACGGCCGAGCGCACCGGTGCCACCGTCTCCGGTCCGGTGCCGCTGCCGACCGAGAAAAACGTCTACTGCGTGATCCGCTCCCCGTTCAAGGACAAGGACTCGCGCGAGCACTTCGAGATCCGCACCCATAAGCGGCTGATCGACATCCTCCAGCCGTCGCCGAAAACCGTCGACTCCCTCCAGCGTCTGGACTCGCTGCCGGCGGGCGTCGACATCGAGATCAAGCTCTAGGTGCTGTTGTGGCTGCGATCCTCGGCAAGAAGCTCGGCATGACCCAGGTCTTCCAGGAGGACGGCAGCGTCGTCCCCGTCACGGTGATCGAAGCCGGACCTTGCAAGGTCACCGCCGTCCGCGACGCCGAGCGCGACGGCTACTCGGCCGTGCAGCTCGCCTTCGGCGAGGTCAAGCAGGGCAAGCTCAGCAAGGCCGAGGAAGGCCACCTGAAGAAGGCCGGCGCCGCGCCGATGCGCCACCTGGTCGAGTTCCGCGACGAGGACCTCGGCGCCGAGGAGGGCCCGAAGGTCGGAGACGACGTCACCGTCGAGGGCTTCGAGGCGGGCCAGAAGGTCAAGGTCGCCGGGATCTCGATCGGCAAGGGCTTCCAGGGCGGGATCAAGCGCCACAACTTCAGCCGCGGCCCCGTCAGCCACGGTTCCCACAACGTCCGCGCCCCGGGCTCGATCGGCGCCAGCGCCTTCCCCGCCCGCGTCTTCAAAGGGATGCGGATGCCGGGCCAGATGGGCAACAAGCGCGTGACCCAGAAGGGTCTCGAGATCGCCGACATCGACGCCGAGCGCAACCTGCTGCTGATCAAGGGCTCGGTCCCCGGCTCTCGCAACGCTATCGTCGAGGTGAGGACCGATGGCTAAAGCAACCGTCCTCGGCAAGACGACCAAAGCCGACCTTCCGAAAGAGCTCTTCGCTGAGCCCTTCCACCAGTCGCTGGTGCACGAGGCTGCGCGCGCCGACCTCAACGCCCGCCGTCGCGGCACCGCCTCGACCCTGACCCGCGGCGAGGTCTCCTTCACCACCGCCAAGGCTTGGCGGCAGAAGGGCACCGGCCGTGCCCGCGTCGGTTCGCTCGGTGTCCCCAACCGCTTCGGCGGCGGCGTCGCCTTCGGCCCGAAGCCGCGCAAGTACACGGTCAAGGTCAACCGCAAAGCACGCCGCAAGGCGATGCGCTCGGCCCTCTCGGTTCATGCCGAGCGTGGCTCGGTCGCCGTGCTTGACGCCAAGGACTTCGAGACGCCCTCGACCAAGACCGCCGCGCAGGCGCTGGCCAAATGGGGCGCGAAGAACCCGATCCTCCTTCTTGTCACCGCCGAGGAGATCGGGGCGATGAAGAGCTTCCGCAACCTGCCCCGCACCCAGGTGCTCGAGGTGGGCGCCGCCGGTGTCGCCGACGTGATCGGTGCCGCCGCCGTGGTCATCTCCGAAACCGCGCTGGACACCCTGAAGGAGAGGCTGGGCTGATGGACCCCCGCACGATCCTGATCCGCCCGGTGATCTCGGAGAAGAGCTACGCCTTGATCGCCGAGGGCAAGTACACCTTCCGGGTCGACGACCGCGCCCACAAGACCCAGATCGCGCAGGCGGTCGAAGAGGTCTTCGGCGTCGACGTCGCCGGGGTGCGGACCGCCAAGGTGCGTTCGAAGCCGAAGCGCCGCGGCCTCACCAAAGGCCGCACCCGCGCCTGGAAGAAGGCGATCGTCCAGCTCGCGCCGGGCGAACGAATCGAGCTGTTCGAGGGCGCTGAGACCGCCTAGGAGACCTGAGAGATGCCGAACCGCAAAACCAAACCGACCAGCCCCGGCCGCCGCTTCGCGACCTACCCGCTGCGCGAGCAGCTGACCGCGACCGAGCCGGAGCGGAAGCTGACCGAAGGGCTGAAAAAGTCCGGCGGCCGCAACGCCAACGGCCGTGTCACCGCTCGCCATCGCGGCGGCGGCGCCAAGCGGCGCTACCGCAAGATCGACTTCAAGCGGCTCAAGGACGGCGTGCCCGCGAAGGTCGCCTCGATCGAGTACGACCCCAACCGCACCTGCTACATCGCCCTCCTCCACTACGCCGACGGGCACAAGGACTACATCCTCGCCCCGGCGCAGCTGAGCGTCGGCGACGTCGTCAAATCCGGTCCCGAGGCCGACATCAAACCGGGCCACGCGCTGGAGCTGGGCCAGATGCCGACCGGCACGATCGTCCACAACGTCGAGATGATCCCCGGCCAGGGCGGCAAGCTCGGCCGCTCCGCCGGCACCTCGATCCAGCTGGTCGCGAAGGAGGGGGAGATGGTGACCCTGCGCCTGCCCTCCTCGGAGATGCGGTTGGTGCGCGCCAACTGCCGCGCCACCGTCGGCGTCCTCTCCAACGCCGAGCACCAGAACTTGAAGGTCGGCAAGGCCGGCCGCAGCCGCCACAAGGGCAAGCGCCCGCAGACCCGTGGCGTCGCGATGAACCCCGTCGACCACCCGCACGGCGGCGGCGAGGCGCACCACACCCCGGGCGGTCACCCGGTAACCCCGTGGGGCAAGCCGACCCTCGGCTACCGCACCCGCAAGAAGGGCAAGCAGTCCGACCGCTACATCGTCCGTGGCCGACGCCGCGGCAAGAAGAAGGGCCGTTAGAGATGGGACGTTCGACGAAAAAGGGCCCGTGGGTCGAGGAGCGCCTGATGGGGCGGATCACCGCGCTGAACGAGGCCGGCAACAAACAGATGCTGAAAACCTGGTCGCGGACCTCGACGGTCTTCCCGGAGATGGTCGGTCACACCATCGCCGTCCACGACGGCAAAAAACACGTGCCCGTCTTCATCTCGGAGTCGATGGTCGGGCACAAGCTCGGCGAGTTCGCGCCGACCCGCACCTTCCGCTCGCACGGTGGTAAGGACTAGCGATGGCCGACGACAAAAAAGACAAAAAAGCGCCGGCTAAAAAAGCCGCGAAAAAAGACGCCAAAGCGGCGAAAAAACCGGCAGCGAAAAAAGAGCCCAAAGCTAAAAAAGCCCCCGCGAAAAAAGCGGCGAAAAAAGACGAGGGCAAAAAACCCGCTCCGAAAAAAGCCAGGCCAGCGGCTCCGCCGGTCGTCAAAGCCAAGGCTCGCTACGTGCGGATCGCCCCCCGCAAGGCGCGGCTGATCGCCGACCAGGTGCGCGGCATGCACATCGAGCAGGCCCGGGCGCTGCTCGAGTTCTCGCCCCGCGGCGCCGCCCACCCGATCCAGAAGCTGATCAACTCCGCCGCCGCCAACGCGGAAAACAACCACGACCTGATCGGGGACGAGATGCGCGTTTCCTCGATCACCGTCGACGAGGGGCCGACCCTGCGCCGCTTCCGCCCGCGGGCGATGGGCCGGGCGACCCCGATCAACAAGCGAACCAGCCACATTGCCGTGGCTCTAACCCCGGTGGAGGACTAAGCATGGGACAGAAGATCCACCCCGAGGGTTTCCGCGTCGGCTACATCCACGACTGGAAGTCGAACTGGTACGAGGACAAAAACTTCGCCGACGTCCTCCAGGAAGACCTGCAGATCCGGGACCACATCGAAAACAAGCTTTCCCACGCGGGCCTCTCGAGGATCACGATCGAGCGCCGCGGCGAGGTCGCGGTCGACATCCACACCGCGCGGCCGGGCATCGTCATCGGCAAGTCCGGCAGTGAAGTCGACGCCCTGCGCAAAGAGCTGCACAAGCTCACCGGCAGCCCGGTGAAAGTGAACATCCGCGAGGTCAAGCGGCCCGAGCTCGACGCCAAACTGGTCGCCCAGTCGATCGCCGAGCAGCTGCAGAACCGCGTTGCCTTCCGCCGCGCGATGAAACGCGCCCTGACCTCGGCGATGCGCTCCGGCGCCAAGGGCGTCAAGGTCCAGGTCTCTGGCCGCCTCGGCGGTGCCGAGATGGCGCGGACCGAACAGTATTCCGACGGCCGGGTGCCGCTGCACACGCTCCGCGCCGACATCGACTACGGCTTCTTCGAGGCCCGCACGACTACCGGCCGGATCGGCGTCAAATGCTGGATCAACAAGGGCGAAGTGATGCCCGAGGGCTTCCGCTCCGACATCACCTCGACCGACAGCGCCCCTGATAGCGGGCGTGGTCGGCGTGACGATCGCGGCGGTGGCCGCGGTCGCGGGCCTGGTGGCGACCGTGGTGGTCGCGGCCCGGGTGGAGATCGCGGCGGTCGCGGCGGTGGCCGCGGACCCGGCGGCGGCCGTGGCGGCCCCGGTGGCCGCGGCGGACAGCGCGGAGGTGGTCGCTGATGTTGATGCCGAAACGGGTCAAGCACCGCAAACAGTTCCGCGGCCGTATGCGCGGCAACACCAAGGGCGGCAGCAGCGTTGCCTTCGGTGAGTACGGGATCAAGGCCGTCGAGCGCGGTTGGATCACCAACCGCCAGATCGAGGCTGCCCGTGTCGCGATGACCCGCAAGATCAAACGTGGCGGCAAGGTCTGGATCAACGTCTTCCCGGACAAGCCGTACACGAAGAAGCCGGCCGAGACCCGGATGGGCTCCGGCAAGGGCAACCCGGAGGGCTGGGTCGCCGTGGTCAAGCCCGGCAAGGTCATGTTCGAGCTCGCGGGCGTGCCCGAGGAGCTGGCGCGCGAAGCGCTGCGCCTAGCCGGCCACAAGCTTCCGGTGAAAACCAAATTCGTCATGCGCGAGGGGGCCGGCGAGTAATGAAGGCGGCCGAGGTGCATAACCTGAAAGACGACGAGCTGGTGGCGAAGCTGATCGACGCCAAGCAGGAGGCCTTCAACCTCCGCTTCCGGCACGCCACCGGCGAGCTCGAGAACAGCGCCCGCCTTGGAGCGGCGAAGAAGGACATCGCCCGGTTGCTGACCGTGGCCCGCCAGCGCGGCATCGATGTTGAGAAAGAGACCCGACGGATATGAGCGACGACGAGACGAAAAAAGACGAGACGACTGAGGAGCCCCAGGCCGAGGAGACGGTCGAGGAGGCCCCCGCGGCTGAGGCTGCGGATGAGGCCCCTGCCGCTGAGCCCGAGGCTCCGGCGGAGGACGAGGGTTCGTCTGACGAGGCTCCCGCGGAGGAGGCTGCTGAGGCTCCGGCTGCGGAAGAGGCTCCTGCTGAGCCGAACCCTGAGGACGATCTTCCTTGGAAGGAGCGTCGTCGGCTGCAGAAATCGCGTCGTCAGCCGCGCAAAGCCAATCCTTCCGATCCCGAGGAGCGCGCGGCGCAGCGGGCGGAGGAACGACGGGTCCGGGCAAACCTGCGCCGCAAGCAGCGCGAGGCTGCGAAGGCGGAGCGGACCCCCGGCACCGGCACGCCGCCGGCCGAGCGTGAGGCGAACGCGGCCAAGGTGCGGCAGGGGATCGTCGTCTCCAGCAAGGGCGACAAATCGATCACCGTCCGCATCGACATCGCCCGCCGTCACCGCACCTACGAGAAGATTGTTCGCAGCTCGACCAAGCTGCACGCGCACGACGAGCGCAACGAGGCCGGCGAGGGCGACGTGGTCCGCGTGATCGAGACCCGGCCGCTTTCGAAGACCAAGCGCTGGCGTCTGGTCGACGTGGTGGAGAAGGCGAGGTAGGCGATGATCCAGCAGGAGTCCAGGCTCAAGGTCGCTGACAACTCGGGCGCGCGCGAGATCCTCTGCATCAGGGTCAAAGGCGGCTCCCACCGCCGCTACGCCAGCGTCGGTGACGTCATCACCGCGACGGTCAAATCGGCCAGCCCGCAGGGCGGCGTCCGCAAGGGCGAGGTCGTGCAGGCGGTCGTCGTCCGTACCCGTAAGCCGCTGAGCCGTCCCGACGGGACCTACATCTCCTTCGACGAGAACGCCGCGGTGCTGATCGACCCGGCCAGCAACAACCCGCGCGGGACCCGCATCTTCGGTCCCGTCGCCCGCGAACTGCGTGACCGCAACTTCATGAAAATCATCTCGCTCGCCCCGGAGGTGCTCTAGCGATGGCCAAGTCCATGCGCATTCGCACCGACGACCAGGTGCTGATCATCGGCGGCAAGGACGCCGGCAAGAAAGGCCGCGTCACCCGCACCGACCCGAAGAAGCGCCGCGTCTACGTCGAGGGCCTGAACATCATCAAGCGCCACGAACGGCCGCGCTCCCAGACCGACCTGAAAAACCCTCAGGCCGGCGGGATCGTTGAGAAGGAGGGTCCGATCGACGTCTCCAACGTGATGCTGCTCGATCCCAAAGACAACAAACCGACCCGCCTCGGCGTCCGCGTCGACAAAGGCGGCAAGCGCGTCCGCTACGCGAAGCGCACCGGAAACGAGATCGGCTGATGGAGGCGACCGTGGCACCCACTTCCCAGGCCGCTCCGCCGCCGCGCCTGCGCGACAAATACGAGCAGGACGTCCTGCCGGCGCTGACCAAGAAGTTCGGCTACTCGACGCCGATGCAGGCCCCGCGCCTGGAGAAGATCACCCTCAACATGGGCCTCGGCAAAGAGAAACAGGACAAGCGCTCCTTCGAGCTCGCCCAGGAACAGCTGGCGATCATCGCCGGCCAGCATCCGAACGTACGCCGCGCCCGCAAGTCGGTCGCTTCCTTCAAGCTGCGCGAGGGGATGCCGGTCGGCGTCTCCGTGACCCTGCGCCGCGCCCGCATGTGGGAGTTCCTCGACCGTCTGGTCTCGATCGCGGTGCCGCGCATCCGCGACTTCCGCGGCCTCAACCCGCGTTCCTTCGACGGCCGTGGCAATTACTCGATGGGCGTCAAAGAGCAGCTGATCTTCCCTGAAATCGACTACGACTCGGTCGACGTCGTCCGGGGTCTGGACATCACGATCACGACTTCCGCTAAAACTGACCTCGAGGCTTTCGAGCTGTTGCTCGGATTGGGCATGCCCTTCGCCCAGGAGGGTCGCCCCGGTCAAGCCGAGCGCGAAGCCGCCGAACGCGAGGCCGAAGAGGAGCAGCGCAAAGAGGAGGCCCGCCAGAAGGCTGAAGTCGAGCAGGCGGCGCTGGAACAGCTGAAAGAGGAGAACCCGGAGGCCTACGCCAAGCCTGAGGGCGAGGACGAGGGCGCCGCCGAGGGCGGAGACGAAGAAGCCGAGAAACCGGCCGAGGAGAGTTCTGACAATGGCTAAGACTTCAATGAAGGTCAAGCAGGGCCGCAAGGCAAAGTTCAAAAGCCGCAGCTACAACCGCTGCCGGCGTTGCGGACGTCCGCGCGCCTACTTCCGCAAATTCGGCCTCTGCCGGATCTGCCTGCGCAACGCCGCGCACGAGGGGTACATCCCCGGAATGACCAAGTCGAGCTGGTAGGACGAGAAGCATGCACACCGACCCGATCGCCGATTACCTGACCCGGATTCGCAACGCGATCCGCGCTGGCCACGACGAGGTGGAAATCCCCCTCAACGGCTTGAAGCTGGAGATGTCCCGGATCCTCAAGGAGCAGGGCTACATCAAGGACTTCAGCCGCAAGCCCGCTGCCGTCGGCGAGGCGATCAACGTCGAGCTCAAGTACACCCAGGACCGCCAGCCGGTGATCCTCGGGATCGAAAGGGTCTCGCGTCCGGGTCGGCGTCGCTACGTCGACCACAAAAGCGTGCCCCGCGTCGACGGCGGCACCGGGACCGCGATCGTCAGCACCTCAGCCGGCGTCATGACCGGCCACGAAGCCCGTGCCAAGGGCGTCGGTGGCGAGGTCGTCGCCTACGTCTGGTGAGAGTGGTCTAGATGAGCCGAATCGGAAGAAAGCCCGTTCCCGTCCCCGACGCCGTCACGGTCGAGATCGGCCAGGGCAACATCGCTGTCAAAGGCCCCAAAGGGGAGCTGCAGCAGACCCTTTCGCCGGAGATGAAGATCGAGCAGGAGGACGGCGCCGTCACGGTCGCCCGTCCCACCAACCGCGGCGAGCACCGGGCCCTGCACGGCCTCACCCGCAGCCTGATCGCGAACATGGTCGAGGGCGTCACCGACGGCTTCGAGAAGCGGCTTGAAATCCAGGGCGTCGGTTATCGCGCCGCTCTCAAAGGCAAAAAACTTGAGCTGGCACTCGGCTACTCGCACCCGGTTGCGATCGAGGCGCCGGAGGGGATCGATTTCGAAGTTCCGCAGCCGACCGAAGTCATCATCAAAGGCATCGACAAGCAGCTCGTCGGCCAGGTCGCCGCGGACATCCGCAAGCGCCGGCCGCCCGAGCCCTACAAGGGCAAGGGCATCCGCTACAAGGACGAGCAAGTCCTGCGAAAGGTGGGTAAGCGCGCATGACCGTCCTCACCAAGCGCGAGCGCCGGCTCAAACGGCGCCGCCGGGTTCGCGCCCGCGTCAAGGGCACGGCCGAGCGGCCGCGGCTCTCCGTCTACCGCTCCAACCGCGGCGTCTTCGCCCAGCTCATCGACGACACCAAAGGCCACACCGTGGCCGCGGTCAACTGGATCGAGCCGGACCTGCGCAAAGTCAGCGCCTCCGAGCAGGCAAAGAAGGCGGGCGAACTGCTGGCCGAGCGGGCCAAGAGCGCCGGCGTCGAAACCTGCGTCTTCGACCGCGGCGGCTACCAGTACCACGGGCGCGTCAAGGCTCTGGCCGACGGGGCGCGAGAGGGGGGGCTGGCTTTCTAAAACCGTAGTTTCGCTACGGTGGGCCGCTGCTTATGAAGGGAATGGACGTAAAGAACGTAGAGACCGTTAGCCCCCGCGGGCTGGACCTGCAGGAGCGCGTGATCGAGATCAACCGCGTCGCCAAGGTGGTCAAGGGCGGCCGACGCTTCTCCTTCACCGCCCTTGTCGCCGTCGGCGATGAGGAGGGCGTGGTCGGGATCGGTTACGGCAAGGCCCGCGAGGTCCCGCTGGCGATCCAGAAGGGCGTCGAGGACGCCCGCAAGAACTTGATCCGGGTGCCCAAATACGGGAACACCATCACCCACCGCATCATCGGCCGCTTCGGCGCCGGCCACGTCGTCCTGCGCCCAGCTAGCCCCGGTACCGGCGTCATCGCCGGCGGCGGCGTCCGCGCCGTGCTCGAGCTGGGCGGGGTGCGCGACGTGCTGACCAAGAGCATCGGTACCCAGAACCCGATCAACCTGGTCAAGGCGACGATGGACGGCTTGGTTCGGCTGCGGCGGCCTGAGGAGGTTGCTGAGCTGCGGGGGTTGACGATTAGCCAGGTGCTTGGGTTGGAGGGCAATGGCAATGGGGCCGTTGAGACGATTTCTGATTCTGATGAGGGACAAAGCGCTGGGGCCGCGGGTCCTGCCGACGCAGGGGACCCACCGTCTCCTGCAACTACGCAGGAGACGGTCCCCCCTACGACGTCACCCACGGCAGAGGCTGATGAGCCAGCAGGTGGGGAGCCGTCCGAGGAGGAGAAAGCTGGTGAGTCCTCGTGAGCAAGGTGAAGGTTCGGCAGGTTCGTTCTGCGGCTAAGACGAATCCCAACCAGAAAGCGACTCTGAAGGCGCTGAAGCTGGGGCGGATTGGGAAGTCGGCTGAGCTCAAAGACTCCGAGCAGCTGCAGGGGCAGTTGCGGGTCGTCTCGCACCTGGTGGAGGTCGACGGTGGCTGAGAAAGCTTCGAAAGAGAAAGAGACCTCGCGGTCCGAGGAGATCGGTCTTCACAACCTGAAGCCGAAGCCGGGCTCGAGGAAGCCTCGCAAGCGGATTGGGCGTGGTGAGGGCAGCGGTCTCGGCAAGACCTCCGGGCGCGGCCACAAGGGCGCCGGCTCCCGTTCGGGCCGCAAGCGCAAGGCTGGCTACGAGGGCGGGCAGAACCCGATTCACATGCGGATGCGAAAGCTTCGCGGCCCGCACAAAAAGCAGTCGATGCCCTTCGAGAACTTCCGCACCAAGACTCAGCCGGTCAACCTCTCCGACCTCGAGGAGCGCTTCGACAGCGGCGCTGAGGTGACGATCGAGACGCTCAAGGAGAAGGGCCTGGCGAAGCGTTCGGACCCGGTGAAGATCCTCGCCCGCGGCGAGATCAAGAAGAAACTTGCGGTTCACGCGCACGCATTCAGCGCAGCTGCCAAAGAGAAGATCGAGGCGGCCGGCGGTTCCTGTCACACTCTGGAGCCGTAATGCTCAGAACTATTCTCAACGCGTTCAGCGTTGCCGACATTCGCAAGAAGCTTGCGTTCACGGCAGCGATGCTGGCCCTGTACCGGTTGGGGTCCTACATCCCGACGCCCGGCGTCGACACCCAGGCGGTCGAGGAACTCTCCAGCAACTTCACCGGCGGCGGCATTCTGCCCTTCCTTGACGTCTTCTCCGGCGGCGGCCTCTCGAGGCTCAGCCTCTTCGCGCTGGGGATCATGCCCTACATCACGGCCTCGATCATCCTGCAGCTGCTGACCGTGGTCGTCCCCTCGCTCGAGCGCCTGCAGAAAGAGGGAGAGGTCGGGCAGCAGAAGATCACCCAGTACACGCGCTACCTCACCGTCGGGCTCGCCTTCGGCCAGTCGATCGGCTACGTCTTCCTCTTCCGCTCCTTCGGCTCCGAAGCCAACACCAGCGTTGTCGGCCAGCTCACCTTCCCGAAGCTGATCCTGATCGTCACCTGTCTCACCGCCGGTTGCACCCTGCTGATGTGGCTGGGCGAGCTGATCACCCAGCGCGGCATCGGCAACGGGATCTCGCTGATGATCTTCGCCTCGATCACCTCGGAACTCGTCCCTGGGCTCTCGAAGTGGTGGAACAACCCCGACCAGGTCTTCGTCGTGATGATGCCGTTCATCGCCCTCGCCGTGATCGTCGCGATCGTCTTCGTCCAGGAGGGCCAGCGGCGCATTCCCGTCCAATACGCGAAACGCGTGGTGGGCAGGCGGATGACGACCGGCGGCTCGACCTACCTGCCGCTGCGGGTCAACATGGCCGGCGTCATCCCGGTCATCTTCGCCGCCTCGATCATGGCCTTCCCGCCGACGATCGGGCAGATCATCAACACCCCGGCCGCGCTCGACTTTGCCGCCTTCTTCGAACCGAACGGATGGGCCTACGTGGTCGGCGAGGTCTTCTTCATCATCGTCTTCACCTACTTCTACACGGCGGTCACCTTCAACCCGGTCGACCAGGCCGACAACCTGAAGAAATACGGCGGCTTCATCCCCGGCGTGCGCCCGGGGCGACCGACGGCCGAGTACCTGGACCGGATCCTCTCGCGGTTGACCTTCCCCGGCGCGCTCTACCTCGGCGCCGTCGCCGCGCTGCCGACGATC
>DASTYZ010000135.1:0-46336 GCA_035764545.1 Solirubrobacterales bacterium | reverse complement strand
TCCTGGGAGCCTTCGACGAGCTCGGCGAGGGGATCGCTGCCGGTCGCATGCTCGACCTGCCGGAGGTTGCGCGGCGGTTGCTCGCCCGTGCCGGTGTCGAGAAGGTCGAGTCCGCCGGGCTCTGCACCAGCTGCGAGGAGGAGCTCTTCTTCTCCCACCGCCGCGACCAAGGACGCACCGGCCGCCAGGCCGGGATCGCCTGGATCGAGGCGTAGATGGCGGAGCTGATCCACGACATCGATACGGCGAAGCTGACGGCGAACCTGGAGGAGGTGCGATCCGTCGCCGGTGAGCGCGTCGAGATCCTCGTCGCGACCAAGTACGTGCCCCTCGAGGAGATGGGGAAGCTGGCCGAGGCCGGCGTCCGCCTGGTCGGTGAGAACCGGCAGCAGGATCTCGCCGCCAAGCACGAGCGCTGGGGCGAGACGTTCGAGTGGGACTTCATCGGCAACCTGCAGAGCCGCAAGGTCAAGCAGATCCTGCCGCTCTGCCGTCTGATCCACTCCGTTGCCACCGACTCGGTTCTCGCCCAGCTCGAGAAGCACGGCGGCCCGGAGACGCAGATCCTGGTTGAGGTCAACGTCTCCGGCGAGGGGGGCAAGGGCGGGGTCGATCCGAAGCAGCTGCCGGCCTTCATCGAGCGCTGTCCGGTCGCGGTCGCCGGGCTGATGACGATGCCGCCCTTCAGCGCCGATCCAGAGGACTCGCGGCCCTATTTCGCCCGCCTCGCCGAGCTCGCCGACGCCAACGACCTCAGCCGACTTTCGATGGGCACCTCCCAGGATTGGCGGGTCGCGATCGAGGAGGGGGCGACGATCGTTCGCCTCGGTCGCGGCCTCTTCGTGTGATTTCGCGCGAGATCTGGGAATAATCCGTAAAGGAGTCGGCCCATCTAGGCCGAAACACGCTGCAGATATGGCTCTCAAAGACACTTGGCATCGCGCACTCGTCTACTTCGGCCTGGCCGAGGACCACGACTACGGCCCTGAATACGAGGAAGACTTCGACCCCGAGACCGGGACCGAGGAAGTCTTCGAAGGCCGCCGCGAACGCGGCGAAGGCAGCAGCTCGGTGCGCCGCCTGCCGACCTCGCGCCGTCCCCGCCGCGACGAGATCGACGACATCTTCGCCGACGACGAGCCGATCGCCGCCAGCCGCACCCGGACGCTGCGCCCGGTCGACAACGGCGGTGACGGGGGCGACCTCCAGGTCCACCTCGTCATCCCCCGCAACTTCAACGACGCCCAGCAGGTCGCCGACCAGTTCAAACGCTCGGTGCCGGTGATCCTCAACCTGCAGACCGCCGATCACGAGCTCTCGAAGCGGATGATCGACTTCTGCTCCGGGCTGACTTACGCGCTCGACGGCGGCATGCAGAGGATCGCCGAGAAGATGTTCCTGCTGACGCCGCGCAACGTCGACGTCTCCGCCGAGGAAAAGGCGAGACTGATCGACAAGGGCTTCTTCAACCAGTCCTGAGCCTCGGCGCTGGGTAGTCTGGCGCCATGATCGTTGGCTTCGTTGGTTCCGGCAGCATGGCCGCGGCAATCGCCCGTGGCTGGGCCGGGGAGTTCGAGCAGATGCTGTTCTCCGACAGCGGCTCCGGGCGGGCGCAGGCGCTCGCCGAGGAGCTGGGGGGAGAGGCGGCCTCAAACGAGGAGATCGCCCGTCGCGCTGACCTCGTCGTGCTGGCGGTGAAGCCGAACAAGCTGGACGAGGTGGCGCCGGCGCTGGGTGAAGCGAGGGAAGTCGTCTCGGTCCTGGCGGTGGTGACCCTGGAGCGCCTGCGCGCGGCGCTTCCCTCTGCCGAGCACGTCCTGCGGGTGATGCCGAACGTCGGCGTCGAGGTGAGACAGGGGGTCATGTGCGTCGCCGGCACTCTCGGCGAAGAATCGCGGGACAAGCTGGCCCGCCTCGGTTGGGTCGTCGAGATCCCCGAGGACGCCTTCGACCAGGCGACGGCGGTGATGGGTTGCTCGCCCGCGTACTTCGCCCTCGCGGCCGAAGCCCTTGTCGATGCCGGCGTCGCCGCCGGGCTCGATCCGGAGCTGGCCCGCGACCTGGTCGCCGAGACGGCCGTGGGCACCGCCGCTCTGTTGCGCGAACACGACCCCGCCGCGGTGCAGAAGGCCGTCGCCTCGCCCGGGGGCAGCACCGAGGCCGGGCTCGAGGCGCTGGACCGAGAAGGCGCCCGTCAGGCCTTCGAGGCCGCCGTCGAGGCTTCCCTGGCGAGGATGAAGGGGTGATCCCGCTGGCGATCAACCGCGGCGACGTCGCCGACTACGTCAGCGCCCTTTTCGTCGTCTTCGTGATCCTGATCTTCATCCGCATCGTCGCCTCGTTCGTGCCGCGGATGCCCTACACCCCCTACCTGCGGGCGGTCCTCGACTTCAGCCACGAGGTCACCGACCCCTACCTCAACTTCTTCCGCCGTTTCCTCCGCCCGGTCGGCGGTGGCGGCTTCGCGCTCGACCTCAGCCCGATGGTCGCACTCATCGTCCTCTTCGTTGGCCAGGCCCTGATCGTCAACCTGATCCGAGGGTGAGCGCCACCGCTCGCGCCTGGGCCCTGGCGGGCATCCTCTGCGCCGTAGTGGTCGCCGCCGATCAGGCCGCCAAGGCGCGGATCGAGGCGACGCTCTTCCCCGGCGAGCAGGTCGACGTCCTCGGGCCGCTCGGCCTCACCCTCAGCCACAACAAGGGGGTCGCCTTCGGGCTTGCCGGCGGGGCCGGCCTCGGCCTGGTCCTCGTCACCGCGGCGGCGCTGGCGCTGATCGCATACGTATTCAGCCGCGATCCGGCGAAGCCGGGGCTCTGGGTCGCGGTCGGGTTGCTCGCGGGCGGCGCCCTCGGCAACCTGATCGACCGGCTCGCCGCCGGCGAGGTGACCGATTACATCGACATCGGCTCCTGGCCGGCCTTCAATCTCGCCGACATCGCGATCACCGCCGGCGTCGTGCTGATGGTCTTGATCTACCTCCGCGACGCCGAGCCGGCGGGCGGAGATGGCTGAGCCAAGCCTGCAGATCGTCCACCTCGACGAGCACCTCGCCGTGGTCGACAAGCCGGCGGGGCTGGTCGTCCATCCCGCCCCCTCGCACAGCGGCCCGACCCTGGTCAGCGAGCTGGCCGAGATCCTCGGCGGCGGCGCCGAACCGGAGCGGCCGGGGATCGTCCACCGGCTCGACAAGGGCACCAGCGGGCTGCTGGTCGTCGCCCGCGACGACGAGACCCACGCGGCGCTGCAGGAGCTGGTGCGCGAGCGGGAGGTCGAGCGCGTCTACCTGGCCCTGGCCGGCGGCCGTCTGCGCTCCCGCACCGGCACGATCGACGCGCCGATCGGTCGCGCCGCCCGCCAGCGCCACCGGATGGCGGTCTCCGGCGCCGCTTCGCGCCAGGCCCGGACCCACTTCACGGTGCTGGAGCTGCTGCCGCGGGAGACCTACCTGGAGGCGCGGCTGGAGACCGGCCGCACGCACCAGATCCGCGCCCACTTTGCCGCCATCGACCACCCGCTGACGGGTGACACCACCTACGGCGGGGCGGGGCGCTACGGCCTCGAGCGCCAGTTCCTCCACGCCCACCGCCTCGCCTTCAGCCACCCCCATAGCGGCGAGCGCCTCAGCTTCTCCTCGCCGCTGCCGGAGGATCTCGAGCGGGCGCTGGAGGCGGCCCACGCCGAATAGGCGCACCGCTCTACAATCCGCTGTTCAAACCAACCCCCGTCCGACGCGGAACCGGATCCTGCCTGGCCACCACCAGGTCCCGGGGAGCGGGGCGGGGCGCTTCACCAACCAACGTAAGGAGAACATCAATGGAGGCTGGCACCGCATCGCCCCAGGCGGATCTGAGGGATCTGCTCGAGGCCGGAGTCCACTTCGGCCATCAGACGCGCCGCTGGAACCCGAACATGCGCCGTTTCATCTTCGGCGAGCTCGACGGGATCCACATCATCGACCTGCTTCAGACCGAGGCCCTGCTCGAGGACGCCCGCCGCTTCGCCGGCGAGCTCTCCAGCGGCGGCGGCACCGTCCTCTTCGTCGGCACCAAGAAGCAGGCCCGCGACACGGTCCAGGAATGGGCCGAAAAATGCCAGATGCCCTTCGTCAACAAACGCTGGCTCGGCGGCCTGCTGACCAACTTCAACACGATGTCGGGCCGGATCGCCCGCCTGCACGAGCTCAACGGCTGGAAAGAGGAGGGCAAACTCGACCTCCTGCCGACCAAGGAGCGGATGGGGATGGAGGCCGAACTCGCCAAGCTCGAGTTCAACCTCGGCGGCGTCCGCGACATGGACCGCCTGCCCGACGCCGTCTTCGTCGCCGATCTGAAAACCGAGGAGATCGCCGTCAACGAGGCGGCGCGCCTGCGGATTCCGATCATCGGCCTGGTCGACACCAACTGCGACCCGACGCCGGTCGACTACGTGATCCCCGGCAACGACGACGCGATCCGCTCCTGCCAGCTGGTGATCGGCACGATCGGCAGAGCGATCGAGGACGGTTCCTCCGCCTGGCGCGTGCAGGAGGAGAAGCGGATCGCCGAAGAGATGGAGCGGCGCAAAAAAGACGAAGAAGAGCGGAAGAAGCGCGAGGAAGAAGAGAAAGCCCGCGTCGAAGCCGAGGAAGCCAAAAAAGCGGCTGAAGAGGCTCAGAAAGCGGCGCAGGCCACGGCTGCGGCGCAGCAGAAAGCGCAGCAGGTTCAGGGGCAGCCTCCGAAACAGCAGCAGGCTCAGGCTCAGCAGTCCCAGGCGCCCGCGCCTGAGGCGGACAAATCCGAGGTTCCGGCCGTTGCTGGAGAGGCTTCCGTCGCAGAGGTGAAAAGGGAGGCTTCCGAGGAGCAGCCCCCGCCGCCGCCCGCTGAGAGTGCCGAGGCGGCGAAAGACGAGAAAGCTGAGGAGTCGAAATGAGCGTTACTGCTGCTGATGTGAAGGCGCTCCGGGATCGGACCGGGGCGGCGATGATGGACGCTAAATCGGCGCTGGTCGAGGCCGACGGCGACGTCGACCGGGCGGTCGAGCTGCTGCGGGTGAAGGGCCAGGCCTCCGCCGCCAAGCGCGAAGGCCGCGGCACCAACGAGGGCGTGATCGCCTCCTACATCCACGCCAACGACAAGGTCGGGGCGATGGTCGAAGTCCAGTGCGAGACCGACTTCGTCGCCCGCAACGAGGAGTTCAAGGTCTTCGCCTACCAGGTCGCCCTGCACGCGGCCGCGACGGCGCCGCAGTTCGTCTCCACCGAGGAAATCCCCGAGGAGGAGCGCGAGGCCGAAAAGCGGGTCTTCGAAGAGAAGGCAAAGGAAGAAGGCAAGCCCGAGAACGTGGTCGAGAAGATCGTCCAGGGTCAGCTCGACAAGTGGGCCGCGGAAGTAGCGCTGCTCGACCAGACCCACGTCAACACCGAGAAGCACGACTCGAAGACGATCGAGGAGCTGCGCCAGGAGTTGGCGGCGAAAACCGGTGAGAACATCCGCGTCGCCCGCCTCGCCTACTTCCGCGTCGGCGAATAGAGTCAGCCGTAGTGACTGACTCTCCCGAGCCACGCTTCGGGCGCATCCTGCTGAAGCTCTCCGGCGAGGCCCTGATGGGCAGCCAGGACTTCGGCACCGACGCCGCCGAGGTCGACCGGATCGCCAAGCAGGTGGCGGCGGTCAAGGAGCGCGGGGTCGAGGTCGCGATCGTGGTCGGGGCCGGCAACATCTATCGCGGCCTCGACGGCGCCGCCAGCGGCATGGACCGGGCGACCGGCGACTACAGGGGGATGCTGGCGACGGTCCTCAACGCGCTGACGCTGCAGGACGCGCTCGAGCGCGAAGGGCAGCACACGCGGGTGATGTCGGCGATCGAAGTGCAGGAGGTCGCCGAGCCCTACATCCGCCGCCGCGCCATGCGCCACCTGGAGAAGAACCGGGTCGTCATCTTCGCCGCCGGCACCGGCAACCCGTTCTTCACCACGGACACGGCGGCGGCGCTGCGGGCGCTGGAGATCCACGCCGAGGCGATCCTGATGGCGAAGAACGGGGTGGAGGGGGTCTTCGACTCCGACCCGGCCACCAACCCGGACGCCAAGTTCATCCCCGCGATCACCCACCGCGAGGCGATCGAGCGCGACCTGCGGGTGATGGACTCGACCGCGCTCTCGCTCTGCATGGACAACGACTTGCCGATCTACGTCTTCAACATGGGCGACGAGCGGAACATAGATAGGATCGTTTGCGGCCAAAAAGTGGGGACGCTGGTGTCCAGCGCCCCTGCCAACTGACGAGGACGGGACCCCAGTGGAGCTGATCGACGAACTGCTCGCGGACGCGAAAGAGCGGATGGCCAAATCGGTCGAGTCCAGCCGTGGCGAGCTTGCCACCGTGCGGACCGGCCGCGCCTCGCCGCACCTGCTCGACCGGATCATGGTCGACTACTACGGCAACCCGACGCCGCTGAAGCAGCTCGCCAACGTGGCGGCCTCCGACGCCCGCCTGCTGACCGTCACCCCCTTCGACAAGAGCGCCCTCGGCGCGATCGAGAAGTCGATCCAGGAGTCCGACGTCGGCCTCACCCCGAGCAACGACGGCAACGTCATCCGCCTCCAGATCCCGGAGATGACCGAGGAGCGACGGCGGGAGATGGTCAAGGTCGTCCACGGCGTCGCCGAGGACGGCCGGATCGCGATCCGCAACGTCCGCCGCGACATCATGAGCGACCTGCGGGAGCTGAAAAAGGAAGGCGAAGCCGGCGAGGACGACGAGCACCGGGCCGAGGCATCGCTACAGAAACAGACCGACGAGGCAATCGCCGAGATCGATTCCCTGCTGAAGGGCAAGGAAGAAGAGATCCTCGAAGTCTGAGGTCGGGCCACCGCAGCGTGACCGCACCCAGATACGTAGCGATCATCACCGACGGCAACGGCCGCTGGGCGCGGCAGCGTGACCTGCCCGTGGTTGAGGGGCACAAGGCCGGCGCCGACACCCTGAAGGCACGGCTGCGCGACGCCGCCGAGCTGGGGATCGAGGAGCTGACCGTCTACTCGTTCTCGACCGAGAACTGGAGCCGTCCCGAGGAGGAGGTCCGCGGTCTGCTCGAGATGATGGGTCAGCGGATCGGCTCAGAAACGCCGGAGCTGAAAGAGGAAGGAGTGCGGATGCGCTACATCGGCCGCCGCGAGGGGCTCGACCCGGCGCTGGTCGAGCGGATGGAATGGTCGGAAGCCGAGACCGCCGGCAACGACCGCATCGTCCTCTTCGTCGCCTTCAACTACGGCGGCCGGGCGGAGATCCTCGATGCCGCCCGCCGGTTCGAGGGCGATTCCGAGGAGGAGTTCCAGCGCCTGCTCTACGCGCCCGAGATGCACGATCCCGACTTGCTGATCCGGACCAGCGGCGAGCAGCGGCTCTCCAACTACCTGCTCTGGCAGTGCGCCTACTCCGAGCTCGTCTTCCGCGACGAGCTCTGGCCCGACTTCGACCGGGCGGCGCTGGAAGCCTCCCTGCGCGAGTACGAGACGCGACAGCGGCGCTTCGGGAGCCGAGCGTGAAAATCGACCTCTTCGACGACGACGAGCTGTTCGACGACGAGCCCGAGGCCCCGCGCGAGCGGCCGCCCCGCGAGCCACGCCGGAAGCGTCGTGGCGGCGGTGGCGGTGAGACCGCGAAGCGGATCCTCGTCGCCCTGCCGTGGATCGTCTTCGCGATCGCGATCACGGTCGCCGGCGGCCTCGTCTTCGGCGCCGCGATGATCGGGCTAGGCATCGTCGCCTTCGGCGAGTACGCGGGGATGGCCAGCCGCTACCGGCCGCTGACGATCCCCGCCTACGTCGCCGTCGCGGCACTGGTGGTCGCCGCCGAGTTCGGCACCGCCTACAACATCCTCTACGTCATCGCGGCGACCTTCCCGCTCCTCTTCGTCTTCGCCGCCAGGGCCAAGGTGCGAGAGGGCACCACCGTCTCCCTCGGGGTGACGCTGCTGGGAGTGCTGTGGATCGGCGTGCCGCTGGCCCACGCCGTCCTCCTCCGCGACCTGCCCGACCACGGCGCGGCGCTGCTGATCGACGTCCTCGTCGGCACCTTCGTCGCCGACACCGCCGCCTACGCCACCGGCCGCATGTTCGGCAGCCACAAAATCGCCCCCAACCTCTCGCCCAACAAGACGATCGAGGGCCTGATCGGTGGCTTCGTGATCGGCACCATGGGCTTCTGGTTCGCCGGCCTCTACCAGGACTGGCTCTCGGGAGTGGACGCGCTGATGATCGGCGCCGCCGTCGCCGCCGTCGCCCCGATCGGCGACCTCTTCGAGTCGATGCTGAAGCGCGACCTCGGGACCAAGGACACCGGCACCCTCTTCGGCCCCCACGGCGGTCTCCTCGACCGCCTCGACGCCGCCCTCTTCACGATCGTCGTCGGCTACTACCTCTCGGTCGCGGTGGTGTACTGATGAACGACGACTGGCGCCTGCAGGTCGACTTCCGTGCTGACGGGCTCGCCGATGCACTGCACGACCGGCTTGACGCCCAGGAGCTGGAGCACGACCTCAGCGAGGCGTTCCACGACCGGGTGATCGTCTCGCGGGACGAGGCGACGATCTTCCTCTACGCAGGCGACAAGGAGCAGGCGGAAAAGGCGCGGGACCTCGTCGTCCGACTCACTGCCGAGGACGACGAGGAGGTGACGATCGACTTCAGGCGCTGGCATCCACTCTCGCTGGAGTGGAGGCCGGCCGACGAGTCGCTTCCAGACGACGCCGCCGCGAGGCTCGCGGAGCACCAGGAGAGGATCGCCAGGGAACGCCAGGAGACCGAGGAACAGGGGTATCCGCGGTACGAGGTTCAGGTCAAGATGTCCTCGTGGGCCGAGGCGGATGCATTCCAAGACCGGTTGCGGGACGAAGGCCTGCCTGCGGTTCAGCGCTGGAGCGTCGTCCTGATCGGAACCGCTGACGAAGATGCTGCGAACGAGTTGGCAGAGCGGGTCCGCGGTGAAGTGCCGGCCGGGACCATAGTCGCGGTTGCGGGGACCCTGCACGAGGCCGAAGACGACGTTCCAAGGCCCTTTGCCTTCCTCGGCGGTCTTGCCGGCTAGCGGCCTCCGTATCCTCTGTCAGGCATGAAGAAGGTCCTCGTACTCGGCTCGACCGGGTCCATCGGAACGCAGGCGCTCGAGGTGATCGACGCCTCCGGAGAGCTGCAGGCCGTGGGCCTGGCGGCGGGCAGCGCCTGGGAGAAGACGGTGGAGCAGGCGCGTGAGCACGGGGTGCCGGTGATTGCGCTTGCCGATGAGGCGGCGGCTGAGAGCGCTCGTGGCGCTTGGAGCGGGCGAGTGCTGACGGGGGAGGAGGGGGTGCGGGAGCTGATCGTCAGCACCGAGCCCGACCTCGTCCTCAACGCGATCGTCGGCGCCGCTGGGCTGGGCTCGACGATCGTCGCCCTCAGTGAGGGGATCGACGTTGCCCTCGCCAACAAGGAGAGCCTGGTGCTGGGTGGCGAGCTGGTGATGGCGCTGGCCGAGGCGACTGGGGCCCGGTTGCTGCCGGTCGACTCCGAGCACTCGGCGCTCTTCCAGCTGATCCACGGCGAGGCGCCGGGAACCGTCGAGCGCTTGGTCCTGACCGCCTCGGGCGGGCCCTTCCGCGGCCGCGATGACCTCTCCGGCGTCAGCGTCGCCGACGCCCTCGCGCATCCGACCTGGCGGATGGGGGGGAGGATCACGATCGACTCGGCGACGCTGATGAACAAGGGCTTCGAGGCGATTGAGGCGCACCATCTCTTCGCCGTGCCGTATGAGCGGATCGAGGTCGTCGTCCACCCGCAGTCGCTGATCCACTCGCTGATCCACCTGAACGACGGCTCGACCCTGGCGCATCTCGGCTACCCCGACATGCGGGTGCCGATCTCCTACGCGCTCAACCATCCCGAGCGGGCCGACGTCGACCTCCCGCAGCTCGACCTCGCCGCGGTCGGCTCGCTGACCTTCGAGGAGCCCGACCTGGACACCTTCGCCTGCCTGCGCCTGGCCCTCGAGGCCGGCGCCGCGGGAGGCACCGCGCCCTGCGTCCTCAACGCCGCCGACGAGGTCGCCGTCGCCGCCTTCCTCGCCGAGCGGATCCCGTTCACGGCGATCCCGGCGGTGATCGAGCGGGTGCTGGAGGAGATGCCGGCGCAGACGGTCGGCCACTTCGATGACCTCTTCGCCGCCGATGCCGAGGCGCGCGAGCGCTCCGAGGGGCAGATCAAAGGGTTGATGCCGGCATGAGCTGGTTCTGGGTCTTCGTCGGCTTCTGCCTGCTGATCATCCTCCACGAGGCTGGCCACTTCTTCGCCGCCAAGGCGACGGGGATGCGGGTCGAGCGCTTCTTCCTCTTCTTCGGGCCGACGATCTGGTCGGTCAAACGGGGCGAGACCGAGTACGGGGTGAAAGCGATCCCGCTCGGTGGCTATGTGAAAATCACCGGGATGAATCCGGAGGAGGACGTTCCTCCGGAGGCCGTCCACCGCGCTTACTACCGCCAGGACGTCTGGAAGCGGATCGTCGTCGTCGCCGCCGGGCCCGCCGTCAACATCGTCCTCGCCTTCGCGATCCTCTTCGGCGTCTACTGGGCAAACGGGCGCGAGGAGATTCAGCAGAGCGTCGGCGCAATCAGAACTGGGACCCCGGCCGCCAAGGTCCTACAGCCGGGTGACCAGATCGTCGCGGTCGACGGGCACCGCTATGCCGACCTCGGTACCGAAGCGCGCCTGGTGAAGTTCGGCGAAACCGTCGCCACCCACAAGTGCGAGGGCAAGCAGGTCGATGGCTGCGTGGCGCAGACCCCGGTGAAGCTCGTGGTCAAGCGTGACGGCCAGATCGAAAAGATCACCGTCTACCCCCGCTACGACGAGGAAGCAAAGCGCGCCCTGGTCGGGTTCTCCTACGGCAGCGTCAACCACCCGATTGGCGCCGGCACCGCCGCCAAGGAAGCCGGCGACGCGATCTGGGAAGTGGCGAAGGGGACCGCGCACGTCTTCACCCATCTCTTCGAATCCGAGCAGCGCGAGCAGGTCTCCGGGGTGGTCGGGATCAGTGACGTCGGCCACCAGGTGATCGAGAAAGGGCTCGAACGCGCCCTGCTCCTGCTCGCCTTCGTCAGCCTCTCGCTCGGCCTCGTCAACCTGCTGCCGATCTTGCCGCTGGACGGCGGCCACATCTTCTGGTCGCTGGTTGAGAAGGTCCGCGGCCGCCCGGTTTCCCTGCGGGTGATGGAGCGCGCGACCGCGGTCGGGATCGCCCTCGTCCTGATGCTCTTCTTCCTCGGCTTATCGAACGACATCGGCAGGATCACCGGCGAAGGGTTCGAGGTCCGCTAGCCCGGCGGCTGGCCTCAATAAGCTCTGTATATGGCTTCCAAACGGCAAATCTTCGTCGGCAACGTGCCGATCGGCGGCGGCGCGCCGGTCGCGGTGCAGACGATGACCAAGACCGAGACCGCCAACCTGGCGGCGACGATGGAGCAGATCCGCAAGGTCGCCGACGCAGGGGCGGACCTGGTCCGCTGCGCGGTGCCGCGCGAGCAGGACGCGGAGGCGTTGAAGACGATCGTCAAGGAATCGCCGATCCCGGTGATCGCCGACATCCACTTCAACCACACCCTGGCGCTGAAAGCGATCGACGCCGGCGCCCACTGCATCCGCCTCAACCCAGGCAACATCGGCGGGCGGGAGAAAGTCGCCGAGGTCGCCGAGAAGGCCAACGCCAAAGGCGTGCCGATGCGGATCGGGGTCAACTCCGGCTCTCTGCCCAAACACCTTCACGAGCTCGAGCGCGAGGCGCCAGTCGAGGCGCTGGTCGCCGCCGCGATCGAGTTCGTCGAGCTGATGGAGGGCCTCGACTTCGAAAACTTCAAGGTCTCGATCAAGTCGACCAACGTCCCGTACACGATCGCCGCCAACCGGCTGCTCTCGGAGAAGATCCCCTACCCGTTGCACCTCGGTGTCACCGAGGCGGGGACGAAATGGGGCGGCTCGCTGAAATCGGCCGTCGGCCTCGGCACCCTGCTTGCGGATGGAATCGGCGACACGATCCGGATCAGCCTCTCGACGTTCCACGCCGAGGAGGAGGTCAAGGTCGCCTGGGAGATACTCAAGGCGCTGCAGCTGCGCGAGCGCGGCCCGGTCCTGATCGCCTGCCCGACCTGCGGCCGCCTCCAGTTCGACATGGACTCCGTCGTCGCCGAAATCGAGAAGCGGCTTGAAAGCTACGCCGAGCCGGTAGAGGTAGCCGTCCTCGGCTGCGCCGTCAACGGGATCGGCGAGGCCAGCCACGCCGACTTCGGCATCGCCGGCGCCAAGAACGAGGGTCTGATCTTCGCCGGCGGCAAACCCCTGCGAAAGGTCCCGCAGGAGAAGCTCGTCGACACCCTCTTCGAAGAGATCGACAAGTCCCTAGACCGCGGCGGCGAGGTCGAGTTCGACGAGGCCGAGTCCCGCGAGGGAGCCGAGTGGGTCGCCAACATCGAGGCCGAAAACGCCGGCGACCTCACCCCCGAGAAGATCGCCGCGATGGAGAAGGAAGCCGTCGAACGAGGCGAGTCCGACAAGGTCCTCCTCGACGAGGAGGCCTCGCCGACGGCAGGCCGCCGCTTTACGCGGGCCTAGTCAGACGCGAAGTACTTCAACTTCGTCGAAAGAGGAGAAGTCCGAGTCCTGAGTGAGGACTGCTGCTCCATGGCGCATCGCGGTGGCCGCGATCCAGGTGTCGTGGCGGCGCAGTCGGCGACCACGTGCCCGCTCCGCAGCGGCGAGCTGTGCGAAACAGCTTGCAACTTCGGGTCCGACAGGCAGCAGGACATAGCTTTCCTGCACCCGAGAGAGGGTGGAGAGACGGCGCGCTCGTACCTTCGGGTCGTTTGCCCGAAGCACGCCGAGCTCCAGCTCGGCAATAGTGATCACCGAGACTGCGATTTTCTCCGGAAGTGTGCCGAGCTTGCGGCCGGCCTCCTGCGCGATAAAGACGGAGGTGTCTGCGACGGCTTTTCTCACTCGTCGAGCTCCGCCCCGCGGATGTCGGCAAGGTCGACGAGAAGGTCAGGATCTGCGGGTGCGGTCTCGGCTATGCGTCGTAGCTCGTGAGAGGGAACCCAAGGGTCGCGTTCTTGGACGTGAGGAACTATGTCCGCCACGGGCCTACGATTGACCGTGAGAGTCAGACGCTCGCCGGATTCGAGTTCCGCAATCACGCTCGGGGTGGAGTTGCGAAGTTCGCGGATAGAAACCTCTCGTGCCATGTGCACGACTGTAGCAATGCATGCACACGCCGCGAAAAGATGGCGGGAGTGCGGCGGAATAGACTCGCTCGCCCGTGGCGAAGTCCAAGAACAGAGGCGTGTCTCCCTCCAGGCAGGAGGACTTTCCCGCCTGGTTTCAGGCCGTGGTCCGGGAGGGGGAGGTTGCTGAACTCGCGCATGTGCGCGGCTCGATGGTGATCCGGCCTTGGGGCTACGCGATCTGGGAGCTGATGCAGGCCGAGCTTGACCGCCAGATCAAGCGCAGCGGGGCCACTAACGCTTACTTCCCGCTTTTCATCCCGCTCAGCTACATCGAGAGTGAGGCCAAGCACGTCGAGGGATTCGCCAAGGAGATGGCGGTGGTGACCCATCACCGGCTGGAAGAAGACCCCGAGAACCCCGGGCACCTGAGGCCGGGGGGGAAGCTGACCGAGCCGCTGATCGTGCGGCCGACCTCGGAGACGATCATCGGCCGCTCGTTCGCGAAATGGATCAACTCCTACCGCGACCTGCCGCTGATGGTGAACCAGTGGGCCAACGTCGTCCGCTGGGAGATGCGGCCGCGGGTGCTGCTGCGGACCACCGAGTTCCTCTGGCAGGAGGGCCACACCGCCTTTGCGACGGAGGAGGAAGCACGGGCGAACGCGGAGCAGATGCTCGAGGTCTACCGCGACTTCGCCGAGTCGTTCCTGGCGATGCCGGTTCTGACCGGCGAGAAGTCCGAGGAAGAGCGTTTCCCGGGCGCCGTCCAGACCCTCTCGATCGAGGCGATGATGCAGGACGGCAAGGCCCTGCAAGCCGGCACCTCTCACTACCTGGGCCAGAGCTTCGCCGAGGCCGCCGAGATCAACTTCCTCGACCGCGAGGGAGAGCGCAGCCTCGTCCACACGGCCTCCTGGGGCGTCTCGACCCGCCTGCTCGGCGCCCTGATCATGAGCCACAGCGACGACATCGGCCTGCGCCTGCCGCCGACGGTGGCGCCGCGGCAGGTCGTGATCGTGCCGATTCCGCGCGGCGATGAGGGCCCGGCGGTGCTCGAGGCAGCCGAGGAGCTGGCCCGGGAGATCGGCGAGCTCTCCTTCGAAGGAAGCGAGGTGCGGGTCAGCGCCGACCTACGCGACCGCGAACCGCCGGATAAGCGCTGGGAGTGGACGCGGAAAGGCGTCCCCCTGATCCTCGAACTCGGCCCCAGGGACCTGAAGGAGGGCGTCGTGGCGCTGCGGCGGCGAGACGCCGGCGATCAGCGCCCCGAGTCGGTCGACCGAGGCCAAATCGCCGCCTCGATCCCAGCGCTGCTAGCCGAGATCCAGTCCGCTTACCGCGATGCCGCCGCCGCGCGGCTGCGCTCGCGCACCCGGCTTGGCGCCACCAGCATCGACGAGTTTCGCGAATGGTTCGACACGGACCCGGCCGACGCCGAGGCCGGCGGCTTCCTGCGGGCGCCCTGGAGCGAAGCTCCCGAGTCGGCCGAAGTGCTCGAGGAGCTGAAGGTGACCGTGCGCTGCATCCCCTTCGACCAGGAGCTTCCGCCCGACAGCCGCTGCATCCTCACCGGCAAGCCCGCCGCCGTCGAAGCGGTCTTCGCGAAGGCCTACTAGGAGATGGCCCCCGCCGCGCCATTCGGTCGGGGGAGGGTGCGGCGCCTCTTCGGGCTCGACCGCAGCGCGCCGCCGCCGCCCTCGACGCGCAAGGGGGAGCCACTGCATCCCTGGACGATCCCCAACGCGGTCGGCTACCTGCGCCTGGCGGCGCTGCCGGTCTTCCTCGTCCTCGCCTACGGCACCGAGGACGGCACCTCGCTCGCCTCGGCGATGGTCTTCTGGGCGATCGCCGCCGGCGACTACCTGGACGGGATCCTCGCCCGCATCACCGGCCAGTACAGCCGCATGGGCGCCCTGCTCGACCCGCTGGTCGACCGGCTGACGATCCTTGCCGGCGCCGTCGTCTGCTGGAGCTTCGACCTGCTGCCGCACTGGGCGCTGGCGCTGCTGGCGCTGCGCGAGCTGACGATGCTCTTCCTCGCCCAATACGGGCTCCGCCACGGCGTCGACATCGCGGTCAACTGGCCGGGCAGGATCTCGGTCTTCCCGATCATGGGCGGGATCTTCCTCGCCCTGCTCGCTCCCGGCTGGGTGGCGGACGCGCTGCTGATCTGGGGGCTGGTGATGGCGATCATCGCCACCGTGCTCTACGCGCAGACCGGCATCCGCGCCGTTCGCGCTCGCCAAGGCGCAAGCTGACGCCCAGCTTCACCCGAACCTTCAACCTAGGGTTGAACCTTGGCCTGGGGCAGCTATCATCGTCACTCGCAAACGGAGGCAGCGCCTCCTCGAGTTAGGAGCACGATGGAGGAGACCTTTCCCGATCTCGGTTCTCTCAGCGACAAGGAGCTGAAGGACATGATCGACAACCTGACCGCCGAGGAGAACGAGATCTCCTACAAGCGCCGCGTCCTGCACGGGAAGATCGACATCCTGCGGGCGGAGCTGGTCAATCGCCTGCGCCAGAAACGCGAGGCAGGCGAGTCGATGATCTCCGGCGCCGACGTCGAGCAGCTGACTCAGATCCTCTCCGGGGAAACTCCGGCGCCTTCGGAGGACGAGCCCGCCGCCTGAGCGGGTTTTGCCATGGCCGTCCACTGTCCCGAGTGCGGGTTCGCGAACCCCGAGGGGGCGAACTACTGCCAGAAGTGCGGTGCCTATCTCGGTGGGCCGAAAGAGGCTGGCGACGACCCGACGACGATGACCTACCGGGTCGACGAGACCGGCGAGATGACGCCGGTCGACATCGACGAGGTGGTCTCCGAGAGCGGCGCCGCGCTGGTCATCCGCTCCGGCGGCGGCCGCGCCGGCGAGAGCTTCAGTGTCAGCGAGGAGCGGGTCAGCATCGGCCGCAGCCCCGACGCCGGCGTCTTCCTCGACGACGTCACCGTCTCCCGCAACCACGCGCTGCTGGTGCGGCGGCGAGACGGGCTCTACATCGACGACCTCGGCTCGCTCAACGGCACCTACGTCAACCGGCGCCGGATCGAGTCCCACCGGCTCGCCGACGGCGACGAGATCCAGGTCGGCAAGTACAAGCTGTCCTACCTGGAGCGCTGAGGTGCCGGTCTCCGAACAGCCCGGCCGCACCGCCGAGGCGCCGAGCCGGCCGCGCAAGGCGCTGACGATCGGCGCCGTCTGCAAAATCCTCCAGGGCGAGTTCGACGACGTCTCGATCTCGAAGATCCGCTACCTCGAGGACCAGAAGCTGCTGAGCCCACGGCGGACCTCCGGCGGATACCGCCTCTACAGCCAGGCCGACGTCGAACGGTTGCGGACGATCCTGCGTCTGCAGCGGGACGAGTTCCTGCCGCTGCGGGTAATTCGTCAGGAGCTCGCCGCGGGCGGCGATGTCGTCCTCGGCGACGGCGACCGCAAGCCCAACACCGGCGGGGTGCGGCGGGCGATCCTCGTCGACACCTCGCGCGCCTACCTGACGCTGGAGGAGGTCGTCGAGGAGACCGGGGCCCGCGAGGAGCTGATCCGCGAGCTCGAAAACTTCGGGATCGTGCAGCCGGAGAAACGCGAAGGCAAGATCGTCTACGACGAGACCGACCGCGAGATCGTCCGCGCCGCCAACGAGCTCTCCCGGGTCGGCGTCGGTGCCCGCAACCTGCGCGTCTTCCGCTCCTCGGCCGACCGCGAGGCGAACCTGCTGGAAGCGGTGCTGGGACCGTCGCTGCGCTCGCGCAATCCGGAGCGGCGCAAAGAGGCGCTGGAAAGCCTCGAAAGCCTGGCCGCGACCGTCAGCCACCTCAAGCACCTGCTGCTGGTGCGCGACCTGCGGCGCCTGGCCGGCGAATAGCCGCCGCCCCGTGGCCCGCGCCACCCGCAAGCGCACGCTGGAGGCGCCGCTCGGCGACGTCTGGAAGCTCGTCTCCGACCCCTACAACCTGCCGCGCTGGTGGCCGCGGACGGGGCGGGTCGAGAGCGTCGAAGGCGGCGGCGGCCGGCGGACCCGCTGGACCAGCGTGCTGGAAACGGCCGAGGGACGGGGGGTGCGAGCCGACTTCCGCTGCGTCAGCAGCGCCGAGAAGGAGCGCTATGTGTGGGAGCAGGAGCTGGCTGGGACGCCGTTTGAGCGGCACCTGAAGGGCTTGCAGGTGGAGGTGCGGATGCGCGAGCGCGACGGCGGCACCGAGGTCAGCATCACCGAGGAGCAGTCGCTGAAAGGGATGTCGAAGCTCGGATCGCCGCTGATGCGGCGGGCCCGCGGCGACGTCCTCGACGAAGCGCTCGACGGGATCGAGGCGGCGCTGGGATGAGGCCGCGACGCGATGCGAAGTGGTGGGGGTGGGGCGATCCGTCGGTCGAGCCCCATCTCGACGAGGAGGCGCAGGGTGTGCTGCGGGAGCGGATCGGCGAGCTCGAGCCCTGGCCGCTTGCGCGTGAGCTCGGCGAGGTTGGGCTGCCACCCGCGGAGGCGCTGCCACAGGCGCTGATCGAGGCGGTGGGGGAGGCGAATGTCTTTACCACCGAGGAGGATCGGCTGCGTCACTCGACGGGGAGCGGCTACGTGGACCTGGCGCGGCTTCGCAACGGTGCGCTCGAGGCCGCCCCGGACGCGGTGGTGATGCCGACGGATGTCGAGGCGGTACGACGTGTAATCGACGTCTGCGCCGCCGAGGGAATCGCGATTGTCCCCTTCGGCGGCGGCACCAGCGTCGTCGGCGGAGTCGAGCCGCTGCGTGGGGCGCACGGTCGGCTAATCAGTCTCGATCTCGGCGCACTGCAGGACGTCAGCGTCGACCGCCGCTCGCTGACCGCGCGGCTCGGTGCCGGCCTGCGCGGGCCCGAGGCGGAGGCAGCGCTGGGACGCGAGGGTCTGACCCTCGGCCATTTCCCGCAGTCGTTCGAGTACGCGACGATCGGCGGCTTCGCGGCGACCCGCTCCGCCGGCCAGGCTTCGAGCGGGTACGGCCGCTTCGACTCCCTCGTCAGCTCGGTCCGCCTGCTCGCGCCCAGCGGAGAGATGGAGACGCTGGCGACGCCGCACACGGCCGCCGGCCCCGCCCTGAGGGAGCTGGTGATCGGCTCCGAGGGCGTGCTCGGCGTCATCCCCGACGTCACCGTGCGGGTGCGCCCGGCGCCCGCTGTACGCCGTTACGAGGCCTGGATGGCGGAGAGCTTCGACGCCGGCGCGGAGATCGTCCGGGCGCTGGCGCAGGGGCCGGGTCTGCCGCAGATCATCCGCGTCTCCGACGAGGAGGAGACGGAAGGGACGCTGGCCCTGAACGGCCCCCGTGGCCTCAGCGGCAAGCTCTTCGACGGCTACCTCGGAGCGCGCCGGCGTCGCGGCGGGGCGCTGATGATCGTCGGCTACGAGGGGGACGAGGAGTCGGTCGCCCGCGACCGCGCCCTGACGGTGCGCGCCCTACGCCGCGGCGGCGCCGCCTACCTCGGCCAGCAGGCCGGCCAAGCGTGGGAGCACGGCCGCTACCAGGGCCCCTACCTGCGCGACACGCTGATGGGGATGGGGGCGATGGTCGAGACGCTCGAGACCTCGCACACCTGGAGCCGATTCGGCGAGCTGCACAACGCCGTCGGCGGCGCAATCCGCAACTCCCTGGCCGCCCAGGGAACCCCGGGCCTGGTCTTCTGCCACCTCTCGCACGCCTACGCCGACGGCGCCTCGCTCTACTTCACCTTCATCTCCCGCCGCCTTCGCGACGCCGAGCTCGAGCAGTGGGCGACGGTGAAGCGCGCCGCCTGCGAGGCGATCGTCGCCCACGGCGGCACGATCACCCACCATCACGCTGTCGGCCGCGACCACGCGCCCTATATGGAGGCGGAGGTGGGGGAGACGGGGCTCGACCTGATCCGGGCGGCGAAGGAGCAGCTCGACCCGGCGGGGATCATGAATCCCGGCAAGCTCCTGCCCGGCTAGCGCTCAGCTATTTCTGTTTCTGCTGCGCTTCGAGCCGTTTGGCGGCGCCGACGATCGGGCCGGCGACGCTGCCGCGGAGGACTTCGGTGCCGGTGTAGACCGGCGCCTTTTTCTCTTTCGTCGCTTCCGCGAGCGAGGCTTTCAGCTGCGATTCGTCGGTGCGGGTGATCGCTAGCTGGCCGAACGTTTCGTTGGCGAGGTAGGCGAGGACTTCGACCGGAACTTCGACCTGGGCGCTGACGACGCCGTTTTTGACCACCTTGGTCGAGGCCAACGGCAGCATTTTCTGCGGAGAGGCGGCAAGCCAGATCGTGTACCCGCATTCCCCGCTGGGCGGCAGACCTTCAGCCGCCACCTGCAGCGCGAGGCTGTTTTTCACCCGCCCAAATACCGCCAGCCCTTTCGCTTCGCTCCCATCGACGGGATCGAGAACGGCACGCGTCACGCTTTTGCCCGTTTTAACCGCCGCGACCGCCAGCGCTTCGATGTTTTTCCCACTCGGCTCCGGAGCTTTCGCGGTCACCTTGCAGCTATCGGCAGAAGCGTTGGCAGAGCTGTCCCCGGAGTCGTCATCGCCGCCAGAAACAAAGATGAAGATCACGAAGAGGATGACGATGGCGACGCCCGCGACGATCGCCCAGAGCCCCCGTCCCTCCAGCAACTTCAGCTCTTTTTTCAAAGGCGGCTTCGGCTTACCTTTTGGCAACGCACGGGTCGGCTCAGCCGCTGGAGCCACTGGCGGCTTGGCAGGCGGCTTGGGGGGAGCGGGTTCCCCTGGAGGAGCCTCCCCATCTTTCGCGACGGAGGGGGAACCCGCTCCCCCCACCGGCTCAGGAATCAAGGGAGCAGGAATCCCGTCCGCTTCCAAAGCCGCCGCAGCATCCTTGGCCCGTTTATGGACCTCCTCGACCGAGATCCCCAAGAGCGCCGAAAGATCGTCGTAGCCCGCCGCCCCCCGCTGAGCGAGCAGCCGCAGAATCGCCTTCTGGTCGTCGGACAGCGCCACCGGTCCGGAAGCCTATTAGTGTGAGCTGCCGTGAACGACGACGCTCAGGTTAAGCCCGCCCACTTCGACGATCTGATCGGCACCAAGTGGCTCAGCGACGACCCCGACGACGCCCGCGTCCGGCTCGAGATCCGCGACGACCTGCGCCAACCCTTCGGCCTCATGCACGGCGGCGTGATGTCGACGCTGATCGAGAGCGTCTGCTCGAAAGCGACCGCCGGCGCCGTCTGGGACGACGGGATGGTGGCGATGGGTCAGTCGATCAGCGTCAGCTTCATGCGCCCGGTCACGGCGGGGGGCGTCGAAGTCCGCGCCCAGGCCCGCCACCGCGGCCGCACCACCTGGCTCTGGCAGGCCGAAGTCCTCAACGACGAGGGCAAGCCCTGCGCGTTGGCCCAGATGACGATCGCGGTCCGGCCGCGACCGGACGCCTAGCTCTCAGCCGCCGAAGCGATTGGTGATCGGCAAGCGTCGATCCTTGCCAAAGGCCCGCGGCGTGATCCGGATGCCCGGCGCCGCCTGGCGGCGCTTGTACTCGGAGCGGTCGACCAGCCGGATCACCTCGTCGACGGTCTCCGCCGGCATCCCCGCCGCGATCATCTCTTCGCGTCCCTGGTCGCGCTCCACGTAGGCCTCGAGGATGCGGTCGAGCAGCTCGTAGGGCGGCAGCGAGTCCTCGTCGCGCTGGTCGGGGCGGAGCTCGGCCGAGGGCGCCCGCTCCAGCACGCTCGCCGGTACCAGCTCCCGCCCCGCGGTCTCGTTCCGCCGCCGCACCAGCTCGTAGACGAGCTGCTTCGGGACGTCCTTGATCACCGCGAAGCCGCCCGCCATGTCGCCGTAGAGGGTCGCGTAGCCGACCGACATCTCGCTCTTGTTCCCGGTCGTGAGGACGAGCCAGCCGTGGCGGTTGGAGAGCGCCATCATCAGGTTGCCGCGGATCCGCGCCTGCACGTTCTCGGCGGTCAGGTCCGGCTCGGACGGTTTGGTCGGGTCGCGGGGCACGGCGGCCTCGGGCTCGTCGAGGTAGCCGCGCAGCGCCTGCTCGTAGCTCTCCATCACCGGCTCGATCGCGACCTCGAAGCGCTCGCAGCCGAGGTTGGCGGCGATGTCGCGGGCGTCCTGCTGGGTCTCGTGGCTGGAGTGGGGGGAGGGCATGACGACGCAGGTGAGGCGATCGGCCCCGACGGCGTCGGCGGCGATCATCGCCACCAGGGCAGAGTCGATCCCGCCGGAGAGGGCGAGCCCGACGTGCTTGAAGCCGTTCTTCTCGACGTAGTCACGGAGGCCAAGGACCAGCGCGCCGTAGACCTCGTCGAGGTCAGCGAGCGGCGCGGCGAGGTGGCCAGGCCCGGAGTGGGGGAGCTCGCAGATCACCAGCTCCTCCTCGAACTGGGCGGCGCGGGCGATCACGCTGCCGTCAGGGGCCGTGACCAGGCTCTGGCCGTCGAAGACCAGCTCGTCCTGGCCGCCGACGAGGTTGCAGAAGGCGAAGTAGGCGTCGTAGGCGCGGGAGCGCTCGGCGAACATCGTCTCTCGCTCCCGTCCCTTGCCGCGGTGGTAGGGGGAGCCGGAGGGGTTGGCGATCAGCCGCGCTCCATCTTCGGCCTCGCGTTGGGCGGGGGGGCCGGGCTGCCAGACGTCCTCGCAGATCGTCGACCCGACCGGAAGCCCCGCCACCTCGGTCACCAAAGTGCGGTCGCCGGGGATGAAGTAACGCTGCTCGTCGAAGACGGAGTAGTTCGGCAGCCGGTTCTTGCGGTAGGTCTCGATCAGCTTCCCGTTGGCGAGGATCGCGGTCGAGTTATGGGCGTTGCGGGAGTCGCTCGGCTGCGCAGCCGGCTCGGCGAAGCCGACCATCGCGATGATGCCGTCGGTGTGCGCCGCCAGCTCCTCGACCGCGTGCTGGTTGGCGCGCAGGAAGTGGTGCTTGAGGTAGAGGTCCTCGGCTGGGTAGCCGGGGATGCAGAGCTCGGGGAAGATCACCAGCTCGGCGCTGGCCTCGCGGGCGCGGCCGATCCACTCGGCGACCTTGGCGGCGTTGGCATCGACGGCGCCGACGGTGGGGTTGATCTGGGCCAGGGCCAGGCGCATCCGGGAAGTATCTCCATACCCCGATCCGGAGGTACTTTTGCCCGTCGCTAGGGTTCCCTTGGCATGCGGAGTCGCCGAAGGCAATTGGTGGGGACCTCGGCGGCGCTGCTCATGGCGCTGGCGCTGGCCGCCCCTGCTCAGGCCGCGCCGTCCGTCGCCCCGTCGACGCTTGCCGCCGACGCCCAGAAGCCGTTCCTGATGCCGCAGGCGCGGCCGGACGAACGGCGCGAGCGGCCAACCGACGGGAATGACCCCAACCGCAACGCCTACTCGGTCCCCGAGGCGCGTCGCTCACCTGCCTGCTCGCCCCACTTCTGCGTCCACTGGGTCGACCAGGGGCTAGACGCCCCCGAACTCACCGACAGCGACGGCGACGGCATCCCCGACTACGTCGAGCGGGTGCTGCGGGTGGCCGAACGGGTCCACACCGTCGAGAACGAGAAGCTCGGCTGGCGCGAGCCGCGCAGCGACGGCCGCCAGGGGGGACTGCGGAGCAAGACCGACGTCTACCTCTCCCAGATCGGCGGCGAACTGTTCGGCTACGCGGCGCCGGATCGCGGCCAGGCGACGAAGGAGCACCGGATCCCGCGGCGGCTGCACGGCTACCTCGTCCTCGACAACGACTACAGCCCCTTCGAGTTCCCGGGCACCGACCCGCTCGCGGACCTGCAGGTGACCTTCGCCCACGAGTACAACCACATCCTCCAGTTCGGCTACGACGCCTACCAGGACCCCTGGTTCGCGGAGGCAAGCGCGACCTGGATGGAGGATCAGGTCTTCAACGGCATCAACGACTACCTGCGCTACGTGCGGCGCTGGGTGAAGCTCTACGCAACGCCGATGACGGCGAGCTCGATCAAGGAGTACGGCAGCGCCGTCTGGAACCAGTGGCTGGCCAGCTGCTACGGCCCGGAGATCGTCCGCAAGGCGTGGGCCGGGGCGATTGACGCGCGGCCGGGCGGGTTCTCGATCGGCAGCTACGAGCGGGTCCTGCGCGCGAGCGGGCGCTCGAACTTCGGCCACGACTTCACCCGCTTCGCCGCCGCCGTCGCCGAGTGGCGCACCGGCAAGGGATTCCGCGAGAGCCGCCTCTTCCCGGACGCGCGGCGCCAGGGCCACCTGCGCCTCGGCGGTCAACCGCTGACGCGGATGCTCAACCACACCACCTTCCAGCTGCTGCGGGTGCGGCCGCGGCGCGGCCAGGCGGTCGAAGTCGCCCTACGGGCGCCGCGAGGGACCGCCGCCGGCGTGGCGCTGGTGGGACGGCTTGGCAGCGAGCGCCGTGGCCGCACGAAGGTGCGGATCGCCTACCGCCGCGGCGGCGGGCAGTTGCGGGTGCGCCTGGCGCGGCCGGGACGGTTCGAGCGAATCACCGCGGTAGTCGTCAATGCCGACGCCCGCGCCAGCGGCTTCGACGTCGGCAACCTCGACTGGAACTACCTGACCGACGGACTCCCGTTCGCCGTCAGCGGGCGGCTGGTCGGCTAGGAGCGCTCGGCGGCGACAGGTGCGGAGCCGTTGCTGGAGGCTGCCACGGCGGTCTTGCGCTTCTTCGTCTTGGCCTTCGGCTTCTTCTTGGTCGGGGTCTTGCCCGGAGCCGTCGCGATTACCTCTTTGGTCGCCGCTTCGAGGTCGAGGGCGAAGCTGTCGAGGTCGGCCATCGCGTCGTAGTCGCCGATCAGGCCGAAGTTGACCTGGCCGTTGTAGGACATGATCCCGATGCAGAGCGCCTGGCGACGGGCCAGGGGGACCATCGGGAAGATCGACTCCATCTTGCGGCCGAGCACGTAGAGCGGGAACTGCGGTCCCGGCACGTTGGTGACGACGAGGTTGAAGAAGCGCTGGGCCGGCTGCAGCCGCGCCGCCTGCGAGGCGATCGTCGAGGGCGCGAAGTCGGTCAGTTTGGTCAGGATCTCGGCGCCGACGGCCTGGCCGGAGGACTTGAGGTCGCCCATCTCGGCGGTCATCAGCTGCAGGCGTTCGACCGGGTCCTCGCACCAGACCGGCAGCGGCGCCATCATCGCCGAGATGCGGTTGCCGAGGGCGCCGTGCTCCTCCTCGGCGCGGACGCTGACCGGGACCATCGCCCGCAGCTCCAGCCCCTCGGTGTCGTGGCCCCGGGCACGCAGGTAGCGGCCGATGCCGCCGGCGACGATCGAGAGGATGACGTCGTTGACGGTGCCGCCGTGGGCGTCCTTGACGCGCTTGAGGTCGCCGAGGTCGGTCTGGGTCATCTGGAAGCGGCGGTGGGGGCCGATCTCGACGTTGAAAACGGTGTCCGGGGCCGCCATTCCGGCGCTGACCATCTTCGAGGTCGCGCCGACGCCCTTGAGCACCTGCCGTGGTCCGCGCAAGGCGTGGCGGATGCCGCGATAGATCTCCGGCGGGCTGGTCAGCCGCTCCTTCCAGGCTTCGGTCAACAGCTGGACGTCGGTCGGTTCGGGGCTTGCGAGCCAGGGCGGCGCCTTATCGGGCGTCCCGGCCGGCTCGGCGTCGAGGTCGAAGAGGACGGTGGTGATGTCGACGCCGGAGACTCCGTCGACGAGGGCGTGGTGGCTCTTGCCGATGATCGCGAAGCGATCCCCGGTCAGGCCCTCGACCAGCCAGAGCTCCCAGAGCGGCTTCGAGCGGTCGAGCTGCTGGGAGAAGATCCGCGCCGCCAGGTTGCGCAGCTGCTCGTCGGAGCCGGGGGACGGCAGCGCGGTCTGCCGCACGTGGTAGTCGAGGTTGAGGTGGGGGTCGTCGATCCAGACCGGGCGGCCCTGGGTGAAGGGGACGAAGCGCAGCTTCTGGCGGAAGCGCGGCACCAGGTGCAGGCGCGAGGCGATGTGGTCGCGGAACTCGGCGTGCGTGGGCGCTTCGCCTTCGAAGACCGAAGTGGAGGCCACGTGCATGTGGGCGCCTGAGCGCTCCAGGTGCAGGAAGGAGGTATCGAGCCCGGTAAGTCTTTCTGGCTTCGTCACCTGTCCCATGTTCGCACACGGGTCAAAATATGTGCGTTCGCTCACATTCCCGCTCCGGCGCCGTCTCTAGCGTGTTCTCTCCCAAACGAGCTAAACGATCTGCCGAGTCCTCGCGCCGCTGAGCGTGGGGAGCGGGGGACCCACTTGCCGCGGCGTCGCCGCGGCCGGGGCGAATCGGGTGGCGAGCCACCCGTAGCGGTACCGGCGAGGCCGGGATCGCGAGCCCGTCAGCTAACCCCGTAGGCGGCAAGAAAGCGAGCTGAACTAGATGCGGAAATTCCTGCCCGCGATGGCTGCTGCCATCGCGCTTTCCGTCGGCCTGGCGCCGGCGGCCGCGCAGAGCGAGCGCACCAACCACCACGAACGATCCCGCTCCCATGTCTCCCTGCACCTCTCAACCCACACGCTGCTGAAGGGGAGGGGGCTGGCGGTGCGCGGCAAGGTGCGGCCGAGTGGCCGCCACCGGGTCAAGCTGGTCTTCCGCGGCCCCGACGGGGGCGTGCGCGGCGTCAGGACGAAGGCGAACGGGACCTTCGCCGTGCGCTGGCTGCCGGAGCGGACCGGGACCTACGCGGTGCGCGCCTACAGCGTCCACGACAGGCGGATCCGCGGCTCCCGCAGCGCCGCCCGCAAGCTGACCACCTACCGTCTCGCCGGCGCCTCCTACTACGGGCCGGGCCTCTACGGCAACGGCGTCGCCTGCGGTGGCACCCTGCTGCCGGGGACGATGGGCGTCGCGCACAAGACGCTGCCGTGCGGGACGAAGGTGCGGCTGCGCTACCACGGCCGCACGGTGACGGTGCCGGTGATCGACCGCGGCCCGTACGTGCCCGGGCGCGACTACGACCTGACCGAGGCCGTCAAGGAGCGGCTGGGGTTTCCGGGCGTCGGAACGGTGCTGGCGAGCCGGTAACTACGAGGCGAGGCCGAGCTGGAGCTGACCGGGTGTCGGCTCCGGCTCGGCGGCAGTGTCTTCCTTCCCGAAGGAGGCGACGCGGACGCCGAGCAGGCGCACCGGCCGCTGCGGGTCGTAGGTGCGCAGCAGCTCGAGGGCGATCGGACCGACGATCTCGGGGTCGTTGGTCGGCTTCTCGACCGTGTGGGAGCGGGTGGCGTTGGTCCAGTCGTCGAGCCGGACCTTGATCCCGATCGTCCGCCCCTCCAGCTCGCGCTTGCGTAGGCGCCGGCAGAGCTCCTCGGAGAGCTCGACGATGTGTCGCTCGAGCTCCGCCCGCTGGGTGACGTCGACGTCGAAAGTGATCTCCGTCGACTGCGACTTGGTCTCGTGTTCGGGCGTGACCGGGGTCTGGTCCCAGAGGTTGCCGCGGGCGTGAAGCCAGGCGCCGGAGCGGGGGCCGAAGGCGTCTTCGAGAGCGGGTCGCTCCCAGTCGCGCAGGTCGGCAAGCGTCTTGATCCCCATTGACTCCAGGCGGGAGACCGTTTTCGGGCCGACGCCGGGGATGAGACCGGGGGAGTGGCCGGCGAACCGCTCCAGCGCCTGCTCACGCGAAAGCACCACGAGGCCCCGTGGCTTTCCGAGCTCGCTGGTGATCTTGGCCAGCATCCGGCTCTCTGAGATCCCGACCGAGCACGTCAAGCCGGTCTCTTTGTGGATCTCGCTAGCGACTCGCCGCATCGTCGCCTTCGGCGAAAAGATCCCGGTCAGGTCCAGGTAGGCCTCATCCAGCCCCACGACCTCGACCACCTCGACGTTCCGCCGCAGCACGTCCATCACCTGCCCCGAGGCCTCCCGGTAAGCGGGAAAGTCCGGCCGCAGATACACGGCGTCCGGCAGCCGCCGCCGAGCCACCGCAGCGGGCATCGCCGAATGGATCCCCGCCAGCTTCCGCGCCTCATAGGAGGCCGTAGTCACCACTGCCCGCGGCCCCGACCCGCAGACCACCACCGGCTTCCCACGCAACTCCGGCCGCCGCCGTAGCTCCACCGACGCGTAGAAAGCGTCCATGTCGAGATGGGCGATGGTGCGTGGCCACTGGGAAGTCACATCTCCACGTTAGGCGAGCCGGAGGCGGAGTAGGGAAGCTGGCAAGCTCCTGGATATGCGTATCGAGTCATTCCAGATAAATAACTTTCGGTCTTTCACGAGAACCGCCAACGTTCCCCTTGGGTCCGTGAACGTATTCATCGGACCCAACAACACCGGGAAGTCCTCGGTTCTCAAAGCGCTGTCCGTTCTCCAGTATCCGAGCCCGACCCCCGCGGACATCCGTATTGGGGCTCCGGAGGCCGAGATCAACCTCCTGCTCCAAGACATCTACACGTTCGAGCCTTGGAGGGACCTGGAAGTGGCCTCGGGGGGGATCCGCGCGACGGTCACGCCGGAGGCGACCAGACTGGTCCTGGAATCGAATGACGGACGACGTTTCGATCCACAGGTCCTTTCCGCAGTCGAGACCAGCCACTTCATCGTTCCCTATCTCTCGAAACGGAAGACCGCCGGCTATGCGGAAGACGTGCGGGAGTCGAACGCGATGGCTGTCGGTTCGGATTTCACCCACCTGGCGGCCAAACTCTCGCGGCTGGGGAACCCAGGCTTTCCCGCTCATCGCCGCTACTACGACACGTGCAGCGAGATTCTGGGATTCACGGTTACCGCGGTTCCGTCGATGAACGGCCAGCGCCCCGGAACCTTCTTGGCTGACGGTCGAACGCTCCCTCTCGATCAAATGGGCGAGGGAGTGCCGAATATCGTGGGGATGCTGGCGGATCTTGCCCTAGCCAAGGGCAAGCTCTTCCTCGTCGAGGAGCCAGAGAATGATCTGCATCCGGAGGCTCTGAAGGCATTGCTCGATCTGCTGCTGGAGAGCGCCAAGAGCAACCAGCTGGTCGTCTCTACTCATTCGAACATCGTCGCGAGGCATCTTGGCGCCGCAACGGGAAGCTTGCTCTATCACGTAGATGCGGAGCGTGGAGTAATGCCTCCCAATGCCACCATCAAACTCGTTGCACCAACTCCGGCTGCCCGGATTGAGGTATTGAAAGAGCTCGGTTATTCGTTCGCCGACCTCGACTTGTGGGACGGGTGGATCCTGCTAGAGGAGGCATCTGCAGAGCGGATCATCCGCGACTACCTCATTCCTTGGTTTGCCCCAAAGCTGACGAGGCTGCGGACGCTCGCGACCAAGGGCAATCAGGAAGTCGAGCCAACCTTCGCGGACTTCAATCGGTTGGTCAGATTCACTCATTTGGAGGAGGCCTACCGTGACACGGCGTGGGTGCTGGTTGATGGAGATGAGGCAGGAAAACAGATAGTCGCCAGGCTCAGGTCGGAGTACAGATCCTGGAGTCCAGATCGCTTCGACCACTTCGACCAACCGCAGTTCGAGCAGTACTACCCGGCTGAGTTTGCGGAGCAGGCTTCTGCAGTCCTTGCCGAGACCGGAAAGCAGGAGCGTCGAGAGCGGAAGAAAGCACTTCTCCTCGATGTCTGTCAGTGGCTGGAGGAAGATGAAGATCGAGGACGCCAAGCGCTCTCTCGATCGGCCGCAATCGTGATCGAGCATCTCCGCCGTATCGAAACGGAGCTCCCATCTCCTCGGAGGATGGCTGTTTAGTCTTAGGACCGTGGCTTCCCCGGAGGCGAAGAACCTCGAGGCGATCTCGAAGGCGATCGACCAGCACAACGCGAACTGCCCGTTCCCGGCGGCGGAGGTTCGGATGAACCCGTTCGAGGTCGAGCGGCTGGGCTGGGACACGATCCGCGGCCTGCCGGTGGTTCCCGATGGAGCTGTCGGCACCGGTCGCTTCCGCATCGTCTGCTCCCGGGACATGGAGGACGACAACCTTGAGATCACCGAGGCAGTCGGCAAAGAGCTGGAGACGGTCGCGCCCGTTCAGAACTGATTCGCGAGTCCGCGAGAAGCATCGCTATACGACGGTTTTCGCGGACTCGGTGAGCTAGACCTCGTTGTAGAAGTCCAAACCGGTCTTTTCCATCCAGTTGATCGCCTCGACGTTGAGCTGGGAGAGCTCGCCGGTGAAGATCAGGACTCCCATCGCGATCAGGATCAGGCCGCCGACGGCGACGATCGCCTGGTAGTGGCGCTTGATCACGTTGAAGGCGGTGGTCATCTGCGAGAAGGCGACGGCGGTGAGGAGGAAGGGGATCGCCAGGCCGGCGGAGTAGACGGCGAGCAGGAAGGCGCCGTGGCCGGCCGAGTCCGAGAGCGAGGCGGCGCCGAGGATCGCTCCCAGGGTCGGCCCGATGCACGGGGTCCAAGCGATCGCGAAGGCCGCTCCGGCGACGATCGGTCCGCCCTTGCCGGCTCGGTCGAGGAGGGCGTTGACGTGCCACTCCTTGTTCAGCCGGGCGATGAAGAGGGAGCTGACGAAGAGGACGCCCATGGCGACGATCAGCGCCCCCGAAATCTTCGTCAGCAGCTCCTGGTGGTCCTGGAGCACCGAGCCGAGGCCGGTCGCGGTCAGCCCGAGGAGGATGAAGATCGTCGAGAAGCTGGCGACGAAGAGGAGGCTCGGGCCCAGCACCCGGCGCCAGCCGGCGCTCTCCAGTTCGCTCGCCGAGACCCCGCTCACCGCCGAGAGGTAGCCCGGCACCAACGGCAGCACGCAGGGGGAGAGGAAGGAGACGATCCCCGCGGCGAGCGCGGCGAGGATTCCCACTCCGGAAGCGGGATCGGTACTAGCTGCGAGAGGCACCACTGCCCTTGAGATTACCCGTCGCTTAGCCCACCGATCCCCCTGGCGCGCTAGATTTGGCCAGCTAGCCAAAGTGCCGCGCGGGAAGCGGCGAGGACAGGAGCGAGAAGTTGAGCAACCGCACTTTCGTAATCGGGGTCGGGATGACCAAGTTCGAGAAGCCCGGCACCAAGGACGGCGACTACCCGGACTGGGCCAAAGAGGCGGGGGAGAAGGCGCTCGCAGACGCCGGCATCCCCTACGAGGACGTCGAGCAGGCCTACGCCGGCTACTGCTACGGCGACTCGACCTACGGCCAGCGGGCGCTCTACCAGCTCGGGCTGACTGGAATTCCCGTCGTCAACGTCAACAACAACTGCTCGACCGGCTCCTCGGCGCTGTTCCTGGCGCGGCAGGCGGTCAAGGGTGGGGTCGCCGAGTGCGCCCTGGCGCTGGGCTTCGAGAAGATGGAGCCGGGCAGCCTCGGCGTCAAGTACACCGACCGCACCAACGCGCTCGACAAGCACGCGATGCGGATGTTCGAGATCCGCGACCCCGAGCAGTCGCCGCCGGCACCGCAGATGTTCGGCAACGCCGGCCGCGACCACATGCAGAAGTACGGCTCCGAACCCGACCACTACGCCTGGATCGGCTGGAAGAACCACAAGCACTCGGTCAACAATCCCTACGCCCAGTTCCAGGACGAGTACTCGCTGGAGGACATCAAGGCGGCGAAGATGATCCACGACCCGCTGACGAAGCTGCAGTGCTCGCCGACCTCGGACGGCTCGGCCTGCGCGATCGTCGCCTCCGAGCGCTACGTCGACGAGCACGGCCTCTGGGACCAGGCGGTCGAGATCGCCGGCCAGTCGATGGTCACCGACCTCAGCTCGACCTTCGACGAGAACGCCGACTGCATGACGATCGTGGGCTCGGACATGTCCAAGACCGCCGCCGCCGCCGCCTACGCGGAGGCGGGCATCGCCGCCGCTGAAGTCGACGTCTGCGAGCTGCACGACTGCTTCAGCGCCAACGAGCTCATCACCTACGAAGCGCTCGGGTTCGCCGCGGAGGGCGAGGCGCACAAGCTGATCGAGGCAGAAGCGACCACCTACGGCGGCGACGGCCCGGTGGTCAATCCCTCGGGCGGCCTGATCTCCAAGGGGCACCCGCTGGGCGCCACCGGCCTCGCCCAGTGCTCGGAACTGACTTGGCAGCTGCGCGGCGAAGCCGACAAGCGGCAGGTCGAGGGCGCCAAGGTGGCGCTCCAGCACAACATCGGCCTCGGCGGTGCCGCCGTGGTCACGGTCTACAAACCGGCGGCCTGAGAGGTCGCCTCACGGGGTAGGAGGAGCACGATGGCGAAGGAGCGGCGTTCACTCAGCGGCAAGGTCGTGGCGATAACCGGCGGTGCGCGCGGGATCGGCAAGGCGACGGCGACGGCGCTGGTCGCGAAGGGATGCCGCGTCGCCATCGGCGATCTCGAGCTGGAGCTGGCGGAGAAGACCGCGGCGGAGCTAGGCGGCGGCACCGTGGCGCTGCCGCTCGACGTCACCGACCGCGGCTCCTTCGAACACTTCCTCGACGAGGCCGAGCGCCAGCTCGGGCCGATCGACGCGGTGATCAACAACGCCGGGATCATGCCGGTGACGCAGTTCGTCGACGAGAGCCCCGAGTCGATCCGGCGCCAGTTCGACATAAACGTCCACGGCGTCATCACCGGCACCCAGCTGGCGATCAAGCGGCTGCGTCCGCGCGGCAGCGGCTACATCGTCAACATCGCCTCGCAGGCGGGCAAATCCGGGATTCCCGGGATCGCCACTTACTCGGGCACCAAGCACGCGGTCGTCGGCCTCAGCGAGGCCGTGCGGGCGGAGCTACGCGAGACCGGCGTCGAGGTCCTCTGCGTGATGCCGACCGTCGTCAACACCGAGTTGACCAGCGGCGTCGGCCAGAAATGGGTGAAACCGGTCGAGGCCTCCGACGTCGCCAACGAGATCGTCGACGCGATGGAAGTGCCGCGCTTCGACGTCTTCGTCCCTCGCGCCAACGGCGCCCTCTACAAGATCCTGGCGCCGCTGCCCCGCAGCTGGCGCGAGGCGCTCGGGCGGGCGATGAAGATCGACAAGCTGATGATCGAGGTCGACCACAGCGCCCGCCAGGCCTACGAGGACCGCGCCGCCGCCAGCGAGCCGGGCCAGGACGAGGTCGAGGAGAAGGCACCGGAGGCGCAGCGCGACGTAGCCTGAGCGCATGCGGTTCGCGCTCGTTCCCTTCCTCTTGCTCGTTCTTGGGGCGAGCGTCGCGCAGGCCGCGCCCCCGGCCAACGACAATTTCGCGGGGGCGGCGCCGTTGACCGCCGGCACCGAGCTCTCCAGCTCGAACCTGGAGGCCACGGCCGAGCCGGGTGAGCCGAACACGGCGGAAGACGCGAAACACGTCGAATGCGCCGCGCTCAGCTCGGGACCCGACTGCGCTTCTTCGGTCTGGTACCGGTTCCAACCCGCGGTTGGGGGGCAATACACGGTCGAGACCTGCGACCTCGGCTCCGACCTCGCTTCCGAGATCGGAGTCTTCACCGGATCGGAAGTGGGCTCGGCGACCCAGATCGCCAGCAGCGCCGACTGGAGCGACTGCGCCGGTGGCCTGCTGATGAACGGGAGCAGGGTGACCTTCACCGCGACGGCGGGCACGGTCTACCACCTCGCCGTGGTCGGCTTCCACGGCGACCAAGGGTCCTTCTACCTGCGCGCCTACACGGGCGGCGCGCAGCCCCGACCTGAGCCCGACACCGGTATCGAGCGCGAGGACTCCTCCTTCGTCGAGGGACTGCTCCCGACCAGCCTCAGGGCCGGCGTCGTCAGCGGTCCCCGCCACAGCGCCAGCTTTGCCCTGATCTCGAGTGGGCAGGGAGCCTCCTACGAATGCGCGCTGGACGGTGCTGCGTTCTCCCCCTGCGCTTCGCCGGTCTCCTATCCCGGCCTGGCGGCGGGGAGCTCGCACACCTTCGCTGCTCGTGCGGTCCTCGCAGGCACCGTCGACCCGACCCCGGCACTGCAGCGCTTCAGCATCGACCTGACGGCGCCGGAGACGACTCTGATCTCCGGGCCGGTGGGTAACACCGCAAGCCAGAGCGCGACCTGGACCGTCGCCTCGAGCGAGCGCAACGCGGGCCGCTACGGGTACCTCTGCGGCATCGACGGCGCGGTCGTCGACGAATGCACCCGATCCTTCGGGGAAACCTCTCTCTGCAGAGGGACGCATACCTTCAGCGCGGCTGCGGTGGACTCGGCCGGCAACGTCGACCCGACCCCGGTGCGAGGGGAGGTCGACGTCACCACGGGGGCGGCGTGCCTGCCGCCGACCACGGGAGAGCCTTTCGCCAGGAACGTCACTCCGACCAACGCCGAGCTCGTGGTCGACTACCAGAACAAAGGACCACGCGGCTCGGTCCGGTTCGAGTATGGGACCACCGCGGCCTACGGGTTCTCACTGCCGCTCGAGACCGCGCTGACGCTTGACTCGGCCGTAGCGGTGGGCGTGCTCCGCTTCCTCGATCCAGGCACGACCTACCACTACCGGGTGACGGTCTCGACTCCGGCCGGCACCGTCAGCTCGGGCGATCGGACCTTCAGCACGAGCCCGCTGACGGGGACCCTGCCTGGCGTCGCCGTCGGGACGCCTTCTGTCGCCGAGCACGTGGCCACGATCCCGGCGACGATCACGCCGCGGAGCATGGACACCCACTACGAGATGAGAATCTCGAAGGTGGGATCGCCGGACGCTGCCGTGATCGGCGGCGGCGAGGTCTCGGCGGCGGTGGGTGCCGCGCCCGTGCGGATCGAGGTGGTCGACCTCGATCCCTGCACCACCTACCGGTACCGGATCGTCGCCTCCCACCGGAGCACCGACGAAAACGAGGTGGCCAGCCCCGCAGCGACCTTCACTACGACGGGCAAGGGCAACAGCCGAAGCCTGCCCGCACAGGCGAGCCCCAAGGCCAAAGCGAAAGGCTTGTTGAAATGCCAGCGATGATGAATCGCCTCTACGACGCGACGTGGGGGAGGGCCTTCTCCGCCTTCTACGACCGCGCCTTCGAGGCAACCGAAGAAGCCGGACTGCGGGAGATGCGCGCTCAGCTGCTGAAGCAGGCGCGGGGGAAGGCGCTGGAGCTCGGCTCGGGCACTGGTCTCAACTTGGAGCTCTACCCGCGGGAGGGCATCGAGTGCCTGACCCTGACCGAGCCCGACCCGCACATGATCAAGCAGCTGCGCACCCGGGTCCAGGAGATCGGCTGCGCGGCGGATGTAGTGGAGGTCGGCGCCGAAAGCCTGCCGTTCGACGACGACAGCTACGACACCGTGGTCGTCACCCTCGTCCTCTGCACCGTCCCGGACCAGGCGGCAGCGTTGCGAGAGATCTCCCGCGTCCTCAAGCCGGACGGCCAACTCCTCTTCCTAGAGCACGTCCGCGCCACCGACGACCCGTCCCTGGCCAAGTGGCAGGACCGTCTCGAAGCCCCCTGGCGGTTCCTCGGCGACGGCTGTCACTGCAACCGCGACACGCTGGCCGGTCTCAAAGCAGCAGGTTTCGAGCTGACCGAGCTCGACTGCGCCACGCTGCCGAAGGCGCCGCCGATCGTCAGGCCGTTGGTGCAGGGCTCCGCCCGAGTCGCCGCCTAGAGTTCGCGGCGATGGAGGGGACTGAAGTCGATTTTCCGGCTGGGCCGGTGGCGGACAAGCTGACGCTTTGGCCAGTCGACGACGGCCGCTACGGACTCGACGCGGTCTTCCAAGGGGCCTCCGGCTACGAACGCTGCGAACAGCACCACACGGCGCTGGCGGGCCTCGGAGTCAAATGCCAGCTCCTGCAGAACATGGACAACTCTTGGTCACTGCGATTCGGACCCCTCACGGCATTGGAGGTGGGGAGAGCGGTGTCGGCGTTCGTCCGCTAACCGTCCGATCTCCAGGTCCAACGCACGATAATGGTGGTTATGTCAACTTGGAGCAGGAAGGGCGGGCGAAAGAGCTAGGACGCCTCTTCGATTGCTTCTTCTAGGGCCTCGCTGGAGCTTGGGGTGTCGATCGTCTCCAGACCGTTGGTGCTCGGGCCCTTGATCGCGAAGGATGGCGTGCCGTCGAAGCCGAGTTGCTGGGCTTCTGCGGTCGTTCCTTCGACATCCGCGGTGAATTTGGTGCGTTCCTGGTTCCACTTGGCGATGTTCTTGACGCCGGCGCCGTGTGCGACGGCTTCCAGGAAGGCATCGTCCGCGTAGCCGGAGTTCTCGGCGCCCTGGTTCTTGTAGAAAAGCTCGACGTAGTTCCAGCCTCGTCCCTGGGCGCCGGCGGCCAGTGCGGCGGCTCCTGCCGGCAGAGACTGCTCGCCGATGATCGTGAAGTTGTGGAAGGCGATCTTTACCTGTCCATTCTTGACCTGATTTTCGATAATCGGCGGCAGGACTTCTTCGGCGAAGGCTTTGCAGAATGGGCACTGCAGGTCGGCGAACTCGACCAGTTCGACCGGCGCCTTCGGGTCGCCAATGACCATCCCGGCCTGTGGAATTCCCTGTAGCTGGCCGTTGACCTCGGCGATCCCCTCGAGGTTCTCGTCACCACCGTCGCCGCCGCTCGAAGCGTTGACGACGACAAGGACGAGGACCACGGCTACGACCAGGAAGACGGCCCCGGCGGCGACCTGCAGGAGCTGGCGACGGCGATCTCCGGCGCCGGCCTCGGCCTCGGCCCGCAGACGCTCTTCCTTGCGCTTCTCGCGCTCGTTCTTGCTGCTCATCCGGTCGCTCTACTCAGGTCGGCGCGCCCCGTGCCCCTGTCCTCGGCCCCCGCGTAGCCGATCAGGCGAGTCGCGTTGAGGAGGAACAGGATCGTCATCAGGACGGCGCTGCCGACGCACCACTGGCAGATCGCCTCGATCTTGAAGACCTCGATGTAGGTAAGGAAGACGCTGTAGCCGAAGCCGCCGAGGGCGACGAGGAAGCCGCCGAAACGCGCCACGTCGTTGGCGAAGAAAGCGCTCGCCAGCAGCAAGACGTAGCCGACGATGCCGAAGACGGCGATGTTGACACCGGCGACGTGCGAGTAGGAGCTCTTGGCGACGGTGGCGCATCCGGTCGAGCCGGCGATGCACCGCGGCGCATCGCCGCCGGCGGCCTCGACCGCGATGTAGGTCGCGACGCCGATTCCCAAGGTGGCGGCGAAGGCGATCCCCCGCCTCAGATTCCCCTCGCTCGGGTAATTCATCGCGCGGACGATAAGGCTTCGGCGTAAAAGGCCGCTAAGGCGCGGGAGAGCTTGCCGCCTTGCCAGGCGAGCGGCGACTCTCCCTCGGCCTCGCTCTCGAGGCGCGCCTGCGGCAGCGCCTCGGCGTAGGCGGCCGCGGCCTCGTAGGGATGGCCCGGGTCAGCGTCGTCGTTGCTGGCGACGACCAGTGCCGGCACCTGCAGGCCCCGCAGCTCCTCCATCGAGTCGAAGGGGCGTGAGCGCGGAACCTCCCTCAAGGCCTCGGCCAGCGCCGGCAGATCGCGCTGTCGCTCGACCCGCTCTCGCGTGAAGCGGAGCACCGAGTCGCGCCAGCGCGGGTCGGCTCCCTGCTTCTCGCCGATGTAGGAGACGAAACCGTCGACGCCGCCGTCTTCCAGCGCCGCCGCGAGGCCGTCCCAATACTCGAGCGAGGACGGTTTGATCGCTCCCAGGTAGGTCGGCCCGATCACCACGAGGCCCGCCAGGCGCTCGGGGTGTCGCAGCGCGTAGGCAACCGCCGTGTGGGCGCCCATCGAATGGCCGCCGAGGAGGAAACGCTCCCCCTCGCCCAGCCGCGACTCAACTACCCGCTCCAGGTCCGCGACCAGCTCCAGGTATCCATAACCCTCCCCCGCCGGCGCCGGTTCGGACTCCCCGTGTCCCCTCGCGTCATAGGTAAGGACCCGGTGTCCCGCCCGCGGCAGGGCTTTCGAGCCGTGCAGGACGTAGCGCCGCGTTGCCGTGATCCCGTGGCAGAGGACAACGGCCGGGCCCTCCCCCACCTCTTCGCCCGAAAGCAGCGGCGCCGGCTCGACCGTGAACGGCCGCGCCTCCGGCGGCATCAGGCGAGTGCAGCGACCGCGCGCTCGAGGTCCTCGACGGACTCGTAGCTGCTGCCGGTTCGCGAGACCGTCTTGTGCCGGATCACCCCATCGCCGTCGATAACGAAGATCGCCCGCATCACGTAGCGGCCGCCGGGCGCGTCCTTCAGCCCGGCGATGCGGGCAAACGGCCCGACCCAACCGGTCACCCCGTAGCGCTTCGCCACCTCGAGGTCCACGTCGGCAAGCAGCGGCACATTGAGTTCCTGCTCTTTGACCCAGTGCTCGTGCGAGTCAACCGACTGGGGCGAGACCCCGAGCACCTCGGCGTCGAGCTCGTCGAGCCGGTCGCCCTGGTCGCGGTAGTTGCAGAACTGCTTGGTGCAGACGGTGGTCGCGTCGCCCGGATAGAAGGCGAGGATCAGGTTGCGGCCGCGGAAGTCGGCGAGGCGGTAGGTCCTGTCTCCGGTGCCTGGAAGCTCGAAATCAGGAGCTTTGTCGCCGACGTCTAGCTTGGCCATCCGGCCAGCTTACTCGGGCGACTATTCCTGCTCGATCGTCATCTTTTCGATCAGGACGGTCTGTTTCGGTTTTTCTTCCGGCGTACCGAGGGCTTCGATCTTTTCGACCACGTCATAGCCCTCGCTGACCTTGCCGACCAGGGCGTATTCGGGCGGCAGGCCCGCGTCAGGCGCGGTGACGACGTAGAACTGGCTGCCGGAGCGGCCGGGCGGGTCGGCGGAGCTCTTCGCCATCGCCACGATCCCCTTCGTGTAGGAGAGGTTCGGCGGCGGTTCCTCGTCGACGCTGTAGCCGGGCCCGCCGGTGCCGGTGCCTTCCGGGTCGCCGCCCTGGATCACGAAGCCGGGGGCGACGCGATGGAAGGTGAGGCCGTCGTAGAAGCCTTCCTCGGCGAGGAAGGCGAAGGAGTTGGCGGTCTTCGGCGCCCGCTTGGTGTCGAGTTCGATCTCGAAGGTGCCGCAGCTGGTCTCGACGACGACGGTTGCTGCCTCGCCGTCGCTCAGCACCTGTTCGGGCTGCTTGAAGCTGACGTTCTTGGGTTCCGGCGCTTCGACCTTCTTGCAGCCGCCAGCGGCGCTGGCCTCGGTCGAGTCGGTGGTGCCCTCGTCGTCGGACCCGCCCCCCTGCCCGATCAACACCGCGGCGACAACCGCGATCGCGACCAGCGCGAAGACGGCGAGGACGATCCAGCGGCGGTCGGGCTGCTGCTCCACGAGGGCGAACCCTAGTAAACGTTCAGGAGGCGAATGTCTCCCGCTCCACCACTCACGCCCCTTGCCGCGGCCGTTCTCCACGTCGGAGAGCCGGAGCGGATCCTCCAGGTCGAGTGCGGCGAGGGCGAGGGAGCGCTCTTCCTCGCTCGCGAGTTCCCGAGTGCCCGGGTCCGCGGGGTCGACGACGACGCGGCGGCGATCCGCACGGCTGCGAGCCGCATCGGCCTCGACCCGGAGGGCCGAGTTGCTTTCAAGAAGGGCGGTCCGAGGTCGCTGCCGTTTCCCTCCGATCAGTTCGACCTCCTCGTCTCCCTCGACGCCCGACCCGGCGCGGCCGAGGCGGCCAGGGTCCTCCGACCCGGCGGCTTCATCGCCCTTGCCGTCAGTCGCGGGAGGAGTCCCTTCGCCGGCCTCGGCGGCCGCCTCCACCGCTGGCGCCTCGCCCGGCTGGGGTTCGAGCCGATCTGGGAAGAAGCAGCGGGCGACGGCAGCTTCTCTGTCGCCCGCCTGCGCGGCGGCGGGCCCGTTGGCGGCTCCCTCTAGGCTGGGCGCCGAATGGAGATCGCCGGGATGCCGCTGACCCTGCTCGTCAACCCCTCCTCCGCCGGGGGCAAGACGCTGAAGCTGCTGCCGCGGGTCGAGGCCGCGCTCGACGCCCGCCGCGCCGTCTTCCGGGTCGAGCGCACCCGCAGCCTCGAGCACGGAGTCGAACTGGCACTACGGGCGGTGGAACTGGGCGAGGTCCCGGTCGTCGTCAGCGGCGACGGGCTGATGGGGGCGATCGGCGGCGCCATGGCCCGCGCCGATACCCCGGTGGGGCTGATCCCGGGCGGGCGCGGCAACGACCTCGCCCGCGCTCTGGGCATCCCCGACGATCCGGAGGCCGCCGTCGAAGTCGTCCTCGCCGGCCACAGCCGCCGGATCGACGTCGGCGAGGCCAACGGCAAGCGCTTCCTCGGCATCGTCAGCGTCGGCTTCGACTCCGAATGCAACCGCCTCGCCAACGACACCCACTTCATCCGCGGCAACCTCGTCTACGCCTACTCGATGGTCCGCACCCTGATCGGCTGGCGACCCGCCCGCTTCACGATCGCGGTCGGCGAGGAACGCAAACGGATCAGCGGTTACTTCGTCGACGTCGCCAACAACAGCGTCTACGGCGGCGGCATGTACATCGCCCCCGACGCGGAGATCGACGACGGCCAGTTCGACGTCGTCGCGATCGAAGACGTCGGCAAGCTGCGCTTCCTCAGCGGCCTCCGCGACGTCCTCAAGGGCGCCCACATCGGCAAGGACGAGGTCACCGTCTTCCGCACCTCGCGGCTCGAGCTCGACGCCAGCCGCCCCTTCCCGGTCTACGCCGACGGCGACCACCTCACCGACCTGCCGGTCTCGCTGCGGGTTCTGCCCCGCTGCCTCTCGATCCTCGTCCCCGACGACGGCGAGGCCTGATGGCGGGCAACGGATCCCGGGGCCTGTTCGGCGCCAAGGTCGCGCTCGCGCGCTCGGTCGGTCGCGCCAGCCGTGCCAGCGGCCGCGGCGGCGGCACCACCCTGCCTGGCCGGGTTTTGCTGCGGCTGGAGCCGGAGGCGATCGCCCGCCTCGGGACCGGCTTGGATCGCGGCACGACGATCGTCAGCGCCACCAACGGCAAGACGACGACTGCGGGGATGATCGCCGGCATTCTCGCCGCCGACGACCGCCATCCCGTCCACAACCGCGCCGGCTCGAACATGACCTGGGGCGTGGCGACCGCGTTGCTCGAGCAGCGCGGCGAGGAGGGGCTCTTCGAGGTCGACGAGGCCTGGCTGCCCCGCGTCAGCGAGCAGCTCGACCCCTCGCTGATCGTCCTCGGCAACCTCTTCCGCGACCAGCTCGACCGCTACGGCGAGATGGAGGCGCTGGCCGACGAGTGGGCAAAGACGGTGGCAGCGCGGACCGGGCGGACCCGCTTCGTCCTCAACGCCGACGACCCGCTGATCGCCGACCTCGGCCGCGACGGGGAGGGCATGGCGCGTGAGGGCGTCGTCTACTTCGGGATCGAGGACGCCTCGCAGGCGCTGCCGGAGTTGCAGCACGCCTTCGACGCCAAGCACTGCCGCCGCTGCGGCCACCCCTACACCTACGAGCGCGCCTTCGTCGGCCACCTCGGTCACTACTCGTGCCCCAACTGCGGGGCAGAGCGGCCGCGGCCGGAGGTCGCCGCCACCGAAATCGAGCTGCGGGGCATGGACGGATCGCGGTCGCGGGTTCGAACCCCCTCCGGCGAGATCGAATTGGACCTGCCGCTGCCCGGCCTCTACAACGTCTACAACGCCCTCGCCGCGATCGCCGCCGGCCTGCAACTGGGCGTCGAGCCGGCGCGGATCGGGCACGCCCTCGAGGGGACGCGGGCGGCGTTCGGCCGGGTCGAGACGATCGCGGTGGCCGACGTCCCCGTCTCGATCCTCCTGATCAAGAACCCCGCCGGCGCCAACGAGGTGCTGCGGACGCTGCTGCTGGAGAGCCGCGAGCGCGGGCCGCTCGATCTCTGGATCGCCCTCAACGACAAGATCGCCGACGGCCGCGACGTCTCCTGGATCTGGGACGCCGACTTCGAGCTGCTGGCGGCGGCGGCACGGCGGGTCGTCTGCTCGGGGACGCGGGCGCCGGAGATGGCGCTGCGGCTGAAGTACGCCGGCTGGCCGGAGAAGGCGATCGAGGTCGTCCCCGGGATCGAGAGCTCGCTCGATGCCGCCGTTCACGAGGCCAACGGCCGCCTCTTCGCCCTCCCCACCTACACCGCCTTGCTCGAACTGCGCAAGCTGCTCTCCGACCGCGGCCTGGCGAAGGAGTTCTGGCGATGAACGCGACAGCGGAGCCGATCTGGCACGACGTCGAGTGCGGTGCCTACGACGCCGACCTGCCGCTCTGGGAGGAGCTGGCGCAGCGCTGCGGCGGCCCGGTTCTGGAGCTCGGCTGCGGGACCGGGCGCGTCGCCCTTCATCTGGCGCGGCGTGGCCACGAAGTCGTCGGTCTCGACGTCGAGCCGGCGCTGCTCGCGGTCCTCCGGGAACGCGCGTCCGATTTGCGCCACAGCGGGGTGGGGCGAGAACCGGAAGCGCTCGTCGAACCGCTTCTTGCCGACGCCCGCGACTTCGCGCTCGAGGAGCCAGCCTCCCTCGTCCTCGCCCCCACTCACCTGCTGCAGCTCCTGCCGGACGCGGAGGAACGAGCGAAAAGCCTGCGCTGCATTGCGAAGGCGCTGCGCCCGGGGGGCCTCCTCGCCGCCTCGATAATCGAGGAGATGCCCGAGACCGACGGAGCCCCTCCTCCCCTCCCCGACGTGCGTGAGGTCGACGGCTGGGTCTACTCCAGCCTGACCGTGGAGGCGGCGGTCGGGCCTGGCGAAATCGTCATTCGGCGGCTGCGGCAGACGGTCTCCCCGGAGGGGTCGTTGAGCGAGGAGCCGAACGAGGTCCGCATCGCCACCTTTAGCGCCCGTCAGTTCGAGTCCGAGGCGGCAAGCGTCGGCCTCGTCCCGGCCGGGCGCCGCGAAATCCCCGCCACCGACCTCCACGTCGGCTCCATTGTCGTCTTGCTGGAAAAGGAGGCCTAATGGAGCTCCGCGTCCTCAGCCTCTATCCCGAGCAGATGAACATCTACGCCGACCGCGGCAACATCCTCTTCCTACAGCGACGCTGCGAGTGGCGCGGCATCGGCTTCGCCCATAGTGGCGCCGGGCCGGGAGAGGCGATCGATCCGACCGCCCACGACCTCTTCTACATCGGCGGTGGCCAGGACCGCGACCAGCGCGCCGTCGCCGCCGACATGGTCGCCAGCAAGCAGGAGGCGATTGCGAATGCGGCCGACGACGGAGCCGTGCTGCTGGCCGTCTGCGGCGGCTACCAGCTGCTCGGCCACAGCTACCAGATGGGCGAGGAGAAGCTTCCGGGTCTAGGGATCGCCGACCTCGAGACGGTGCGCGAGCCCGGCCCCCGCCTGATCGGCAACGTCGCGATCGAGGCCGACCTCGGCACCGGTCCGCAGGTGATCGCCGGTTTCGAGAACCACGGCGGTCGCACTTACCTCGGCACCGGCGCTCAACCCCTCGGCAAGGTGATCTCGGGCCACGGCAACAACGACCGCGACGGCTTCGAGGGGGTGCGCCGCGGCAACGTCATCGGCACCTACCTGCACGGCCCGCTGCTGCCAAAGAACGCCTGGCTGGCCGACCATCTGATCGCCCTGGCACTCGAGCGCCGCTACGGCGGCCGCCCCGACCTCGAGCCACTATCCGACGAGCTAGAGGCCGCCGCGCATGAGTCAGCGCGCCTAGCGGCCGGATGAGCCGAAGCCGCCGGTCCCGCGCGCCGACTCGGTCAGCGTCGCCGCCTCGACCGGCTCGGCGCTCGCGATCGGCGTCAGCAGCAGCTGCGCGATCCGATCTCCCGGTTCGACCCTGAAGGTCTCAGCCGGGTCCGTGTTCAGCAACAGCACCCGCAGTTCGCCCCGATAGCCGGAATCGATCAACCCGGGTGCATTGACCAGAGCGATCCCATGCTCCCGGGCGAGTCCCGACCGCGGCAACACCAACCCCGCGTGCCCCTCCGGAATCTCCACCCCCACCCCGGTCCCAACACTCCACCGCTCCCCCGGCCCGATATGAGCGGCCTCGCAGGCATAAAGATCAAGGCCCGCATCACCCTCATGCGCTCTGGAAGGCAGCTGCGCATCATCTTTCAACTTGGCGACCGAGAGCTGCATCGGCGTGAGCCTACATAGGGCCCGGGGGTAGGGGTCGCCGGACCCTCCCCGCTGTTGTCCGCCGACCCCTACCCCCGGGCCCCGGCGCCACTCAGGCCACAGCCAGATCGCTGAACCGATGGAGCTCAGCCGAAGGAACCTTCGCGTGCACGAGGACCCCGTCCTCCCGCTCAGTCCGCTCCAAATCCCCCGCCACCTCATGCAGCTCATGCAGGCGCCCGCCCTGCGAATAAGGGATCAACAACTCCACCTCGGTCAACGTTTCCTCGAACGCCTCCTCGATCCGCTCCCGCAGCCGATCCAATCCCTCTCCCTCCGCCGCCGAGACCAAGACCGCCTCGGGGTGATCGAGCTCGCTTTCGCGCCGCTCCTCCTCGCTCAGCAGGTCGACCTTGTTGAAGACCAGCAGCCGTGGCTTCTCGCCGGCGCCGATCTCCTCCAGCACGTCGTCGACCGCCTGCATGTCCGCCAGCCTCCGCTCCTCGGGGGCCGAGGCGTCGACCACGTGCAGGATCAGGTCGGCGAGGACCGTCTCCTCGAGGGTCGCCTTGAAAGCCTCGACCAGCTGGTGGGGCAGCTTTTCGATGAAGCCGACGGTGTCGGTAAGCAGGTAGTCGCGGCCGGAGAGCTCGAAGGTCCGCGTCGTCGGGTCGAGGGTGTGGAAGAGCCGGTCGCGGACCTCGACCTCGGCCCCGGTCAGCGCGTTCAGCAGCGTCGACTTGCCGGCGTTGGTGTATCCGGCGAGAGCAACCCGCGGTAGCGAGGAGCTGTCGCGGCGGGCGCGCATGACGCTGCGGTTCTTCTCGGTCTCGCGCAGCCGGCGGCGCAGGGCGGCGATGCGGTTGCGGGCGAGGCGGCGGTCGGTCTCGATCTGGCTCTCGCCCGGGCCCCTGGTGCCGATGCCGCCGTCCATGCGGCCGGCGCCGAGGCGCTCGAGGTGGGTCCAGAGACCCCGCATGCGGGCCATGTTGTATTCGAGCTGGGCAAGCTCGACCTGCAGCTTGCCCTCGGCCGAGTGGGCATGGTCGGCAAAAATGTCGAGGATGACGGCGGTGCGGTCGATTACCGGCACGCCGAGGGCGGCCTCGAGGTTGCGCTCCTGCCGCGGCGCCAGCTCGTCGTCGCAGGCGACCAGGTTGGCCTTCGTCGCGGCGATTTCCTCTTTGACCTCGGCCAGCCGGCCGCGCCCGAAGTAGCGGTCGGGGTCGGCTTTCGGGCGCTGCTGGGTGGCCGTGCCGACGGTGGCGACGCCGGCCGTCAGCAGCAGCTCTTTCAGCTCCGCGAGCGGCGCTCCCTCCTCGCGGCCGTCGACGATCCCGATCGCCAGGGCACGCTGGCGCGCCCGTCGATTGATCCCGTTGCCGCTTCCGTTTGCCGATATCTCCACTCAGACGGATTGTAAGCGGCGCCCCAAGCGGGATAGGGTGGGCGGCGTGAAGGTGTTCGTAACCGGCGGGACCGGCTTCATCGGCGGCGAGGTCGTGCGCCAGCTGCGCCAGCGCGGAGACGAGGTCGTCTGCCTCGTCCGCAGTCCTCAGAAGGCGGGCAAGTTAAGGGAGCTGGGTTGCGAGCTGGCTTCCGGCGACCTCGGCAACGAGGGCGCGATTCGCACCGCGATGCGGGGATGCGACGCCGTCATCCACGCCGCGGCGATGTACGAGGTCGGGATCCCGGCCAAGCAGCGCCCGGCGATGTGGGACGCGAACGTCACCGGTACCGAGCGGGTGATGGAGGCAGCGCTGGCGGAGAAGGTGCCGCGGATCGTCTATGTCTCCACCGTCGGCATCTTCGGCAACACCCGCAAGGAAGTCGTCGACGAGTCCTACAAGAACCCCGAGACCGACTTCACCTCCTACTACGAGGAGACGAAGCTCGAGGCCCACAAGCGCGTCCAGCGGATGATCGAGACCCGCGAGCTGCCGGCGATCATCGTCCAGCCCGGCGGCGTTTACGGCCCCGGCGACACCTCACAGGTGGCCGACCTGCTCGAGCAGTTCTTTGCCGGCAAGCTGCCGCTGCTGCCCTTCCCCGAGCTCGGCATCTGCATGACCCACGTCGAGGACATCGCCGGCGGGATCCTGCTGGCGCTCGACAAGGGGGCGCTTGGAGAGACCTACGTGATCAGCGGTCCGGCGACGACGATGCGCGAGGCAATCGAGACCGTCGCTCGGGTCAGCGGACGCAAGGCCCCGAAGCGGAACCTGCCCACCGGCCTGATGAAGCTGATGATCCCGCTCGGGCCGGTGGTCGGGAAGGTGATGGGCCAACCGCCGAACCTGAAAGAGCTGATCTCCTCGGGCGACAACGTCACCTTCTGGGCCAGCTACGACAAGGCTCAACGGGAGCTTGGGTACTCCCCTCGCGGCATGGACGAGGGTTTGAGGCAGACGCTCGAAGCCGATGAGCGGTTTCCGGCTCCGGTCGGCTGAGAGACCCGAGGGAGGGGTCTCCGGACAACAGCGGGGAGGGTCCGGAGACCCCTCCCTCGGGTCTCATAAGCTGCGTGGATGAGGGTCATTGACGTCATGCACCTGGGGCGCCCGCACGTGATCGGGTGCTGGGAAGTCGATGGGGTCCTGGTGGATCCGGGGCCGGAGTCTTCTCTGCAGACGGTCATCGACGCGATCGGGGGCGAGCAGCCGCGGGCGCTGCTGCTGACGCACATCCACCTTGATCATGCGGCGGCCACCGGAGCGATGGTCCGGCGCTGGCCGGAGCTGGAGGTCTACGTGCACGAGCGCGGAGCGCCGCACCTGATCGATCCCTCGAAGCTGCTGGCGAGCGCGGAGCGCCTCTACGGCGACAAATTGAACTACCTCTGGGGCGAGATCCTGCCGGTGCCCGAGGCCAACGTCCGTGTCCTCTCCGGCGGCGAGACCGTGCATGGGATGCAGGTCGCCTACACCCCCGGCCACGCCTCCCACCACGTCTGCTACTTCCACGAGGAGACGGGCACCGCCTTCGTCGGCGACGTCGCCGCCTGCCGGATCCCGCCCTCGAACCTGATCGTGCCCCCCACTCCCCCGCCCGACATCGACATCGAGGTCTGGGGGGAATCGCTGGACAAGGTCGCCGCCTGGTCGCCCCAGCGCCTCGCCCTCACCCACTTCGGCGCGATCGAGAACGACGTCCCCGCCCACATCGAGCGCGTGAAGGCGAAACTGCGCGAAGAGGCCGAGCTGGCGCGGCAGATGCAGAAGCCCGAGTACGACGCCGACAACGAGGCTCGGATCCGGGCGGCCTTGGCCGCGGAAGGCATCGAAGGCGGCACCGTCGACGAGCTCCTGCAAGCGGTCCCCACCGCCTACCAATGGAGCGGCCTCGACCGCTACTGGCGCAAGAGGGCAGAGCGCGAAGCGGCCTGATCCGCGGCTTCCTAGCTGAGGTG
>DASTYZ010000134.1:0-11013 GCA_035764545.1 Solirubrobacterales bacterium | reverse complement strand
GCTATCCGCCCGGGTGCTCGCCCAAGGACTGCTCTTTTTCTCTCCGGGCGGATAGCCCAGCGAAGGTAGACGGGTACCCAACCCTCCCCAGCGCTCCCGAACTTCAGCTGTTCAGCTTTTGTCGTCCCCGCGCTGGCGGAGGAAGCGCTGAAACTCCTGGGCGATCGAGTCGGCTGAGGGGAGCTCCTCGCCCTCCTCGATCATGTCGACCTGTTCGGCCTCGATCCGGGCGACGAGGTCCTCGATCTCGGGGTTGGCGGCGACGGCGCGGCCGATCTGCTCCTCGTAGTCGGTCGTTTCCTCTTCCAGCTCGGAGGCCTCGACGGCGATTCCGGTCAGGCCCTCGAGCCGGCGCAGCAGCGCCAGCGCCGCCTTCGGGTTGGGGACGGCGGCGACATAGTGGGGCACGGCGGCCCAGAGCGAGGCGGAGTCGATGCCGTTCTGGCGGCAGAGGTCGTGGACGACGCCGACGATCCCGGTCGGGCCCTCGTAGTTGGAGCGCTCCAGTTCGAGCTCCTCGACCAGCTCGGCGCTGGAGGCGAGGCCGGTGATCGGCACCGGCAGGGTGTGGGAGACCTCGGCGATCAGGGCGCCGAGGGTGATCACCATCTCCACCCCGAGGGTGGCGGCGACGGTGGCGATCGTCTCCGAGAAGGTGCGCCAGCGCAGGTTCGGCTCGGTCCCGTCGAGGAGGACGAGGTCGCGGTCGGCGCTGGGGACGCGAGCGGCGTAGAGGTTGTTCTCGGGCCAGTCGATGCGGCGGGTCTGGCCTTCGTCCATGCTGATCGTCGGCCGGGTCGATTGGAAGTCGAAGAACTCCTCCGGGTCGACGCTGGCGATCAGCTCGGCGTCAAGCGAGGTCGCGACCGAGCCGAGAGCGGTCGAGGCGGCCGCGGCGGCGTCATTCCAGCCGCGAAAGGCGCAGACCATGATCGGCGCGCGGAGGTGGGGCAGGTCGCCTTCCCAGCTCAGTGAATCCACGCATTTGAGCGTAGACCATGGCCTTCAACGACCAAGCGCCTTTAGGAAGGAAAACTTCTGTGTACTCGTAGTTTTCTCATTATCGGGTATTGACTCGGGCCAGCCTGGACGATTGGTTGATGGGCATGCGAAGAGGAGGAGGCAGAGGGCCCGATAAAGGCGCCGGAACCAAGGAGGCGAAGGAGCAGAGCAAAGAGCCTGAGGACAAAGCGTCTGCGGAAGCACGGAAAGTCTCCGCGGAAGCCGACAAAGCCGCCGTCGAAGCGGCGAAAGCTGCGACCGACGCCAGGTTCCCGGCCTCGAAGGCCAAGCCCCTCGAGGGGACGGTGAAAGCCGACGAGAAAGGCAGCTTCGTCTCCGACCTGATCGCCCACGCGATGATGCGCCGGGCGGGCGAGGAGATCCGCAACGGCCTCCGCCCGGTGCTCAAGAAGGACGGAATGAGGGTCCTACTGGTGAGCTCCCCCGATCTGATCGGCTCCGATTGGCCCTACCTGGCGATCACCTCGGAGCTGCAGCAGGAGAGACGGGAACTGGAGGACATCAGGGCGCTGCTGCAAAGCGACGTGACGGTCGTCGTGGAGGAGACCCGCCGCGAGCTCGAGGCGGGGCCCCAGGAGGGGCTCCGCTTGCTGGTCGCTCCAGGTTTGATGGGCGCTTCGGAGATCAGTCAGGCGGTGCAGGCCGCCTCGTCGATCGTGGGAGGCGTCGCCGAGATCGCGGCGCTGTTCCGTGCGGATTACGAGATCAATGCGCGAGAGATTTCGATCGACCCCACTCCCCTCCTCGCAGCCGTCGCCCACTTCCTCATGGACAAGGTGGAAGAGGTGAACGTCGAGGATTTCTCGCTGCTGAAGAAGAGCAAGCTGATCCAGGAGTTCCTCGCCGTCGCCCGTCTGCGGACGGAGGTGCAAACGCTGGCCACGGAAGCGAAAGCGGAAAGGCTGGCGCCGGCGGACCGCCGCCTCGAACAGGCCAAAGCGGCCCGCGCCGCCTATGAAGACGCTGTCAGCGACGGGGCGGACGGAAATCACGCCAACCCCAAGGCGCTCTTCGGGCGCATGAGCGAGCTCGAGGGCATGGTGGCGAGAGACGACCGCGATCTTGCCTCAGACCGCGCCGAGGTCGCCGTCGCCGAAGCGGCGGTCAAACGCTTCGACGCCCTCAGCGAGAAGGTCCTCAAGGTGCCGGATAAAGAGGGCTACCCTCCATTGATTGCAGCGGCGCTTCGGGAGGGCTTGCACACGCGAGGAGGCCACACCCACGTCCTTTACGCCGGGATCGACAGCACCGGCGGCGACTCGATCAGCCGCCGTTCCTATTTCAGATCGAGCATGCGGTATCTGGGCGGCGCCCAGGTCACCTACATGCTGTGGGACGTCCAGAAGGAGAAGCTGATCGGCGCCGACACCCGGCCGTTCATGGCGCAACTGGACATGCGCCTCGGGTCCGGCGCGGTCGGCGGCATCCAGACGGTTCCCCTGACCTAGGCGAAGTCAGGTGGTGCCGGCGCGGCGGATCAGCTGCGCCGCCATGAACAGCGCCAGCGCCGCGAAGGAGAGCTGCAGGACGCGTTCGGAGATGTGGTTGGCGGCGGTGACGCCGACCCAGACTCCGAGCGGGGAGAGGGCGCCGATAATCAGGGCCTCGCGGACCCGGACGTTGCCGTAGCCGTTCTGGCGGTAGGCGCCGACGATCGCGACGATGACGATCATCAACAGCGAGGTCGACTCCGCCTCGACCTGGGTGAGGCCGATGAAGATGGTCAGCGCCGGAACGAAGAGGACGCCGCCGCCGACCCCGACGAGGCCGCCGGTGAGGCCGCCGAAGAGGCAGATCAGGACCGCCGCCAGCTCGCTCACGAGAGGATCAGCTCCACGGCGATCGCGATCAGCAGCGCAGCGAAGAGGTAGGAGACGGCGCGCTGTGGGATCCGCTGCTGGATCGCGGTTCCGAGGACGACCCCGAGCACCGCCGGGATCGAGAGCAGCAGCGCCGTGCCGACATGGACGTTGCCGTAGATGCCGCCCTGGGCGATCGCGCCGAGCAGGCCGATGAGGACGATCGCGGCGAGGCTGGTCCCGGTCGCCAGCCGCTCGCCGTAGGCGAACCAGAAGATCAGCAGCGGCACGATGATCGTCCCGCCCCCGACCCCGAACAGTCCGCTGAAGAGTCCGGCGAGGGTCCCGATCGCCGCCAGCTTCCAGATCGCGTGGTCCGGGCTCGCGGCGGCGTCCATCTCGCGATACTAGAGCCGTGTCCCCCCAGTCTGAGAGCGGGGGCGGCGAGTGGGCCGCGAGGCTCGAGCCGCTCCGGCGTGAGCCCAGCCGCGCGGCAATCCTCACCGACGTCGACGGGACCCTGGCGCCGATCGTCGAGCGGGCCGAGGATGCGGCGGTGCCGGCGGCGGCGCGCGACGCGTTGGCGGCGCTGAGCCAGCGCTATGCCCTGGTCGGCTGCATCTCGGGTCGGCGGGCCGAGGAGGCGCGGAGGCTGGTCGGGCTCGACACGCTCGCCTACGCCGGCAATCACGGGCTCGAGGTCTTGATGCCGGGCGACGAGGCGCCGCGGCCGGACCCGTCGATCGCAGGGCGGGAGGGCGAAGCGGCCGAGTTCCTCGCCGGGCTCGACGGCGCACGACTGCGCGCGGCGGGGTTGCGGCAGGAGGACAAGGGACCGATCCAGGCCCTGCACTGGCGCGGCGCCGAGGACGAGGCCGCCGCCGAGAGCTGCGCCCACGAGATCGCCAACGACGGCGGACGAGCGGGGCTGGAACCGCGCTGGGGCCGCAAGGTCCTGGAGCTGCGCCCGGCCGGTGGCGGCGGCAAGGACGGCGCGATCGCCTCGCTGCTCGCCGAGGACGGGGTCGACCGCGCCGTTTACGCCGGCGACGACCGCACCGACCTCGACGCCTTCCGACGCTTGCGGCAGCTGCGCGAGGAGGGACAGCTGAGCGCGGGCGTCTGCGTCGGCGTCCTCTCGGCCGAGGCCCCGGCGGAGCTGGCGGAGGAGTCGGACCTGACCGTTGCCGGCCTCGACGGCTGGCTGCAGATCCTCGAATGGCTGGCGCGATGAGGACGGCGAGCGCCTGATGCCCTACACCGACCTGCTCCGCGCCAGCGTCTTCGTCACCGCCGCCGAGGCGACCGCCCTCGGGGCGATCACCGCCGTTGCGGCCAACCGCGACGGCGACACCACGATCGTCTTCATCGCCGCCGCCTGGTGGCTGATCGCGCTCGCGATCGGCTTCTACCTGGGACGGCCGCAGCGAGCCGCCGACGACGTCCGCGACGCCCTCGCCCGCGCCCGCACCGCCACCTCGCTGCCGGACCAGAACCCGGCCCGGATCGCCTTCACCCGCCTCTGGCCGATCGCCCTCACCGCGGTCGCCGCCGGCGTCCTCGGCATCTTCTTCCCCGGCGTCGCCGCCGTCGGCGCCGGCTACGCCCTGATCGTCTCCCTCGCCTGGCACACCCGCGAGGCGGCCGTCCTCGGCATCGAGCACCGCGACGGCGTCAAGTTCTACGTCGTCCCCAACCACCCGCTGAAACCGATCGAGCTGGTGCGGGCGCCGGGGCTGCGCAGCGGCGAGTTCGGCGCGATCTAACTCTTCAGCAGCTTCTTGAACTGCGCCCAGCCGCGGGTGTTGGCGATGTCGTCGGCGGTGAGCCAGGCGCGGCGGGCGGTGGCTACGGCGTAGGCCATGTTGTCGAGGGTGTCGACGCCGTGGGCGTCGGTGTTGAGGACGATCTTGACGCCGGCTTCGACGGCTAGACGGGCGTGGAGGTCGGAGAGGTCGCGGCGGTTGGGGTTGCCGTTGATCTCGATCATCGTGCCGGTGCGAGCCGCGGTCTCGGCGACCTTCTCGACATCGATGCCGTAGGGCTCGCGGCGGCCGATCAGGCGGCCGGTGAGGTGGCCGATGCAGTCGACGTTCGGGTTTTCGATCGCGGTGACGACGCGCTCGGTCATCTGCTTTTCGGAGACGTTGAAGGAGGTGTGGACGCTGGCGACGACCCAGTCGAGGGCGGCGACGAGGTCGTCGGGGTAGTCGAGGGTGCCGTCGAGGCCGATGTTGATCTCCGAGCCGGAGAGGAGGCGGAAGCTCTTCGTGGCGTTGGCCTCGTTCCAGGCGGCGATCTCCTCGATCCGCTCCCAGAGGCGCTCGGCGGTGACGTGGTCGCCGAAGCCGTGGCTGGCGGAGTGGTCGGTGATCGCCAGGTACTGGTAGCCCCGGTCGCGGGCGGCCTCGGCCATCTCCTCGACGCTGTTGCGCCCGTCGGAGAGGGTGGTGTGGGAGTGGAGGTCGCCCTTGACGTCGGCGAGCTCGACCAGCCGGGGCAGCTTGCCTTCACGCGCCGCCTTCAGCTCACCGCGGCCCTCGCGCAGCTCCGGCTCGATGTAGGCGTAGCCGAGGCGCTCGTAGACCTCGGCCTCAGTCGCGCAAGTCTGGACGTCGCCGCTCTCGGTCTCGGTGATCCCGTGCTCGGAGACCGAGAGGCCGCGGCCGACCGCCTCTTCGCGCAGCTGCACGTTGTGGGCCTTGGAGCCGGTGAAGTGCTGGAGCAGGTTGCCGAAGGCCGCCGGCGCGACGATCCGCAGATCGACCGAGACGCCGTTGTGGGTCTGGGCGTGGACGCCGTTCTCGGTCGGGTTCCCAGCGGCGGCGATCAGCGGGTGGCTCGCCAGGTGCTCGGAGAGCTCCGTCGGCTCGTCGGCCGTCGCGATCAGGTCGATGTCCTTGCAGGTCTCGCCCCAGCGACGGACCGAACCGGCGACCTCGACCTGGTTGGCGGCCGGGTGCTCGCGGAGTGCCGCCGCCAGCTCCTCGGCGATCGGCTTTACCTTCGAGAGCAGCAGGCGACCCGGTCCCTCCCCCGGCTCGCCAAGGCGCTCCAGCGAGGCGAGGATGTTCTCCTCGGCCTTCGGGCCGAGCCCTTTGACGTCGCGGATCTTCTCCCCCTCGGCCGCCGCCTTCAGGTCCTCCATCGAGGAGATTTCCAGCTCCTCGAAGAGCCGGCGGGCGGTTTTCGGGCCGACGCCGGGGACGCGGGTGACCTCGATCAGGGTCGGCGGGAACTTCGCCTTCAGCTTCACCGCGGCGGGAATCTCGCCGGTCGCGATCAGCGCGTCGATCTTTTCCGCCAGCGTCTTGCCGACGCCGGGGACCTTGGTCGCTTCGCCGCGCCCGGCCAGCTCGGCGACCGAGACCGGGCTCTCGCGGATCGCCTTGGCGGCGGTGCTGTAGGCGAGGACGCGGTATTTGACGGCGCCGTCGAGCTCGTAGAGGACTCCCAGCTCTTCCAGCGCGGCGGCGATCTCGGCGTTGGTCACGGAGGCAACTCTAGGAGTTCCTCGGCGGCGCCTGCCGAATAGCATCGCGGCGATGAGCGAGCACCACGTCGGCCCCGCATGGCTGGTCCTGCCGACCTACAACGAGGCCGACAACTTGGAGCCGCTGGTCGAAGCTGTCCGCGGCAAGCTGCCGCCCGGGGCGCAGGTACTGATCGTCGACGACAGCTCTCCCGACGGGACCGGCGAGATCGCCGACCGCCTCGCCGAGCAACACGAGAACGTCACCGTCCTGCACCGGCCCCGCAAGGAAGGACTCGGCCCCGCCTACATCGCCGGCTTCCGGCAGGCGCTTGGCGGCGGAGCCGGGCTGGTGCTGCAGATGGACTCCGACTTCTCCCACGATCCCGCCTACCTGCCCCGTCTGCTGGAGATGGCGAAGCAAGCCGACGTCGTGCTCGGCTCCCGCTATGTCGACGGTGGCGGCGTCAGCGACTGGGGGCCGCTGCGGCGCGCGGTCAGCCGTGGCGGCAGCGCCTACGCGCGGCTGGTGCTGAGGGTGCCGGTGCGCGACCTCACCGGCGGCTTCAAGTGCCTGCGGCGCGAGGTCCTCGAGGCGATCGACCTCGACCAGATCAGCACCCGTGGCTACGCCTTCCAGGTCGAGATGACCTACCGCGCGCTCCGCCTCGGTTTCAAAGTCGTCGAGGTGCCGATCGTTTTCCGCGAGCGGCGGGTAGGGAGCTCGAAGATGGACCTGGGAATCGTCGCCGAGGCGGTCTGGCGCCTCCCTTTACTACGCCGCTATACTTAATGAAGTATTGAGCTGAAGCCGAAACCTCGACCGGGAGACCGATATCAGTGACTGGGAAATTGACGGACGTAACCGACGCCACCTTCAAAGCTGACGTGCTCGACGCCGAGGGCCCCGTCCTCGTCGACTTCTGGGCACCCTGGTGCGGTCCGTGCCGCGTCGTCCACCCGGTCCTGGAGGAGATCGACGCCGAGCGCAACGACCTCAAGATCGTCTCGATCAACGTCGACGAGAACCAGCAGACGGCGGCCGATTACGAAGTCCTCTCGATCCCGACGATGATCCTCTTCAAAGACGGCGCGATCGCGAAGAAAGTCGTCGGGGCGATGCCGAAGCGCCGCCTCGAGGCCGAGCTGGAGCCGGCGCTCGCCTAAGCGGCGGCGCCTCCTCCCCATGCCGTTCGTTCACGTCCACTGGTACGAGGGTCGCTCCGACGAGCAGAAGGCGGAGATCGCCAAACGCATCGAAGCGGCCCTGATCGAGGTCGCCGGCGTCGCGCCCGATCACTGCTGGGTGAAGTTCGACGACTCGAAGAAGTCGGACTTCATCATCGGCGAGAAACCGCAGGACTAAACGGGAGCGCGGTCGCTGATCGTCACCGCGAGGTCGGGAGCCGCCAGCGCCGCCTTGGCGGCAGCGAGCACCGTTCCGCCCTCCAGGTCATAGCTCTCCGCCACGGCCTCTAGGAGCTGCAGGTTCTGACTCGGGTAGAGCAGCCCGATGTAGACCAAGCGACCTCCGGCGAAGCCAAGGTTGCAGTAGTCGTCGTCGAACTCGTAGCCGTCGTCCCACCGCTCTACCTCGACCAACTCGATCCCGAGGGCGTCTGCCTTACTGTCGTAATCGGCTTTCAAAAGTGCCTCCTTGGATGAATGGTGATGACGAATTCAGGGTCGTCGGCTGCTACCACGACGCGGACCAGATCGCCGCGTATGTATCCAAAGTAGCGCGGGTGACCATACGCATCAGAGTCGATCTTCACTGGATTCGAGATCACCCAGAGCACCTCGCGTTGGGCCCAGCCTTTCCAGCGCATTTCGTTCTTTGCGTGGCGGCTGAAGTGCACGCCCCGCTAAGGGCAAGACTGAGCCGATTTCTCCCCCCTATCAGGCGCGCGAAACGCCGATTTTGAGGTCGCGGCCGTCTATCTGCGCGGCGGCGCCTTCGCCGTCGTCGTAGGAAACGGAGGCGGCTAAGACCTCACCCGCAACGTAGTCCTGGTGGGCCTGGGCGGCCTCGAGGAGGTCTGGGTCGCCGGCGAGGGTGAGGTCGATGCGGTCGGTGATCTCGAGGCCCGCCGCTTTGCGGGCGTTCTGGACGGCGTGGACGATCTCGCGGGCTAGGCCCTCGCGGCGGAGCTCGTCGTCTAGCTCCAGCTGGAGGGCGACGGCGTGGCCGGCCTCGGCCTCGACCTCGTAGCCCTCGAGGGGCTGGAGGGCGAGGGTGAGGTCGTCGGGGCCGAGGGTGTGGTCGGTGCCGTCGATTGAGATTCCGACTTCGCCGCCCTCGGCGAGGGTCGCGGCGACGTGGCCGGCGTCGAGGGCCTCGACCGCGGCGGCGACCTGGGGCATGCTCTTGCCGAATCGGGGCCCGAGGGCGCGGTAGTTGGGCTTGGCGGAGTAGCTGACCAGCTCGGACTCGTCGGTGACGAAATCGAGCTCCTTGACGTTGAGCTCGGCGGTGACGAGGTCGGCGCGGGCTTCGATCGCGGCGCGCTCGGCGTCGTTGGCAACGATCACGGCGCGCCTCAGCGGCTGGCGCACCTTCGCCTTCGCCTGGGCGCGGGCGGCGCGGCCGAGCTCGACCGTGAGACGGACCGCCTCCATCCCCTGCTCAAGATCGGTGTCAGCAAGGGCTTCGTCGACCTGCGGGAAGTCGCGCAGGTGGACCGACTCGGTCTCGCCGCTGAGATTGCGGTGGATCTCGTCGGCGAGGAAGGGGACGAAGGGCGCCAGCATCGCCGTCGTCTCCAGCAGGCAGTGGTGCAGGGTCGCGAAGGCGGCACGGTCTCCGTCCCAGAAGCGCCGGCGGCTGAGCCGCACGTACCAGTTGGACAGCTCCTCGACGTACTCGGCGATCGCCCGGCCAGCGGCGGTGCAGTCGTAGTCCTCCATCCGCTCGCGCACGGTGGCCGTGGTCGCCTGCAACCGGGAGAGCGCCCAGCGGTCGAGGTCGTTGCCAGGCGAGTTAGTGGCCTCCTGGTTCACCAACTCGACATCGGCGGGAGTGAGCTTCTCGGCGTTCGCGTAGAGGACCCAGAAGGAGTAGGTGTTCCAGAGGGTGAGGAGGAACTGGCGGACCGACTCGCCGACCGTGTCGACGCTGAAGCGGTAGCCGGCCCAGGGTTGCTGGGCCGTCAGGTAGTACCAGCGGAAGGCGTCGGCGCCGTGGGCCTCGAGGACGTCCCAGGGGTCAACGACGTTGCCGCGACTCTTCGACATCTTCTGGCCCTCGGGGTCGAGGATGAGGCCGAGGCAGACGCAGTTGCGGTAGCTGGAGGTGTCGAAGAGCAGGGTCGACTCGGCGAGCAGGGTGTAGAACCAGCCGCGGGTCTGGTCCTGCGCCTCGCAGATGTAGTCGGCGGGGAACCGCTCTTCGAACTCCTCCTTGCCCTCGAAGGGGTAATGAAACTGCGCGAAGGGCATCGCGCCGCTGTCGTACCAGGTGTCGATTACCGAGACGACCCGGCGCATGACGCCGCCGCAGTCGGAGCAGTCGAGAGTGACGCCGTCAATGTGGGGTCGGTGGAGGTCGTCGGGGACGGGCTCGCGGGCGCGCTCGCGCAGCTCGGCGACCGAGCCGGCGCAAAAGCGGCCGTCGCAGCCCTCCTCGGTGCACTCCCAGATCGGCAGCGGCGTGCCCCAGTAGCGGTCGCGCGAGAGCGCCCAGTCGACGTTGTTCTCCAGCCATTTGCCGAAGCGGCCGTGCTTGATGTGCTCGGGGTGCCAGCCGATCTCCTCGTTGTTGGCGAGCAGTTGGTCGCGGACCTGCGAGGTGGCGATGTACCAGCTCGACTTCGCGTAGTAGAGGAGCGGCGTGCCGCAGCGCCAGCAGTGCGGATAGGCGTGCTCGTAGACCTGCTCGCGGAAGAGCAGGCCGCGCGCATCGAGGTCGGCGATCAGGGCCTTGGTGACCTCGACGTCCTTGACGAACTTGCCCTCGAAGCCGGCGACGCGTCCGTCGAATTTGCCGTCGAGGCCGACCGGGTTGTAGAGGGTGCTTGCGTTAGTCGGGTCGAACAGCTTGTTCTCGGCGGCAACCTTGTAGTCGTCTTCACCGAAGGCGGGAGCGATGTGGACGAGACCGGTTCCGTCCTCGGTGGTGACGAAGTCGCCGGCGATGACGGGAGAACCACCAGGCTCGCGGTCTTGCAGAGTGAAGATCGGTCCTTTGTATGACAGCCCGACCATCTCGCGGCCGAGTTTCTCGCCGACGATCTCGGCCCCCTCCCCCAGCACCTTCTCCACCAGCGGTTTGGCGAGAACGACGGTCTCGTCCTCCAGCCTGACCCAGGCGTAGGTCACATCAGGAGCGAGGGCGACGGCTTGGTTGCCCGGCAAGGTCCAGGGCGTCGTCGTCCACACCAGCAGCGATACCTCCTCCCCCAGCAGCGGGAAGCGGACGTAGATCGAGGGGTCCTTGACGTCCTCATAGCCGAGCGCCACCTCGTGCGAGGAGAGCGCCGTCCCGCAGCGCGGGCAGTAGGGCACGACCTTGTGCCCCTCGTAGAGGCGGTCCTTGTCCCAGAGCTGCTTCAGCGACCACCAGACCGACTCGATGTAGTTGTCCTCGAGGGTGACGTAGGGGTCGTCGAGGTCGATCCAGAAGCCGATCCGCTCGGTCAGCTTGTTCCAGTCCTCGACGTACTCGAAGACCGACTCGCGGCAGCGCTGGTTGAACTCGGCGATCCCGAACTCCTCGATCTC
>DASTYZ010000133.1:0-72185 GCA_035764545.1 Solirubrobacterales bacterium | reverse complement strand
ACTCCCCCGCCGCGCGCTGGAGCCACTGGGTTCAGCAGCGCCCCTGGCCGGCGGCGACGATCGAGCCGAAGGCGATCAGCAACACGATCGCGGCGGCGAGGAAGGCGATCCCCTCTTCGTTGGAGCTTTCCTGGGCGCGGTAGATCGGGTCGCCGCCGAGCTCGATCTGCAGGCTCTCGGTGCTGTTGTCTTCAGCCGCGGCGACGAGCTTTTCGCCGTCCTCTTTCGAGACCTCCCAGCCGGCGATCGTCAGCGGCAGGGTGGTCGTCGCGATCGTGCCGTCGTCGGAGACGCGGATCGCCTGCCGTTTCTCGACGTGGGGGATGGCTTCGGCGGTGGCGAAGAATTTCCCCAGCCCGGCTTTCGCGGCGGCGCTGTCGGCGCCGTTCGGGTCTTTCCAGACGACGTAGATTTCCTGCCCGGAGTAGCCCTCGAATTCGCGTTCGGCCAGCTCGCTCGCCGCCTTCGACTCCGAGCCGGGGGTGTTGTAGTCGGCTTCGTACTCGCCGGCGAAGGCGGTGCCGAGGACGATGAGGACGACGGTGGCGACGATCCAGGCGAGGACCATCAGCCCCCGGCGGCGGTAGGAGATGTCGGCGAGGCGGGCGAGGCGGCGAGTCATACGGGAGGTCCTTTCGCGGAAGACTGGTTAGCGAGCAGAAAGGTTTACGAGCGAAACGGTTTCTATCACAAAGTACCGGGTAAGCTTCATCCCCCATGACCGGCGAATCCGTCAACGGCGACCGCGCTCCCTCGACCCTCGCCTTCCTGCTCTCGCAGGTCGGCATCCACGCCTCGCGCCGCTTCGCCGAGCGGATCGCCGAGGTCGATCTCAACCCGCCGCTGTTCCGCATCCTCAACCTGATCGACGCCGCCGAAGGCCAGTCCCAGCAGGCGATAGGGGAGGGAATCCAGGTCCCGCCCAGCCGCATGGTCGCCCTGGTCGACGAGCTCGAAGAGCGCGGCTTGGTCGAGCGGCGGCCGAACCCCGACGATCGCCGCGTGCGGGCCCTGTACCTGACCCGCAAAGGCCGCAGCGCCCTCACCCGCGGCCGCGCGATCGCCAAGGCCCACGAGGAGGAGCTGACGACCGGAATGAGCGAGACCGACCGCGTCCGCTTGATGAAGCTGCTGCAGAAGATGGTCGACCAGCAGGCGATCGGCCGCGGGGTCCACCCGGGTCTCAGCAGTTAATGCTCAAGATAATTTGAGAAAAACTCATGTTTCTGGTACATCTGACCTAAGTCGGTTGCCAGTCCCGGCCAGGCAGGGCCAACAAGGGAGAAAACATGAGAAACATCAAGATGCTCGGCCTCGGCTTGCTGGCGGCAATGGCGGCAATGGCCGCGATCGGGGCGGGAACGGCTTCGGCGACGAAGCTTTGCTCTGTCAATACCTCGCCTTGCCCGGCCGGCAACACCTACGGCAAAGGCACGGCGATCAAAGCGCAGTTGGTGGCGGGTACGAATTCGACGATGTCGTCCGGGTTCGTGAACATCAGCTGCACGGAATCGACGATCAGCGGCAAAACCACCAGCGAAGGTGGGGCGGGCGCGGTAACTGGCTCGATCAGCTCGGTGACCTGGAAAAACTGCACCTCGGGTCTCGGCGCCTGCACTGCCTCGGCGCTGAATACGCCGTGGCCGGCCGAAGTCAGCGGCAGCGGCGGCAACGGGACGATGACGATCAGCGGTGCCGGCGGCAAATTCACTTGCGGTGGCACCACCTGCGAATACTCGGCGAGCAAATCGTCCGTCTCGGTTACCGGCGGCAACCCAGCGACGATCAAAGCGAGCAGCATCAGCTTCAGCAAGATCGGGGGCGGCTTCCTCTGCTCCTCGACCGCGAGCTGGAGCGGCACCTACGAAGCAACTGCACCGAAACCGCTGTTCATCGTCAGCGGCTAGGGGTTGAGGCGTCCACGCCGAGTACGGTCTCGGCGTGGACGTCGTCTGGACCCTGCTCGGAGTGGCGCTGATCGCGATTGGCCTGCGCGACATCTTCGACGTCCTCTTCCACCCGCTCGGCCGCGGCACGGTGGCGCGGCGGGTGGTTCGGACCGTCGGCTGGCTCGCCCGCCACGTCCCGGGCGGCAGCGGCACGATCGGGCTGCTGGGCGGGCCGCTCAGCTACATCGCCGTGGTCGCAACCTGGGCGGCGCTGCTGGCGCTCGGCTGGGCTTTTGTCTTCTTCCCGCAGCTGCCGCAGGGCTTCCACTTCGACGCCGGGCTGAACCCGGCGCAGCACACCGGCTTCCTCGACGCCTTCTACGTCTCCCTCGTCAACCTCACCAGCCTCGGCTACGGCGACATCTCGCCGGAATCGCCGCTGCTGCGGGTGCTGGGTCCGGTGGAGACGATGTTCGGCCTCGGCCTGCTCACCGCCAGCATCTCCTGGCTGATCTCGATCTACAACGCGATCTCCCGCCGCGACTCGCTCGCCCACGAGCTCCACCTCGCCAAGGAGACGGAGGAGCGGCTGGGGGAGAAGCTCGCCGACGCCGACCCGGAGTTGCTCGAGTCCCTGCTCGCCGGCTTCGCCGAGCAGCTGATCCGCGTCCGCCGCGACCTGATCCACTTCCCGATCACCCACTACTTCCGCACCGAGGACGAGGAGCGGGCGCTGGCCGGGCTGCTGCCCTTCCTCAACTCCCTGGTCGAGGAGGCGGGGGGAGAGGAGCGTCCGCACTCGCTGCGGGTGCGGGCCGAGATCCTGCGGATGGCGATTGACGACTTCGCGGAGACGCTGCGGACGCGGCTGCGGATGCCCGGCGAGAGCACCGAGGAGGTCCTCCGCCACTACCAGGACGAACACGGCCCAGTCGAGGGATGAGTGCGCACGGTCAGCCCTTGCGGTCTATCGTGGTTCAGCGTCTTCGGGGAAAGGGTGTAATGCCGTGAAGAACTTGTGGGTACCGGTCAGTCGCATCGCGATCGTCTTCGCTATCACCGCCTTGGTGGGCTGCGGCTCCAGCGACGAGTCCGACGAAGGTGAGGTCCTGCGCGGTACCTACAGCTCCTTCCCGGATTACCTCGATCCCGCCCTCTCCTTCACCCTCGAAGGGTCGACGGCGCTGCACAACAGCTACATCCCGCTCCTCACCTACGCGCCGAAGAACGGTGAGGCCGGCACCGAGCTGATCCCGGGCCTGGCCAAAGACCTGCCGCAGGTCGACCAGGGGGGCCGCCGCTTCACTCTGTTCCTGCGGCCGGGCCTCGAATACTCCGACGGGACGCCGGTGCGGGCCTCGGACTTCGCCTTCGCGATCGAACGCCTCTTCCGGATCAACTCCGGCGGCTCCTCGTTCTACACCGACATCGTCGGCGCCGAACGGTTCGCGAGGACGAAGAAGGGCGGGATCGCGGGGATCACCACGGACGATGCGAGCGGCAAGATCGTGATCCGCCTGGTGGAACCGAGTGGGTTCTTCAGCTACGTGCTGGCGCTGCCGTTCGCGGCGCCGGTGCCGGCAGGGACGCCGGCCGAGGACCAGACCGCGAACCCGCCGCCGGCCACCGGTCCCTACATGATCACCGGCGTGCGGCCGGGGCGGAGCTGGGAATACGAACGCAATCCGGCTTGGGAGGCGAACGGCGAGGCGATGCCGCGGTTCCCCGACGGGCACGTCGACAAGATCGAGTTCGAGGTCCGCAGCAACCCGATCGCCCAGGTCGAAGAAGTGGAAAAGGGCGAAGTCGACTGGATGAAGAACCCGCCGCCGCCCGAACAGTACGCGGAGATAAGAAAGCGCTACGAGGGGACGCAGTTCCGCGAGCAGGAAACGATCAGCGTCTACTACTTCTGGATGAACACCCAGGCGCCGCCGTTCGACGACGTACGGGTGCGGCAGGCGGTCAACTACGCCGTCGATCCCGAGGCGCTGGAACGGATCTTCGCCGGCACCCTGGCCAAGACCCAGCAGGTGCTGCCGCCGCTGATGCCCGGCTACCGCAAGTTCGAGCTCTACCCGCACAACCTGGTCAAGGCGAAGAGGCTGATCACCGAAGCCGACCCGGCCGACCGCGAGATCACCGTCTGGACCTTCAACCTTCCGCCCAGCGACGAAGCTGGCGAGTACTACGAGCAGGTGCTGCGCAAGCTCGGCTTCGAGACGAAGCTGAAAGTCGTCGACTTCAGCAACTACTTCACGTTGATCAGCAACTCGAGCACGCCCGACCTCGACACCGGCTTCGCCAACTGGTTGGTCGACTATCCGCACCCGAACGATTACTTCGCGCCGCAGCTGACGGGCGAAAGCATCATCGCCAACGGCAACACCAACTGGGCCATGTTCGACGACCCGGAAGTGAACGCGAAGACGCGCCAGCTCGGTCGCCAGCAGCTGGGGCCGAAGCAGGAAAGCGAATACGCGGCGCTCGACCGCACCGTCATGCGCCAGGCTCCCTGGGCGCCGTTCGGAACCCTCACCCTCGGCACCTTCGTCGCCGACACGATCGACCTCGACAAGCTCGTGGTCAGCCCGATCTACGGCCAGGACCTGACCAGCTTCGAGTTCAAGTAGAAGCGCCGCTAGCTCGCCCCGTACTCCTTGTACGGGTACCACCATTCCTTGCGCTCGATCCGGCTCTCCATGTGGACGTGCTTGGTCTCCTGGAAGGCCTCGAGCCCCTCGCGGCCGAGCTCGCGCCCCAGGCCGGACTGCTTGAAGCCGCCAAAGGGGCCGGCGTCGTTGTCGGTCAGCGGGTCGTTGATCCAGACGGTGCCGGCGCGCAGCTCGCGCATGCAGCGGACCGCGTTCTCGAGGTCTCCGGTGTAGACGTTGGCGCCGAGGCCGAACTCGGTGCCGTTGGCGAGCTCGATCGCTTCGTCGAGGGAGGAGACCGGGACGATCGGCGCGACCGGTCCGAAGGTCTCCTCGCGCAGCAGGGCGCTGTCGGGGTCGGCGCCGACGACGACGGCGGGGGAGAGGAAGTGGCCGCGCTCCTGGCCGCCGCGGTCGCCGCCGGTGAGGATCTCGGCGCCCGCGGCTGACGCCGCTTCCAGCTGGGCGACGACCTTCTGCCGCTGCGGCTCGGAGACCATCGGGCCGACGTCGGTGCCGAGCTCGAAGGGGTCGCCGAGGACGAGGCTGCGGGTGTGGTCGACGAAGGCCTCGACGTAGTCGTCGTATACCTCCTGGGCGACGTAGAAGCGCTCGGCCGAGGTGCAGACCTGGCCGGCGTTGAGGAAGGCCGCCCAGGCGCCGCCGCGGGCGGCGACCTCGAGCTGGGGGGCGACGTCGGCGCAGACGATGAAGGCGTCCTTGCCGCCCATCTCCAGGTTCATCCGCGCCATCCGCGGCGTGCAGGCTTCGGCCACCTTCTTGCCGGTCGCGACTGAGCCGGTGAAGGCGATGCAGTCGACATCGGGATGGGCGGCGAGGGCGGCGCCGACCTCGCCGGCGCCGGCGAGAACGTTGAAGACGCCCGGCGGCAGGTGGTCGAAGACCGGCGCCAGCATCAGGGTGCTGAGCGGCGTCAGCTCCGAGGGCTTGGCGACGACGCAGTTGCCGGCGGCCAGCGCCGGCGCCACCTTCCAGGCAAGCAGCAGCAATGGGTAGTTCCAGGGGACGATGCAGCCGACGACCCCGAGCGGGTCCTTGACCACCATCGCCAGCTGGCTCGCCTCGATCGGCGGGATCACCCGGCCGGCGTGGTCGCGGCCGATCTCCGCGTAGTAGTCGAAGGCGGCGGCGGTCCACTCGAGCTCGTCGCGGTTCTCGATCAGCGGCTTGCCGCCCTCGGCGGTCATCGTCTGCGCCAGCGGCTCGGCTTCGGCGCGCAGCCGCCGCGCCACCTCGTGCAGGAGCTCGCAACGCTCGCCGGCGGTCATCCGCGCCCAGCCGGGCCAGGCCTCACGGGCGGCGGCGACGGCGGCGTCGACCTGCTCGGGCGAGGCGGCGCCGAGCTCGACGATCGTCTCGGTCGTGAACGGGTTCTCGACCGCGAGGCGCTCGCCGCTGCCCGGGGTCTGCTCGCCGCCGATCAGCAGCTTGGTCGCGTGGGCTTCAGCGGGCATCGGCTGAGACTACGAAACCGGCATCGCCGCGGCCCATAGCATGTGCGCCATGGCCACGGGTGAATATGCCGAGACCAGAGCGGAGCAGGCGGCGGACTTCCGCTTCGCCTCGCTGGCGCCGCTGCGCCCGTACGCGTTCGGGCTCTACTTCGTCGGCCTGATCCTCTGGACCGCCGCCTACGGGATCCCCGTCCAGCGCGAGCTGGTGATCCTCTGGACCTGCGGCGCCCTCGCCTGCGCCTCGATCGGCCGGCCGCCGCGGGAAATCCTCCAGCTGGTGATCGACTGGTTGCCGATTGTCGCCGTGCTCTGGGTCTACGACCTCACCCGCGGGGCGGCGGACTCGATGGGGATCGGCGTCCACTACCACGTGATGATCGACGTCGACAGCTTCATCTTCGGCGGCCAGGTGCCGACCGAGTGGCTGCAGGACCGGCTCTACGACCCCGGCGTCGTCAACTGGTGGGACGTCCTCTTCACCTTCACCTACACCTCCTACTTCATCGTTCCCTTCGCCCTCGCCGGGTACTTCTGGGCCCGCGACCGCCTCGCCTTCCACCGCTTCACCCGGCGGCTGGTGACGCTGGCGCTCTGCGGACTCGCGACCTACATCGCCTTCCCGGCGGCGCCGCCCTGGCTGGCCGGCGAAATGGGGCTGATCGGCGAAGTCCATCGCACCACCGGCAAGGGCTGGGAAGTCATCAGCGTCGGCACCGCCTCGCTCTTCTCCAAGGGGCAGGCGAGCAGCAACCTGGTCGCTGCCGTCCCCTCGCTGCACACCGCCTTCGTCACCCTCGTCGCGCTCTTCCTCTGGAGCCGGGTCCGGCGCCGCTGGCTGCGCCCGCTGCTGCTGCTCTATCCGCTGCTGATGGGCCTGACCCTGATGGCCACCGGCGAGCACTACTTCTTCGACGTCGCCCTCGGCTGGATCTACGCCGGCGCTGTGATGGCGGGCTGGAACGTCTGGGAGCGGCGGCGCGAAGCCCGCTTGGCGTGAAGTTCCCGAGTTCCGTGGTTCCTTAGTCCTCTAAATGGCGACAAAGGAACCACGCAACGCGTGGCAGATGCAGGCCCCTGAACTTGTGGTTCTTTAGTCGTCTATAGGACGACAAAGGAACCACGGAACGAGATCGGCCGCGGTTAGCGCAGGCGGAGGGGGCGTTTGAGACCGATTGGCGCCGGGCGGCCGGCGTCGCTCAGGACGAGGCGGACCTTCAGCGAGCGCTTGCCGGTCCGGCGCTTGGCGGAGATGAGCTTGCGGCCGCGCTTGGTGAAATCGATCGGGACGCCTTCTTTGGTGCCGTCTCGCATCGAGTAGGAGTCGCGGGCGAGGATGCGTTTGCCGGATCGCAGGACGATCGCGCCGGTGCAGGGGCCGCCGCTGCAGCGGAGGGGGACGCGGGCGACGCGCAAGCCGGCGCGGAGGCGGCCGGCGAGGCTTGCCGCTCCCTTGGTGGGGCTGGGCTCCGAGATCGGCTCGGCGCTCGCGCGTCCCGGTGCTGCCGGGGTCTGGACGAGGCCGCCGAGCTCGCCCGGCTGCTCGCGTACCGGCAGCCGCAGCTCGAGGTCGGAAACCGTGATCGGCGCTTGCAGGTTCGAGGGGCGCGAGTAGGGGGCGTCGGCGGGCAGCAGCTCCAGCTTCACGGTGTCGCCGCCGGCGAAGCGGTAGCCCTGGGGATGGAGCTGGAAGACGACGTCGTCGCCCCCGGCGCCCGGACGCAGCAGGCCTCGCGCGATCAGCCGCTCGCTGCCGTCGGGAAGCACGTCGAGCAGGCGGGCCGCCAGCGCCGAGTCGGTGCCGCTGGTGGCGAGGTCGGCGATCACGGTCGGCGAGCCGAGCAGGGTGAGGCCGGGAGATGGGACCGCGAGGCGGTAGTTGGCGGCGCCGGCCTGGTCGGCTCCCGGTGCGGTGGCGCAGGCGCCGGAGCCGGCGATCGGGTCGAAGGTGGTGCCGATGGTCGGGTTGCCCGCCCCGGGCACGATCGTCTGGGCCGCGGAGCCGCCGAAGCGGACCTCGCCCGGCGACAGGGACTGCCAGTCGGCGGCTTTGAACGGCCCTTCGGAGGCGCTCGTGGCGGGGCAGGTCGTGGTTAGCGCCTCGGCGCTCGAGCTCGGTGCCGCGCCCTCGCCCTTTAGGTAGTGGTCGAACCAGGCGTTCAGCCGCTCCACGAACAGCGCCTCGTCGGCGGCCTTGTTCTGGCTGCGGGCGTGGCCGTCGTCCATCAGGAAGAGCGAGATCGGGTCGCCCGGGTACTCGGCGCGGGTGCGGTTGTAGAAGCGGACCGCCTCGTCGACCGGGAAGAGGTCGTCGTTCCAGCCGCTCTGGATCAACAGCGGCGCCGGCGGCTGGGAGTGGTCTATGTAATAGGCGGAGTGGTGGGCGGTGATCTCGGTGACGATCGAGTTGGCGAGGGGGTTCGAGTCATACGGCTCGCCGGCGTTGATCAGCGTGTACCAGCCGGTCAGGTCAGCGCCGGGATCGACGCCGGCCGGGGCGTAGTTGCTGGAGGCGAGGCCGAGGCCGTAGAGCCCGGTCACATACGAGGCCTTCTCGACCCCGATCGGGGCGTCGCCGGCGGGGCCGCGGTAGGGGTTGTCGGCGCGGTAGTCGAGGGTGCTGCCATTCGGCATCAGCGAGTAGGCGAGGTCGCTCCAGGGCCACTGCGGCACCGCCGCGGCGAGTCTCATCGGCGTCCCCTCCGGGCTTTCCCACGGGACGAGCGTGCCGTCGGGCAGCATCGTCCGGTCCCGCAGCGCTGCCAGCGCCAGCGACATGCCGCCGCCGTAGGAGACGCCGGTGGCGCCGATCTTGTCCGGGATCGCGACCCCTTCGTCGGCGAGGACCGAGATCAGGTACTGGGCGTCGCGAACCTCGTAGCGGGTGTCGAGCAGGTGGTTGTAGCCGGCGGCGCAGGCGAGCGGTTCGGTGATGCGGTCAGGGTCCTGACCGCCGCAGGATTCGCCCCAGCCGCGGTCGCTGATGCTGAAGACGGCGTAGCCGCGTTTCGCCCAGTCCTGGACACGGGCGTCTTCGAGCCCGATCTTGTGCCCACCCCAGCCGTGGAAGACGCCGATCAGGGGGTAGGGACCGTCATCGCCGCTGTCCGGCTGCGGCGGCAGGACGACGTTGACGTCGATCTGCGTGACCCCGTCCCAGGTAGTGGTCTCGCCGCCGCAGAGGCGGACGTCTTCGTTTGCCGGCTGCACCGCGCAGGTGACGTCGCCGCCGTAGAGATCGGCCGCCTCCGCCCCCGTTGCCACGACGCCGCCGGCCAGGGAAAGGAGCACCGCTAAGAGGATCCGCATCCGCCCTCTCTACCCAATAACGACTACGCGCAAAAACAGGCCGAACGCAGTTGTCCCCGGTATGCGGGGACAACTGCGTTCGGCTAGGTGAGGCTGCGGGAGAAGGTCTTCTCCAGGGCCTTGTGGCCGTCCTCGCCAGGCACGGTCTTGTCGAGCCGGAGCGTCGCGTTGCGTTTGTCGATGTGGAGGCTCGCGACCTGGTTGTCGAAGTAGGGCCCCTCGACCGTGCGCCAGCGGATTCCCGGGTCGGGGGCGCCAGCCGCGCGCGCCAACAGCGCCGCGATCGCGGTCAGCCCCCAGCCGAACCCCCAGCGCACCACCCGCCGCTCATTTTCGTCGAGCGGGTTGCGGTAGGGCGAGCAAACCGCCTGGTAGACCGGCGCCCGCTCGCCGCCGCCGTTGGCGCCGTTCGCCGAGGCGGGGTAGGCGACCTCGGCGAGGTAGGCGTGGTGGACATCGCCGGAGAGGACGACGACCGAGGCCGGCACCTTGCCGCGCTTGCCGGTGGCGACCTCGTGCAGGAGGTCGCGCAGCTTCGCGAAGGACTCGCCGAAGGCGGGCCAGTGGTCGAAGTCGACTTCGCGCCGCAGCTTCTCGCTCGCCCAGGCGGGCAACCTGCCCCAGGCCTTCCCCTCGACCATCTGCTCGTTCCAGGCCTCGAGTCGCTCGAAGGCGGGGGAGAGGAGCCAGGGGATCGTCGTGCAGATAATCAGGTGGTCGAAGTCCCCTTCGACGTGTTCGACGATCCATTCCCACTCTTCGTCGTCGACGATCGCCCGCCGACCGTCCTCCAGCACCCGGGCGGCGCGGGCGTCAATGAAGACGGCGCGGGTGCGGCCGAAGTCGCGGTAGAAGCTCCAGCGGGTGCCGTCGCCCATCGACTGGATCCGGTGCGCCCAGGAGAACAGCTCCTCCTCGCCGGTCTGGTTGCCGCGGACCCGCTGGAAGAGCTCGTTCTCGCGCAGCTCGCGCGGCGAGAGGTTGCCGATGTGCTGGTAAATCCAGTAGCTGGAGACGCAGCCGACCACGCGCCGGTGCCACCACGACTTCTGCTGCATCTCCAGCAGCCAGCCGCGGGAGATGTTCCAGTCGTCGCTCATGTCGTGGTCGTCCCAGAGCATCGAGACCGAGACGTTGGAGAAGAGCCAGCGGATCAGCGGGTCTTCCCAGCTCTCGCGGTAGAGCCAGGTGTACTCCTCGAAGTCGGTGACCTCGTCGAAAGGCGGGGTGTCGGTGCCGCGCCGTTCCCTGATCTTCTTGCGCGTCTGCGGCGAGCCCTCGTCGACGTAGACCTGGTCGCCGAGCAGGAACAGCTGCTCGGGCCACTCGTCCCGCTCGCCCTCGGCCATCTGCAGGGCGAGGACCCAGAGGGCGTCGAACTCGTGGCCCTCTTCGCTGACGTCTTTGGGCTGGTCGAAGGGCGGCTCGTGCGGCACCGCGACACGGCAGGAGCCGAAGTAGATGTCGAGTTTCTTGTCGCCGTCGACGGTGCGGATCGCACTCGGCGGCAGGTCGGAGCCGGGCTGCGGCCAGTGGACCTCGCCGTCCAGCCGCACCTCGTACTCGTAGCGCGTCGCCGGCTCGAGGTCTTCGATGCAGACGAGCGCGAAGTGGTGCCCCTCGACCCGGAAGGTCGGCTCGCGGTGGCCGAGGATCTCGACCTCGCAGGCGTCGCTGACCTCGACCCAAACGGTGGCCTCGGTCTCGGAGACGTAGCGGACGACGGGACCTAGAAGAAGCTCGGGCATTGCACCTCGCTACCCCGCTTCCCCGCCGATAAGCAAGGAACCCTTTTCAAGTCCTAGATGCGGCCCAGAAGCAGGAGGATCAGCAAGATCAGTGCGATTAGGCCGAGGATCCCTCCGGCGACGGCCACCTTCAGCAGCACCAGCACGATTGCGACGATGATCAGCAGCCCGATCAACGCACCGACCATTTGCGAATCCTCCTGTCTCTGTGCGGCCAGACCGCCCGCTTTGGATCGATTTCCCTAACAAAACGGGTAGTTCACGTATCCGTCAGGTCATTGATGAAGAAGCCGAGGAGAAAAGCACTGACATCGCAGCTGGACGAACCGTTTACGAAGGGTCGGTACGCCCCTACCCTTGAACGGATGGCCCGCGATGGGAAGATCGTCCCATGAGCAGCGAAGCAGCAGCGCCGGTGGCATTCAGCCGCCTGCTCTCCGACGAGCGCCTGACCCGGCGTGCGGTCGGGGGGGACGAGCGTGCCTTCGCGGCGATCTTCCGGCGCTACCACCAACCCCTCTACCGCTTCTGCCTGGCGATCGTCGGCAATCCCGAGGACGCCCAGGACGCCCTGCAGAACGCGATGATGAAGGTGTTGCGGGCGCTGCCGGGGGAGGAGCGCAAGATCGACCTGAAGCCGTGGCTCTACCGGATCGCCCACAACGAGTCGATCGACCTGCTGCGGCGACGTCGGGAGACGCGGCCGCTGGACGTCGAGCAGGCGGCGCCCGGCTACGGGCTCGCCGAGGACGTGGCGACGCGGGAGCGGCTGCGGCGGTTGATCGCCGACATGCGGGAGCTCCCCGACCGCCAGCGCGAGGTGCTGGTGATGCGGGAGCTGGCGGGGCTGGGCTTCGAGGAGATCGGCAGCGCCCTGGACACCTCGGGCGCGGTGGTGCGGCAGACGCTCTACGAGGCGCGGCTGAGCTTGCGGCAGATGGAGGAGGGGCGTGAGATGAACTGCGACGCCGTCACCAAGGCCCTCTCCGACGGCGACGGCCGGGTTACCCGCCGCCGCGACGTTCGCGCCCACCTGCGCTCCTGCGCCGGCTGCCGTCAGTTCCGCGAGGAAATCAACGGTCGCCGGCAGGACCTTGCCGCGCTCTCGCCGTTGCCCGCGATCGCGGCGACGGGGATGCTGCAGGGCATGATCGGCGGCTCAGGGGCCGCCACGGGGGGTGGCCTCGCGGCCGCGCTCGGGGGCGGCGCCGCGAAAACGATCGCCACTTCGGCCGCCGCCAAAGGGGTCGCGACCGTCGCCGTGGTCGCGGCGGTCGGCGTCACCGCCGCCGAGCGGACCGGCGTCATCCACCTCGGCCTGCCGGGTGAGGGCGATGCCAAGTCGACCAAGGCGGTCCCGGCGCCGGCGGGCGTGCAGCCGCACACGCCCGCGCCTGGCATCTCACCCCTCCATCCCGCCGCCGATGGCAAGGGCGGCGCAGCGAACGGGGACGTCGGCGGTGCCGATCGGCAGGCCGCCCCGAGTGGCCTCGGCGAGGGGCAGGCGCACGCCAAGGGCCACGCCCAGGCCAACCTGCACGCCCCCGTCACCCCGGGCGAGCACGCGGCCGGCCGCGACCACGAAAAGCAGCACCCGAGCGCCGCCGCCGACGGCCAGGAAAAGGCCGCGGAAAACAAGCCGGAAGCGCCGGAGGCGAGCGGCGAAGCCGCGGCCCCGGACAAGCCCTCGAAGCCTGCCACCCCTGCGCCTCCGAGCGCGCCACCGAAGGAAGCGCCCGAAAACCCTCCCGCGGCGGCGCCTGAACCGCCGCAGCAGGCGCCGCAACCCAAGTCGGAAGCCGCAAGAGAAGTAAAAGCCCCGGAAAGCGCCGGCGAAGCCGGACAGGGCAAAGGCTCCGAGAAAAAACCGTAACCGCGGGGAGGGTTTGAAGTCCCGCGTGGGCGGCTACCTCATTTCGGTGCGGCGACTTGACGAACTCGCCCCCCTTCGCCAGCATCGAACAATGGTCCAGGGGGGACTTGGCAGGGTGGTGATCGTGTGCTTATGCGCACTGTCGCTGCTGCTCGCCTCGGCGTCGGCCGCCAGCGGCTCGATGTATTTCGGCGCGACGATCAGCGGCGAAACCTACGGCCAGTCCGGCAACGCCCCGTATAACACTCAGGCCTGGAACCTGTTCGAGCGCCACGCCGGCAAGAAGGTGGCGATCCTCAACCAGAGCCAGAGCTTCGCCTCCTTCAACGAGTACGACGCCAACGCCACCTATAACCGCGGCGCGATCCCGCTGGTGACGATGGGCGTGCAGGGAACCTCGCTGGAATCGATCGCCAAGGGAGGGCAGGACGCGGCGATCAAGCGGTGGGCGCAGGAAGCGAAGGCCTGGGGGCACCCGTTCCTCTTCGCGCCCTGGTGGGAGATGAACGGCGGCTGGTATGCCTGGGGACGCAGCCCTTACTTCGTCACCGCCTGGAAGCGCTTCCACGACATCGTCGCCGGCCAGGGCGCGACCAACGTCACCTGGACCTGGCTCGTCAACAGCATCTGGGCTGACCCCGCCTCCGACCCGAGCCGCTACTACCCGGGCGCCTCCTACGTCGACTGGATGGCGCTCGACTCCTACAACTGGGGCCGCAATCCCGCCCAGCCGGACCGCTGGATCACCCCCGAGCAGACCATCACCCCGACCCTGAAGGTCCTGAAGGGGCTGGGGCCGGGCAAGCCGATCGCGATCGTCGAGGACGCCTCGACCGAGTACGGCGGCAACAAGACCGACTGGATCCGGGAAATGCTGACGACCTACCTGCCGCACCACCCCGAGATCAAGGCCTACATGTGGTTCAACTGGAACTTCAAGAAGGGGGAAAAGCGGGAGGACTGGCCGATCGAGTCCTCGGCGCCCGCCCAGCAGCAGTTCCGCAAGGCGATCCAGAGCGGCCTCTTCGTCTCGGCGCCGGTCAGCCTGCCGTGGCTGACGAAGGTGCCGGCCCCGCCCGCCCGCAGCGGGGAAGCGGCGCAGGCCGCCGACCTGACCCCGGCGCTGGAGATGGCGAGCGGGCCCGACGTCGCGGTTGCCCGCGACGGCACCTCGACCGTCGTCTGGAGCTCCCTCAACTACGGCTTCCACGTCGTCTTCACGCGCCGGGTCGCCGCCAACGGCACGCTCGGGCCGATCCGCCAGCTCTCGGCCGCGGGGCAGGACGCGCTCGCGCCGCGGGTCGCGGTCACCCCGGCCGGGTTGGCCACGGTCGTCTGGACTCGCTCCAACGGCACCAACTTCCTCGTCCAGGCACGCCGGATCTCGACGGCCGGGATCCCGGAGGAAAGCACCAAGACCCTCTCGGCGACCGGGCAGGACGCGGTCGCCCCGCAGGTGGCGACGACCGCCGATGGCATCGCGACCGTGGTCTGGAAGCGGTTCGACGGAGCGCACTATCTCGTCCAGGAGCGCCGCATCTCCGCCGCGGGCGTCCTCGAGAGCGCCGCGCACACCCTCTCGGCGACGGGGCAGGACGCCGTCGAACCGCAGGTGGCGGTGGCGGGGACCGGCACCGCGACGGTGGTCTGGACCCGGTTCGACGGCTACGACGGGATCGTCCAGGCGCGACAGATCGAACCGAGCGGGACGCCGAAGACCACGACCCTGAGCCTCTCCGTCAGCGGCGAGAGCGCGCTCCAGCCGCAGCTCGCGGTCGCGCCCAGCGGCATCTCGACCGTGGTCTGGAACAGGTTCAACGGCGCCAACTGGATCATCCAGGAGCGGCGGCTCTCCGCCGCCGGGGCGCTTCTCGGCGGCGTCTACGACCTCTCCGCCAGCGGCCGCAACGCCGCCGAGCCGCAGGTCGCGGTCGCCCCCGACGGCGCCACGACCGTCGTCTGGGACCGCTTCGACGGGACCAGCTTCGTCGTCCAGGCGCGCCGTCTCGATCCGGCCGGCGTCATCGGCGCGAGCACCTTCAACCTCTCGGCGCTCGGCCGCGACGCGGCCGACCCGCAGGTGGCGATCTCTCCGGGCGGCGTCGCGACCATCCTCTGGAGCCGCTTCGACGGCACTAACTTCATCGTCCAGCGGCGGGACCTCTTCGCCAGCGGCAGCCTCGGGGGCGTCCAGGACCTCTCGACCGCGGGTCGAACCGCCGGCGACCCCTCCGTGGCCTGGGGGGCCGGCGGAACCCTGGCGATGACCTGGAGGCGCTTCAACGGGGCCGGCGACGTCGTCCAGCGCAAGACCGTCCCGCAACCGACGACTTGACGAACTGACTCTGCTTCGCCAGCATCGAACAATGGTCCAGGGAGGTTTTGTCCGCGCGGCAATCGCTTGCCTCTGCGCTTTAGCGCTACTGCTGGCGTCGGCATCGGCGGCCAGCGGCTCGATGTACTTCGGGGCGACGATCAGCGGCGAGACCTACGGGCAGACCGGCAACGCTCCCCGCAACGTCGCCGCCTGGGACCTCTTCGAGCGCCACGCCGGCAAGAAGGTGGCGATCCTCAACCAGGGCCAGCCCTGGGTCACCTGGGACTCGGTAGAGGTGGAAGCGACCCACGCCCGCGGCGCGATCCCGCTGGTGACGATGGGCCTCGGCAGCGGGGTCACGCTCGCCGACATCGCCGCCGGCAAACACGACGCGGCGATCAAAAAATGGGCGCTGGAAGCAAAGGCCTGGGGGCACCCGTTCCTCTTCGCGCCCTGGTGGGAGATGAACGGCGGCTGGTACGCGTGGGGACGCAGCCCCAGCTTCATCGCCGCCTGGCGCCGCTTCCACGACGTCGTCGCCGGACAGGGGGCGACGAACGTCACCTGGACCTGGCTCGTCAACAGCATCTGGGAAGACCCCGAGTCCGACCCGACGCCGTACTACCCCGGCGACGCCTACGTCGACTGGACCGCCCTCGACTCCTACAACTGGGGCCGCAACCCCGCCCAGCCGGACAAATGGATCACGCCGGAGCAGACGATCACGCCGACGCTGAAACTGATCCGCGCGGTGGCGCCGACGAAGCCGTTCGCGATCGTCGAGAACGCGTCCAGCGAGTACGGCGGCAACAAGACCGACTGGATCCGGGAAATGCTGACCACCTACCTCCCGCACCACCCGGAGATCAGGGCCTACATGTGGTTCAACTGGCCCTTCCAGAAGGGGGAAAAACGCTCGGACTGGCCGATCGAGACCTCGGCGCCCGCTCAGCAGCAGTTCCGCAAGGCGATCGGGGGCAGCCTCTTCGCCGGTGCCCCGGTCTCGCTGCCGAAACTGATCAAGGTGCCGCCGCCGCCCGCCGCGGCCAACGACGCGGCCCGGCCCGAGGACCTCTCGCCGGCGGCGGAAATGGTCACCGGGGCCGACGTCGCCGTCGCCGCCGACGGCGCCGCGACGGTGGTCTGGAGCGCCCGCGCCGGCAGCGAGTGGAGCGTCTTCGCCCGCCGGGTCTCGGCCGCGGGAGCGCGGGGGCCGGTGCGGCAGCTCTCGGCGGCCGGGGGAGACGCGCTGGCGCCGCAGATCGCGGTGGCGCCAAACGGCACCGCGGTCGTCGCCTGGGTGCGCTGGGACGGCGCCAACTTCCGCGTCCAGGAGCGGCGTCTCGCCGCCGACGGCACGCCGGAGGAAGCGACGCGGACGCTCTCGGGGTCGGGGCAGGACGCGGCGGCGCCGCGGCTTGACGTCGCCCCCGACGGTGAGGCGACCGTCGTCTGGCAGCGCTGGGACGGCTTCCACTACCTCGTCCAGGTGCGGCAGGTGGCCCCCGACGGGACTTCCGAAGCCGCTGCGCAGCGGCTCTCCGAAGCGGGCCGAGACGCGGTCGAACCCCGGGTCGCCGTCGCCGACGACGGCACCGCCACCGTCGTCTGGAGCCGCTTCGACGGCGAAGACTCGATCGTCCAGACCCGCCGGGTCGAACCCGACGGGACTCTTGAGGAAGCAAGCGAGGGCATCTCCCTTGCCGGCGAGAGCGCGATCCAGCCGCGGGTCGGCGTCGGCCCCGACGGCACCGCCACCGTCGTCTGGAATCGCTTCGACGGCGCCAACTGGGTGATCCAGGCGCGGCGGATGAACCCTGCCGGCGTTCCCGCGGGCGCCGCCGTCAACCTCTCCGCGAGTGGGCGCAGCGCCGCCGAGCCGCAGCTGGCGCTCGACCCAGATGGGGCGGTGACGGTCGTCTGGGATCGCTTCGACGGGACCAGCTTCGTCGTCCAGGCTCGTCGCCTCGACCCGGCCGGCGTCATTGGCGCGACCACCTTCAACCTCTCGGCCGGCGGTCGCGACGCCGCCGACCCGCAGGTCGCGACCTCGCCGCAGGGCACCGCGACGGTGCTCTGGAGCCGCTTCGACGGCAGCAACTGGCTGGTGCAGCGGCGCGACGTCGATGCCGCCGGCGCCCTGGGCACGACCGCGACGCTCTCCGTCGCCGGTCGCCGAGCCGGCGACCCGGCGCTCGCCTGGGGTGAGGACGGAACCTTGGCGATGAGCTGGCGCCGCTTCGCCGGCAACGGCGACGTCGTCCAGGTCAACAGCGTCCCGAAACCCGAAGTCCCGCCGCCTCCACCACCGCCGCCCCCGCCTTCGGGGTCTGACGGCGACGGCGAAGCCGGAGGCGGCAGTGCCGGTGGCGAGAGCGGCTCCGGCGGCGGCAGCACCGCGCTGGCGCCCGACAACTCCTTCCGGATCGCCGGCGTCCGCCTCGATCGCCGGCGCGGCACGGCGCGGCTCACCGTCGCGGTGCCGGGACCGGGGCTCGTCGCCCTCGACGGCGCGGTGCCGCAGCAGCGCCAGGCCGACGTGGCCGGCAAGGTGGTGCTGCGGGTGCTGCCGAAACGGAAGGCGCGGCGCCTGCTCGAGCGTCAGGGCAGCGCCCGGATGAGGCTAATCGTCACCTTCATCCCCAGTGGCGGCTCGCCCAACAGCCGCGGCTTCAGCCTGCGGCTGAAGAAGCAGTAGTACGGTCGGTGCCGATGGTCCTGGTCGGCTACGACGGCAGCGACGGCGGGCGCGACGCGCTCGAGCTGACGCGGGTGCTCGCCGCGGCGATGGCGGCCGAGGTCCTCGTCGTCTCCGTTCTTCCCTACGGGCCCTTGCCGATCCCCTACGAGATCCTCGCCGAGGAGGAAGCCGAGCGCGCCCAGCCGCTCTTCGACCAGGCCCGCGAGCGCCTCGGCGGACTCGAGGTGGAGACCCGGGCCTTTGGCGGCGGCACTCCCGCCGGCGTCATCAACGACCTCGCCGAGCGCGAGGGCATCGAGACGATCGTGGTTGGCTCGCCGCACCGGGGAGCGGTCGGGCGGACGCTGATCGGCAGCGTCGCCGACGGGCTCCTGCACGGGGCGCCGTGCGAGGTCCTCACCGCCCCCCGCGGCTACGCCGCCGAGCCCCGCGAGCCCTTCCGCACGATCGCCGTCGCCTACGACGACACGTCTGAGGCAAAAGCGGCGCTGGCGCGGGCCGAAGCGATCGCCCTCGCTTGCCGGGCGACGATCGTCGTCTACACGGTCGCGGCGCCGATCTCCGTCGTCCCCGGCGCCGCCGGCTACACGCCGGCGATCCAGCCCGAGGCGGGGCCGATCGTGACCCGGGCCGTGAAGGGCGTCGACGAGCGCCTGGCAGCAACCGGCCGCGTCCTCTCGGGGGTGCCAGGTCCGGCACTCGCCACCGCTTGCGAGGAGGACGGCGCCGATCTGCTGGTCGCTGGCTCGCGCGGCTACGGGCCGCTGGCGCGGGTCTTCCTCGGCTCGGTCTCCACCCAGCTGATGCACAAGGCGCCGTGCCCGGTGGCAGTGGTGCCGCGGCCGAGCGCCTAACCGCGACCGTCCAGCAGGCTCGTCAGCAGCTCGACGTATTCGCGCAGGCGGTCGATCGCCAGATAGCTCTCGCGCACGTGCTCGCGGCCGGCGGCGCCGAGGGTGGAGGCCCGCTCGGAGTCGCCGGCGAGCGCGGCGATTGCCGTCCCAAAGGCGGCGAGGTCGCGGGGGTCGTCGACCAGGACCCCGGTCTTGCCGTCGACCACTTGGTCCTGGATGCCGCCGACGCGGCTGGCGACGACGGGCTTTGACTTCCACATCGCCTCGGCGACGGTCAGCCCGAACCCCTCGGCGAGGCTCTTCTGGACGATCACGTCGCTGCGCCGCTGCAGCGCGTTGACCATCGCGGCGTTCCGCGCCAGGTCGTCCATCGGCAGACTGATGAGGTGGGCGCGGCGACGATGCTCGTCGTCGAGCTCGTGCCAGCGAGCGGCAACCCGCTCGTAGACATGCTCCCCCTCGGGGTCGTCGTGGACGCCCTCGGTCTCCGGGCCGACGAGGCAGAGATGGAGCGAGGGGTCCTCGAGGTGCTCGGCGAGGATCCGCAGCAGGCCCTCGGGGTCCTTGAGCCGGTCCCAGCGCGAGACCTGGGTCACGACTTTGGCGTCGGCCGGCACCGGTTCGGTCTGGAGGATCGTCGCCTCTGCCTCGACCTCGGCGAGGATCGCGGCGACCTGCTCGTCGTCGAGGTCCTCGTTCTTGGGCGAGAAGGGGTCGATCACCGGCGGCATGAACCAGGTCTTCTCCTCGTCGAGGCCGTCCCAGAGGTAGGCGCGGCGGGAGAAGACGTAGGCGTCGGCGAGCTCGACGTAGGGGCGGAGGAAGTCCCAGGCGGCGCGGGCGACCTCGTTCGGATGATCGACGCCGATGTGGCAGCGCCAGACGACGGCGAGGCCGGCCTCCTTCATCGCCGGCACCAGCCCGGCAGGCTGGGGGTCGTGGAGGTAGATGACGTCGCCGGGGGCGACGAGCTCGCGCAGCTGCTGGGAGGAGCGCCGCGAGGCGCGGTCGTAGACCTCGCGCGCTGCCTCGTCGAGCGGCTTGCCGTCGCCGGCGTCCCCGTGGAGGTGGTTGTGGATGCGCTTGGTCAGGTCGAAGAAGCCGTCTGACTCGGCGAGGACGACCCAGCGGACCTCGACGCCGGCGTCGCGGGCGTAGGGGAGGAGGGCGCGCAGCATCTCCGCCACCCCGCCTCCCTGCGAGGTCGAGTTGACGTGCCAGACCCGGCGCCCGGCGAAGGTCTCGCGGGCCGCGGCCGCGGCCTCTTCCATCTCCGCGAAGCGCTTGCCGAGCAGGGGGCGGAACCGCTCCAGCGGCGCCGGCTCGAAATCGACCTGCTCCAGCGCCTTCACGATTCCTCGGCGCCGCCGAGGGCCGACATCGTCGCGACAACCGATTCGGCGAGCGCGTCGAGCGCGTAGCCGCCCTCCAGCACGGCGCCGACCGGTGCGCCCCAATCCGCGGCGGCGGCGCGGACGAGCGAGGCCATGCGAGCGAAGGAGCTAGCCTCGAGCCGGCACTCGGCGAGCGGGTCGTCGCGGTGGGCGTCGAAGCCGGCCGAGATCAGGACCAGCTGCGGCTCGAAGCGCGCCGCGGCGGGGAGGACCTCCTGCTCGAGCAGCTCGACCCAGAGCTCCTCTTCGCTCCCGGCGGGCACCGGCAGGTTGATCGTGTATCCCTCGCCGGGGCCCGTGCCGGTGTCCTCGCGGGCGCCCGTGCCGGGGAAGATTCCGCCCTGGTGGATGCTGGCGAAGAGGACGTCGTCACGGCTGCGGAAGATCTCGGCGGTGCCGTTGCCGTGGTGGACGTCCCAGTCGAGGATGAAGACGCGCTCGATCCCGATCTCGGCGATCGCCAGCGCCGCGGCGACGGCGATGTTGTCGAAGAGGCAGAATCCCATCGCCCGCGCCGGCTCGGCGTGGTGGCCGGGAGGCCGGCCGGCGGCGAAGCCGACCTCGGCCTCGCCCGCGAGCAGCGCCCGCGTCATCCCGCAGGCCGCGCCCGCTGAGTGCAACGCCGCCTCCCAGGAGGCAGGCCCGGCAAAGGTGTCCATGTCGATCGCGCCGCCACCGGAGCGGCAGAGCTCGCGGATCGCGGCGACGTGCTCGGCGGGGTGGACGAGCTCCAGCTCCTGCTCGCTAGCCGCCGGCGCCTGGCGCCGCTCCCATCCCAGCCAGTCCCGCGCGGCTAGCGCGTCCTCGATCGCCCGCAACCGCTCCGGCCGCTCCGGATGCCCCGGCACTCCCTGCCCCGGATCGTGCTCCAAGCAGGCCGCGTGGCTGAAGTAGAGCATCGGCATGAACATACCCAGCCGCCCGCGCGGTAAGAATGCGGCGAATGGAATCGAGGGTAGGCGTCGGGGAGACGCTTAGGGAGACGTTTGCGATCTACCGCGCCCATGCCGGCGTGCTGCTGCCGGTGGCGTTCTGGCTGTTCCTCTCGGTCGCGGTGCTGGAAGCTCTCTTCGACGAAAGCATCGCCCTGGTCTCCCTCGCCCTCCTCGCTCTCGTCCTCACCTTTCTCTACCAAGGGCTAGTCGTCGGCCTCGTGCGGAACGATCGGGCCGGCCGCCGCGATTCCTCCATCGGTGAATTGGTGCGATCGGTGCTGCCGGTTCTTCTGCCGCTGGTCGGCGTCGGCCTCATCGGCGCGATCGGCATCTTCTTCGGGACCCTGCTCTTGGTCATCCCGGGCCTCTACCTGCTGGTGATCTGGGCCGTGGCCGCGCCCGCGGTCGTGATCGAGCGCAAAGGTGTGTTCGACGCCCTCGGACGCTCGCGCCAGCTCGTGCGCGGGCACGGGTGGCAGGTGCTGTGGGTGATGCTGGTCGCAGTCGGGATCGGTTTCGCCGCCGACCTCTTGCTGACCTCACTCGCCGCTGAACTTGCCGACGGCCCGATCCTCGAAGCCGTCTTCTACGCCCTCTCCTCAACCGTCACCGCGCCGATCGAGGCGCTCGTCGCAGCGGTCCTCTACTTCCGCCTCCTCGAGCTCGAGCCGCCGCCTCCTCCATCCGGCGACTAGGTGGCAGGCATTTCGCCCAAGAGGTCCTTGATCCGGGACAGGCCGGCGATATAACGCGCCGCCTCCGGGTCGATTGCGCGCGCCAACCGCAGGATCTCGACATGTCTGTTGCGTAGATCGGAGAAAAAGATTGCCTCGTGGTGGGCGATCCGGTTGCGGAAATGAAGGATGGAGCCCGCAAGGTTGGCAATCTCGCGTCGCTTGCCGCTCCCGTGTGGAAATGCTTGGAAAAGGGTGGCTCGCCACAGCCCCTCGTAGATGCCGCTGAAGAGGGCTTGCCAAAACCCGAAGGACAAGGAGGCGACAACCCGATCGCGGGTCGGGCGCTTGCGCTCGGACTGCAGGCGCATGATCGCCTCGTTCACTTTTTCCCGGCTCTCGGGGGTCAGGATCACCGGGTCGCAAAGCCAGACATCCGTTCGGACGATCGAAAGTGGGGAGCGGCGGTCGGTGGACGCAAACTGGATGTCGATCGCATTGCGGAGCAGCACCTCGAGATGGCCGAGGATTTCCAGAAAGGCGGCAGAGACCTTGGCATTCCAGAGGTAGAGCGCCAGTGCGGGCTCGAGCTTGCCATCACGAGCATCGAGGTATCGCTGAAATCGCGGCCCACCAATCCATGCCGTGATCTGCTCGGGAAGGGGGCGGCCCTGGTTGGGCTGTAACTTTTTAGCTGCTAAACTCATTCTTGAATGCCCCGGTGCGCCTCTGCATGCATGCGCCCGGGGCTTCGTTGTTTCCGGGAGCCCGAGGAACTTGGGATATATACCTAGTTGGGATGAATCCCAACATACGACACGCGTCAAGTTCCTCCCGGCGACCGCTTGCTGCATAGTGGGGGCGTCGTGTCTAGTCGGGGGCCACAAGAGGACCGTTGGCGCCGAGCCCTTGGCATGGGGGTTCGAAAAACGCGCCTCGAACAGCAGCTGACCCAGGAACAGCTGTCGGAGAGATCCGGCATCCATGTCACTGACATCAGCCATCTGGAGGGAGGGAATCGAAACCCGGGCTACCTGACCATGATGAGAGTCAGTTCGGGACTAGGAATCTCCCTGGCGGAGCTGGTTACGACGATCCAGGAGATCGAAGCCGAGCTGGAGCCCTGATGCCGGCTGCTCAGACCGGGATGGAGAGGGACCTCAGCGTCGGCGGTGTCTTCGGCACCGCTTTATCGGCCCTTCGCGCCAGGGCGTGGCTGCTCGTCCCGCTCGCCTTCGTCGGCAGCCTCTTGCTCTCGGCGATCACCGCCCTGCTGGGCGAAGACGCAATCGGCGTCGTCGTCGGCTTCATCGCCGACATGGCCTACTTCGCCATCGTCACGGCAGTCGCAGTGGCCGTGCTGCTGGACCTCAGAGAAGACCGCCCCACCTCCTCCGCGCGCGACCTTCTCGCGCGGGCTCTGCCACCGCTGCCAGCCGCCACCCTCGCCGCCTTGCTCGCCTTCGCCGGGTTCTGCGGGGCGGCCTTGCTCTTGGTCGTCCCCGGCCTCTACCTGGCCACTATCTGGGCCGTACTCCTACCCGTGGTCGTTGTCGAGCGCCCCGGCGTCTTCGAGGCGTTCGGCCGCTCGCGACAGCTCGTCCACGGGGATGGCTGGAAGGTGTTCGCGGTTCTCCTCCTGCTTGGCCTGATCCTGGTCGTGACCATCGCCCCCGTCGTCCTCCTCAACAGCCAGGTCGATCTTGACGTGGCGTCGCGCCTGATCGGCCACCTGGTCTCCTCTTTCACGACCCCATATACCGCCCTCGTCGTCGGCGCCCTCTACTTCCGCCTGCTCGACCTTAAGCGCGGGCGGCCGGCCGAGTCAGTGCTGGAGCAGCCCGGCGACAGCCCGGGCTAGCTGCTCGCCCCGCGGCGTCAACACGTACTCGGTGTGGGGAGGGCGGCCGGCGACGAGGTGGCGCTCGACGATCCCCGCCGCCTCCAGCTGTTCGAGGCGCTCGGAGAGGGTGGTGGGGGAGACGCCGGGGAGGGACTGGCGGAACTCGTTGAAGCGGGCGGCGCCGCTGGAGCAGGCGTAGATCGTCGCCATCGTCCAGCGGCGCTCGAGCAGGCCGGCGGCCGCCCTCATCTCGGGCGGCACCGGCGTGCAATTGCGGCAGCGGGGGGTCACGGTCGCTCCCTACGCCGCCATCGCCTCGTGGCCCTTCTCGGCCGGCTCCAGCGCCAGCGCCAGCACCTCGTCGATGCTCATCACCGGGTGGAAGGCCATCTGCTCGCGCACCTCCTCCGGCACCTCATCGAGGTCGCCGCGGTTGCGCTCGGGCAGGATCACCTCGGTCAGCCCGGCCGCGTGGGCCGCCAGCACCTTCTGCTTGAGGCCGCCGATCGGCAGCACCCGGCCCTGCAGGGTGACCTCGCCGGTCATCCCGACCGTGTGCTTGACCGGTCGCCCGGTCAGCAGGGAGACGAGCGCGGTCGTCATCGCCGTACCGGCGCTGGGGCCGTCCTTGGGGATCGCCCCGGCCGGGACGTGGAGGTGGAACTCGCGCTGGAACTTGTCGGCGTCGATTCCGAGCTCCTCGCGATGCGCCCGCACGTAGGAGAGGGCGATCCGGGCCGACTCCTTCATCACGTCGCCGAGCTGGCCGGTCAGGACCAGGCCCTTGTCGCCGTCCATCGCCGTCGCCTCGATGAAGAGGATGTCCCCGCCGGCGCCGGTCACGGCCAGGCCGGTGGAGACACCGGGAATCGCGGTCCGCTCGACCGACTCCTGGAAGAACTTCTGCCGGCCGAGCGCCTCGCGCAATGCCTCGGCGTCGATCTTGATCTTCTGCTCGGCCTCGCCGGCGGCGATCTTCGTCGCCGCCGCGCGGACGACCTTGCCGATCTCCCGCTCCAGCCGGCGTACACCCGCCTCGCGGGTGTACTCGGCGATCACCGAGCGCAGGACCTCGTCTGGGACCTCGACCTCCTCTGGCTTCAGCCCATTCCGCTTCAGCTGCCGCGGCAGCAGGTAGCCGCGCGCGATCGCCAGCTTCTCCTCGGTCGTGTAGCCGTCGAAGGCGATGATCTCCATCCGGTCAAGCAGCGGCGCCGGGATCGTGTCGACGAGGTTCGCCGTGGCGATGAAGACGACCTCGGAGAGGTCGACCTCGACATCGAGGTAGTGGTCGCGGAAGGTGTCGTTCTGGGCCGGGTCCAGGACCTCGAGCAGGGCCGCGGAGGGGTCGCCGCGCCAATCGGCGCCGACCTTGTCGACCTCGTCGAGGAGGATCACCGGGTTCATCGTCTTGGCGTCGCGCAGGGCGCGGACGATCCGTCCCGGCATCGCGCCGATGTAGGTGCGGCGGTGGCCGCGGATCTCGGCCTCGTCGCGGATGCCGCCGAGGCTGATGCGGACGAACTCGCGCCCGAGGGCGTTGGCGATCGACTCGCCGATCGAGGTCTTGCCGGTCCCCGGGGGGCCGACCAGGGTGAGGATCGCGCCGTTGGCGCGGCTGTCGTCCTCGATCTGGCGCTCCTCGCGCAGCTTGCGGACCGCAATGAACTCGGTGATCCGCTTCTTCACGTCGTCGAGGCCGGCGTGGTCGGCGTCGAGGACCTCGCGGGTGTGCGCGGGGTCGAGCAGCTCCTCGGAGCGTTTCGCCCACGGCACCGCGATCAGCCAGTCGAGGTAGCTGCGGATCATTGAGCTCTCGGGCGACTGCTCGCCCTGGCGCTCGAGCCGCCGCAGCTCCTTCTCGGCCTGCTCGGCGACCGCCTCCGGCATCTCCGCCTCGGCGATCTTGCGCTCGTACTCGGCGATCAGGTCAGCCTCGTCCTCGCCCAGCTCCTTGCGGATCGAGTCCATCTGTTTGCGCAGGAAGTACTCGCGCTGCTGCTTCTGGGCGCCGGACTCGACGTCGTCGCGAATCTTCTCCCTCACCTGCAGCTCGGTCAGGCGCTCGCGCTGCAACTCGACCGCCAGCTCGAGGCGGGCGGTGACGTCGATCGCCTCCAGTAGGCGCAGCTTGCCCTCGTTGGGGATGTCGGGGGAGAGGCCGGAGGTGTCGGCGAGCGCGCCCGGCTCATCGATCGAGCGCAGGAAGGCGGCGATGCGACCGTCGTCGCCACGGTGCTCGAGGATCTCCTCGACCACGGCGCGGTATTCGGTGCTCAGCTCGCGGGTGTGCTCGTCGTCGGGGTGGCCGTCGCGGATCTCCTGCACCTCGACCCGCAGCGTCTCGCCGTCGCCCGGCTCGGCGCCGCCGGCGATGAGGCCGCGGTGGAGGCCGACGACGGTGGCGACGGGACGGCCGCGGCGGGAGAGCCCGGTCTCGATCACCTCGGCGACGACGCCGACGCGGCCGAACTCGCCATCGCGGCGCGGCATCAGGAAGACGCGCTCCTCGTCGCCGACGTCGATCGGCAGGGTCGCGGTGACGGTGGGGAAGACGATTGCCTCATCGAGGGAGATCAGCCGATAAGTCATAACCAAGTCCACTTTCTGTAGTTAGTCCTCCAACAGGATAGCGCGATTGGTTTCCGCGTCAAGTAGGCGCTTTAGTGGACCAGGAGGCGACTAACTCGCCTCGGCGCTACGGTGGGGCCGTGAGCAAGGTCAAGTGCCAGATCTCGATCTCCGCCGACGGCTTCCTCGCCGGTCCCAACCAGAGCGAGGAGCACGGGCTCGGCGAGGGCGGCGAGGCGCTGCACGAGTGGGCCTTCAAGACCCGTTACTTCCAGGAAATCCACGGCCGCGAGGGCGGCGAGGGTGGGGTCAGCGACGACCTCGTCCGCGAAGCCTCGGCCAACAGCAACGCGGTCGTCATGGGCCGCAACATGTTCGGCCCCGTCCGCGGCCCCTGGACCGAGCCGCTTTGGGACGGCTGGTGGGGGGACGAGCCACCCTTCCGGGTCCCCGTCTTCGTCCTCACCCACCACGAGCGCGAGTCGCTGACCCTCGGCGAGACCACCTTCCACTTCGTCACCGACGGGATCGAGAGCGCTGTCGCCCAGGCCCGCGAGGCGGCTGGCAACGGCCACGTCCACATCGGCGGCGGCGGCGAGACGATCCAGGAGACGATCCGCGCCGGCCTCCTCGACGAGATCGTCGTCAACCAGGTGCCGGTCTTCCTCGGCGAAGGCGTCCGCCTCTTCGACGGGATCCCGGCGAGCGTGAAGGTCGAGCAGACGCGGGTCGTCCAGGGCGACGGCGTCGCCCACCTCTTCTACGCCCTCTCCTACTAGCCGCCCTCGCGCGCCTTGCGGCGCTCCTCGGCGGCGTCTTCGCGCTGCTTGCGCTGCTCCTCGCGAGCGTCGAGGCGCTGGTCGATCCGCTCCTCCCGCGCCTCCAGCTCGGCGTGCGAGGTGGGGCCGAAGTGGGCGGTGACGACCGCGACCGCGGCCGCCGCGATCACGAGGGCGACCAGCAGCGAGCCGGCGATCTGGATCCCCTGCGAAGGCGGCCGCATCAGCCGACCCCGAGGAAGTCGCCGGCGGAGGTGAGCCAGGTGGCGGCGAAGAGGCCGAAGAGGGCGATGCCGATCCAGGGCAGCAGCGGCGAGCTCGAGCCGCCGATGCGGACCGCCAGCACCTTCGCCGCCAGCGCCGCGAGGACGAGGCAGCCGAAGACGGCGTGGGCGCCGCCCTCCTCGAAGCCGTAGAAGGAGACGCAGGCGACGGCGACGAGGACGGCGAGGACGAGGATCGTGTCGCCGCTCGCCCGGTGCGCCCAGGTCGCCGGGCCGGACTCGAGGAAGCGCGGCCGCACCTTGCCGTAGGAGACCGCGGCGAGGACGAGCTGGTAGACGGCGAGGGCGAGGATGACGGTGGCGAGCACGACCTTGACCTCGGTGACGTTGCCGCGGGTGAGGTCGTCGATCAGGCCCTCCACGTGCGGCCCTATACCCGGGCGCCGGCCTCTATACCTCGATCTCGGAGGCGCTCCCGATCGGCAGCCAGCGGACCGACTCGCGGACCGCGGCGGGCGCGCCGGCCAGCTCCGCCTCGAAGTCCTCGCGACCCTGGCGGAAGTGGCGCCAGCCCTCGTAGTGGATCGGGATCGCCGTCCGCGGTCGCAGCAGGCCGCAGAGCTCGACCGCCTCGGCCGCGGTCATCGTGTAGCGGAGCGGTCCGGTGACCGGGAAGCGGACGCCGCCAAGGTGGACGAGGGCGGTGCCGACGTCGAGGCGGTCGGCGACCTCGCGGACGCCGTCGTAGAGGACGGTGTCGCCGGAGATCCAGAGGACGCCGTGGTCCTGTCCCTCCCAGCGCAGCGCGAACCCGACCACGTCGCCGACCAGCGGCCGGCTCAGCGGCGGCCCGTGGCGGCAGGGCGTGGCGGTGACCTCGAGCGGCGGTTTGCCCTCCGCCGTCAGCTCGGTCTTCGCCCAAGGGGCGAGCCCGCGGGCGTTGCCACCCAGCCGCCGCGCCCCGGCCTCGGTCGTGACCACCGTCCCCACCGAAGGCAGCAGTGCCCGGCCGGCGGCATCGAGGTTGTCGTCGTGGTGGTCGTGGCTGAGCAGGACCGCGTCGATCGGGCCCAGGTCCTCGGGGCCGATCGCCGGCGCCGTCAGTTTCTTCGACCCGGTCCCCCAGCCGAAGCGGTACTTGCCGCCGGCGGGGTCGAAGGTCGGATCGGTCAGCAGCCGCCAGCCCGCGAACTCGATCAGGACGGTGGGACCGCCGATGTGCGTAAGCCGAACGTTCACGCGACCACCCTATGGGAGCCGAACGCAGTTGTCCCCGGTATGCGGGGACAACTGCGTTCGGCGGGTCGTCAGGGCAGGTAGGCTCGCGGCGACCCCGAGAAGGAGCGCATTGAGATGAACCAGTCGCAGAACCCCGAGGACGCCGCCATCAAGTACGGCGGCCGATTCCTCACCGAAGACGCTCCCGCCGGGGACTTCCCCGCCACCGGCATGTCAGCCCTCGACGCGATGCGCCTGGTCGACGAGGAACTGGTGCTGGAGGGAGACCCGTGGCGCAACCTCGCCACCTTCGTCACCACCTGGATGGAGCCCGAGGCGCAGCGAATCGTCAGCGAGAACCTCCACCGCAACTTCATCGACCACGCCGAGTATCCGATCTCCGCCGAGATCGAGCAGCGCTGCATCCGCATGCTCGCCGACCTCTACAACGCGCCGGGGGAGACGACCGGGTGCCGGACGCAGGGCTCCTCGGAGGCGATCATGCTCGGGGCGCTGTCTCTGAAGTGGAAGTGGAAGGAACGGCGCGAAGCGGCGGGCAAGGACACCGCCAAGCCGAACCTCGTCTTCGGCGGCGACGTCCACGTCGTCTGGGAAAAGTTCTGCCGCTACTTCGACGTCGAACCGCGGATCGTCCGCCTGCGCGAGGACAAGTACGTGATCGGGCCAGAGGACGTCGAGCCCCACGTCGACGAGAACACGATCGGCGTCGCCGCCGTCCTCGGCACCACCTTCACCGGCCACGCCGACGACATCTCCGGGATCAACGACCTGCTGCTGCGGATCAAAGACGAGAAGGGGCTCGACGTCCCGCTCCACGTCGACGCTGCCTCCGGCGGCTTCGTCTGGCCTTTCCTCTACCCGCACTCCGAGTGGGACTTCCGCCTCGAGCAGGTGCGCTCGATCAACGTCTCCGGCCACAAGTTCGGGCTCGTCTACCCGGGGATCGGCTGGCTCGTCTTCCGCGAGAAGGCCGACCTGGCCGACGACCTCGTCTTCTACGAGAACTACCTCGGCAAGACCGACGCGACCTTCACCCTCAATTTCTCCACCGGCGCCTCGATGGTGCTCGCCCAGTACTACAACTTCGTCCGCCTCGGCCACGAGGGCTACGCGCACGTGATGGGGGCGATGGAGCAAAACGCGAAGGCGCTAGCCGAGAAGCTGGAAGCCAACGGCAACTTCGAGCTGATCGGCGCTGACAAGGAGCAGCTGCCGCTGGTCGCCTTCAAGCTCGCCGGCGAGCACGACTACGACGAGTTCGACGTCTCCTGGCAGCTCTCGGCCGAGCGCGGCTGGATGCTCCCCGCCTACACGATGCCTCCCGACGCTCAGGAGGTGAAAGTGATGCGGGCGCTGGTCAAGGAGACCCTCGGCCGCGCCCAGGTGGATCGCCTCGCCGACGACATCGCCGAAGCCTGCAAGACGCTGGAGGAGAAGGGCGGCGCCCACCCGCACGAGCGCAAGAAGATGAAGCGCAGCCCGGGCTACTGAGGCGGCCCGGCCCGGCCCGGCCACCAGGCGTGGTCGCCGAGCCGGTAGGTGATCGCCGGGATCAGCAGGGCGCGGACGATGAAGGTGTCGAGGAGGACGCCGACGGCGACGGTGGCGCCGATCTGGACCAGCTCCTCGAGCGGCAGCAGGGTCAGGGTCGCGAAGGTGCCGGCGAGGATCAGGCCGGCGCCGGTGATGACGCCGCCGGTGCTGGTTAGCGCCGCGAGGACGCCCTCGCGGGTGCCGCGGGCGGCCGCCTCCTCGCGGGCCCGGGTCATCAAGAAGATGTTGTAGTCGACCCCGAGCGCGACGAGGAAGATGAACGACATCAGCTCGAGGTTGAAGGCGATGCCATCCATCCCGAAGACATCGGTGAAGGCGAAGGTGGCGAGGCCGAGGGTGGCGGCGAAGGAGGCGAGCACGGTGGCGATCAGGTAGGCGGGGGCGACCAGCGCCCGCAGCACCGCGATCAGGATCAGGCCGATCACGAGCAGCACCAGCGGCACGATCACCTTCGTATCCCGCGCGTTGGTTTCCTCGACGTCGAGGTTCTCGACCGGGACGCCGCCGAGGAGGGCGCCGGGGACGAGCGCGTGGAGCTTTTCGCGAATCTCTTCCACCGCCCCTTCGGCCTCGTCGCCGTAGGGGTCGTCGCGGAGGACGAGGACGACGATCGCGTCCGCGGCCTCGTCGGGGACCGGGACCGGGAGGGCCGCCTGGACGCTGTGCAGCCGCTTCATCGCCGCTACTGCCTCCGGTGCCTCGTCGGCCTTCATCACTGCGGTCAGCGGTGAGCCGAGGCCGGGGGGGAAGTGCCGTTCGAGGGCTTCGGTGCCGCGGCTGGAGTTGGTTGGCTTGGTTACTCCTTGGCCGAAGCCGAGGGATTCGTGGTTCGTCAGGTTGCCTAGCGAGAGGACGATCAACAGCCCCACTACGAGCGCGATCAGCAGGCGTGAATGTCTCGCCACTAGGTCCGCTGCCTGTTCCCACAAGTTTGGGCGCGGGGGAGGGGGGTCCCCTCCGTCACGAACTGGGAGGTTCCTCCGGGGACCCCCCTCCCCCGCGACTAGGGCCGGGTTGGTGGGCCAGAAAGCTCGGTCGCCCAGGATTGCCAGTAGCGCTGGTAGCAACGTGAAAGCGGCGAGAAGCATCACGCCGATGCCGATCGCCAGGACTGGGCCTAGCCAGTGAGTGGACTCCAGGTTCGCGACCAGCAGGACCAGCATCGCGGCGATCACCGTTCCGCCCGACGCGAGGATCGCGGGGCGGGTCTCGCGGACGGCCGCGGTCAGAGAGCCCTCTTCTCGGTAACGGTGCATGAGGAGGAGGGAGTAATCGGTGCCGGCACCGAAGACGAGGACAAGCAGCAACATCGTCCCCTCGGCGTTGACCGTGATCCATCCCGCCTCGATCAGGAGGTAGGCGATGCCGATTGCGGCCAGGTAGGCGAGGCCGACGGCTAGGAGGGGGAGGAGGGCGAGGATCGGGGCTCGGTAGACGAGGAGGAGCAGGAGGAGGACGAGGCCGAGGGTGGCGATGAGCAGGGTGCGGCCGGCGTCTTCGGCGACCGCCTCAAGGTCGGCGGCGATGCCGCCCGGGCCGGTGACGAAAGCGTGCAGGCCCGGGCGTTCGTGCGCTCGCAGGTAGCGGCGGATCCGCTCGACGCCTTCGACGACCGCGCCGCGGTCCGCGGCGTCGATCGCCAGCACCAGCAGCGCCGCTTCACCGTCGCGGGAGACGGGGCCGATGCCGCGGGCGAGTCGCGCCACCTTGGTCAGTTCGGAGCGGTATTCGCCGGTGAACGGGTCGACGATCGGCGACGCACCGGTGAGCCCGAGTTCGCCGAGGCCGTCGCCGATCCGCCCGATCGCCTTCAGGTCGCCCTTTGCCAGCCCTCCAGCCCGTTCGAAGACGATCACCACCGGCACGTCTTCGTCCCCGGTGGCGGCGCCGAGCGCCGCCAGCGACCGCGTCGATTCCGAGTCCGCGGGCAGGAAGCTGCTCTGCCCGGCAGCGGTGACGTCGTCGATGTGGGCGTGGGCGAGGAGGCCGCCGGCCCCGATCAGGAGCCAGACCGCGACCGCCACCCAGCGCCCGCGGGGGCCGGTGATCACGATCGAAAGCCTACGTCCGGAAACCGACTGATTCCTCTGCGGCGCCGTCGGGTAGAGGAGTTCCACATGGAATTGAAGCCGCTGTTCCTCGCTGCCCTGGTCGCCCTCTCCCTCGGCCTTGCCGCTTGCGGGGACAGCGGCTCCGATTCCTCTTCTGAAGCCGAATCGGCGGTGACCGACGTCGAAACTGGCGCCGAAGAAGCCACCGAAGAGGCTGAAGAAGCGACGGAAACGGAAAGCGAACCCGCCCCCAGCGGCGAGGCCTCGAAGTCCGAAAAAGTCGACATCGTCGAATTCACCTACCAGCCCGACCCGGTCGTCGTCCAGGCCGGCGGCAAGGTGATCTGGCAGAACCAGGACACCGCGCCCCACACCGCGACCGCCGACGACGGCAGCTTCGACACCGGCACGATCGAGAAAGGCAAGATCGGCTCGGAAACCTTCAAGGACGCCGGGACGTTCACCTACTTCTGCGAGATCCACCCGACGATGCACGGCACCGTCGAAGTCGTCGAATAGCGAGACTCCCGCCCCATGCCCTTCTGGATCGCCCGCAAAGCAGCGCCCCACCTCTGGAAGCGGGTTCCCTGGGCGAAAGTCTGGGTGGTCAGCCTCTGGCTCCTGAAGAAGGGGCAGGACCGGATCGAGGAGAACCTGACCTCGCGCGACCAGACCGAGTTCTGGAACCTGATCAAGAAGTCGAAGGGCATGCCGGGCAACCTCACCCAGCGCGACCGCACCCGTCTCAAGCACCTCGTCGGCAAGGCGATCCGCGGCTGAGGACGTAGAGTCCCCCCGTGGCTGAGGGGGAGCGAGACGACCTGGCGGAGCTGCTTGCCCGCCGCGCCCTGACTGAAGACGCGGCCCGGCCCGAGGCGGTCGAGAAGCGCCACGACGCCGGCGGGCGCACCGCTCGCGAGAACCTCGCCGACCTCGTCGACGAGGGCTCCTTCGTCGAGTACGGCCGCTACGCGATCGCCGCCCAGCGCGGCCGCCGCGAGCTCGAGGACCTGATCGCGCGCACTCCCGCCGACGGGTTGATCGGCGGCACCGCCCGCGTCAACGGCGACCTCTTCGACCCCGAGCGCGCCGCCTGCGCGGTGATCTCCTACGACTACACCGTCCTCGCCGGCACCCAGGGCGCACTGGGACACCGCAAGAAGGACCGCCTCTTCGAGCTGATCGAGCGGATGCGGCTGCCCGTCGTCTTCTACGCCGAGGGCGGGGGAGGGCGCCCGGGCGACACCGACTACCCCGTCGTCTCCGCCCTCGACACCCGCGCCTTCGCGCTCTGGGCGAAGCTCTCCGGGCTGGTGCCGCGGATCGCGGTTGTGCACGGCCGCTGCTTCGCCGGCAACGCCGTGATCGCCGGCTGCGCCGACCTGATCGTCGCCACCGAGGGCAGCTCGCTGGGGATGGGCGGGCCGGCGATGATCGCCGGCGGCGGCCTCGGCGAGGTCCACCCCGACGAGGTTGGGCCGCTGGCGGTCCAGAGCGCCAACGGCGTCGTCGACGTCGCCGTCGCCGATGAGGCCGAGGCGACTGCGGTGACGAAGAAGCTGCTTGCCTACTTCCAGGGCGCGACGCCGCCCGGTCCCGAACCTGACCAGGCGCGGCTGCGGGAGCTGGTGCCGGAGCGCAAGCGCCGCGCCTACGACCCGCGGCCGATCCTTGAGACCCTCGCCGACGAGAACTCGGTCACCTTCCTACGCGAGCGCTTCGCGCCGGAGATGGTGACCGCGTTGGCGCGGATCGAGGGCCGTCCGCTGGGGATCATCGCCAACGACACCCGCCACACCGCCGGCGCCGTCACCAGCGACGCAAGCGACAAGGCCGCGCGGCTGCTGCAGCTCTGCGACGCCTTCGGCCTGCCGGTCGTCTCCCTCGTCGACACGCCCGGCTACATGGTTGGCCCCGAGGCCGAGGCGACCGGCCTCGTCCGCCACGCCTCGCGCCTGCTCGTCGCCGGTGCCGCCCTGCGGGTGCCGCTCGTTGCCGTGGTGCTCCGGCGCGGCTACGGCCTCGGAGCCCAGGCGATGGTCGGCGGCAGCCTCCACGAGCCGCTGCTGACGGTTGCCTGGCCGAGCGCCCACCTCGGACCGATGGGGCTGGAGGGCGCCGTCCGCCTCGCCTTGCGCAAGGAGCTGGAGGCGATCCCGGACGAGGCCGAGCGAGAGCAGCGCGTCCGCGACCTCACCGTCCAGGCTGAAGAGAACGCGAAGGCGCTGAACGCGGCGGCGCTGTTCGAGCTTGACGACGTCATCGACCCGGCGGAGACTCGGAAGCTGATCGCATCGACCCTGACCGCCGCCGGTGACAGCCGCCCCGCCGGCGCCCACCGCTTCTTCGACACCTGGTGAGAAAGAGAGACACGACCGACATGCCCGAGACCGACTACTCCGACCTCAAGGCGTTCTTCATCAACTGCACGCTGAAGCGCAGCCCCGAGACCTCGAACACGCAGGGGCTGATGGACAAGTCGATGGAGGTGATGCGCGCGCAGGGGGTCGAGGTCGACTGCATCCGCGCGATCGACCACGAGATCGCGATCGGCGTCTGGCCCGACATGACCGAACATGGCTGGGACCGGGACGAGTGCCCGCAGATCTACGAGCGGGTGCTGGCCGCCGACATCCTCGTCCTCGGGATGCCGATCTGGCTGGGCGAGAAGTCCTCGGTCGCGACCCACGTGATCGAGCGCCTCTACGGCAACTCGAGCCTGCTCAACGACAAAGGCCAGTGGGCCTACTACGGCCGCGTCGGCGGCTGCATCGTCACCGGCAACGAGGACGGGATCAAGCACTGCGCGATGAACGTCCTCTACTCGCTGCAGCACCTCGGCTACACGATCCCGCCCCAGGCCGACGCCGGCTGGATCGGCGAGGCCGGCCCCGGCCCCTCTTACCTCGACGATGGCTCCGGCGGCCCCGACAACGACTTCACCAACCGCAACACCACCTTCGCCGCCTGGAACCTGATGCACCTGGCGCGGATGCTGAAGGACGCCGGCGGCATCCCCGCCCACGGCAACCAGCCGGAAGAGTGGAAAGCCGGCTGCCACTTCGACTTCCCAAATCCCGAGCACCGGGCGTAACCGACTTTCACCACAGCGGGGTGGGGCGAAAGTCGGATGCGCTCACCAGAGTGCGTCGTGCTCCTCCATCACCCCTAGTCCCTCGGCCAGATCAACCCCGCCGAGGGAGCCGGTGAAGCTGCCGAAGCGGTGGCGGTAGCGGGAGCGGATCACGAGGTAGTTGTCGTCGTGGGTGTGTTCTGACTCGCCGGCGAAGTGGAGGGATTCGCCGACGTCGAAGGCGATCTCATCCGTCGCGTCGAAGCGCACCGGAGCCGGCTCACTCGGCTCGCCGTCGATCCAGATCGCCCGCTCGCTCCCCTGCGCCGGGTCGTTGATCCCGGTGACGAGGTTCCAGGCGACGGCGCGGCCGTCGGCGGCGGTGCCGACGCCGGCCGACCAGTTCCAGCTGGTGTGGCGCTGGTGATGGCCGGCGGACTCGTCGTCGACGCCGGCCCCGGCGACCTCCCAGCGCCGTCCCGGCACCTCGACCGTCCCCTCGATCGGCATCCCGACCCGCTTGCGGGTCCAGGCGGCGGCGCGGCCGCTGGGGCAGGTGACCTCGATCGGCGTGATCTCGCCGAGGCGCAGGGAGGCGCGCAGGCCGGGTCCGTCGATCTCCAGCCGCGGCCCCTCCATCGTCACCTCCTTGCTGCCGGGCAGGAGCGCGGTGTGATTCCACTGCTGCCCCGACTGCCGGTCGAGCAGGACCCAGAACGACTGCGTCAACGGCCCGACCTCGGCCCGCGCCGCGCACAGCATCACCTCCTCGGCGAAGAGGCCGATGTAGCGCCAGCGCTTACGCAGCTGGCGCTGATCGAAGAGCGGGAGTGATGCTGGGTCCACCGCGCGAAGGTACCCGCTCAATAGGCTCGGCGGGTGGACCAAGCGATCCAGATCGTCGGGGCGCTGCTGATCCTTGCGGCCTTCGCGGCGGTCCAGTTCGAGCGCATGCGGCCCGATTCGCGCCTCTACCTCGCGCTCAACCTCGTCGGATCGGCGATCCTCGCCGTGCTCGCGGTCGCCGCCGCCCAATGGGGCTTCGTCCTGCTCGAGGGCGTCTGGGCGATCGTCTCGGCCTGGGGCTTGTGGGTGGCGCTTTTTGGACCCCCCAGGGCACCTAAATCGCCACCCGCCTAGTCCGCGTTCGCCTCGAGCCGCTCGGCGAGTTTTTTCATCCCGCGCGCTCGCGCCGCCTCGGCGGCGCCGTGCCAATCGGTGGCCCGATCCTTCGGCCGCTTCACCTTGGCGTCGCGCAGGGTCGCGATGTCCTTGAAGATCAACAGCTCCTCCTTGCCCTCGATCAGCGCTCCGCGCAGCGCCGGCCGCCGCTCGCGGATCGCGTTGTCGAGGATCGCCTCCAGGGAGCCGTGCTCGCGCAGCAGCTCCGCCGCGGTCTTCGGTCCCACGCCCTTGGCGCCTGGCAGCCCGTCGGAGGGGTCGCCGCGGAGGGCGATGAAGTCCGGCACCAGCTCCGGATCGATCCCATAGCGCTCGCGCACCTCCGCCGGCCCGACCTCTTCGGCGCCCGCTTTGCCGCCGGTGCGGACGTAGAGGACGGTCACGTCTTTGCTCGCGCACTGGTACATGTCGCGGTCGCCGGTCAAGAGCAGCGCCCGCCCGCCCGCCTCGGCCTCGAGCTTCGCGTAGGTCCCGAGCAGGTCGTCGGCCTCGAGGTCCTCGCCGACCGCGACCGTCCAGCCGAACGCCTCGAAGAACTCGCGCGTGTCGGCGAACTGATGCGGCAGCTCGTCCGGCATCGCCGCCTCGCGCTCGGCGTGGTAGGCGGGGTATAGCTCGGTCCGGTAGGCGGCAGCATCAGGCCCGAAGCAGAGGACGACCGCGCGCGGCTGGTGCAGTTCGACCTCGCGCAGAATCAGGTTCGCCGTCCCCAGCAGCGCATTCACCGGTCGCCCGTCCGGCCCGGTGATCTTGCTCGGCAGCGCGTAGAAGGCGCGGAAGAGCATCGAGGGCGCATCGACGACAAGCAGCGGCGCGGGCACGGGTCACTTATAAGGGTTCGGCTACGGTCACGGGATGGAGCCTCGGATTCGTCCCGGCACCCGACGGCAGATCGGGCCCGTCAACGCGGCAATCGTCTGGGTGCTCGGGCGGGCGACCGGAGGGCGGCCCCCGAACATCTTCACCACGCTTGCGCGCCACCGCGGCGTCTTCCGCCGCTGGCTCTGGTTTGCCGGAGCGCTGATGCCCGGCGGCAAGCTGCCGCGCCGCGACAGCGAGCTGGTCATCCTCCGCGTCGCCGATAACACCGGGTGCGCCTATGAGTGGGGACACCACGAGCGCCTCGGCCGCAAAGCCGGCCTCAGCGGCGACGAAGTCGAGCGCGTCCGCTCCGGCCCCGACGCCCCCGGCTGGTCCCCGCGCCAGCAGCTCCTCCTCTGCGCCTGCGACGAGATGCACGCCGAGGGCGAAATCGGCGACGAGCTCTGGGCGCAGCTCGCCAACGAGCTCGACGACCGCCTCCTGATCGAGCTCTGCATGCTGATCGGCCACTACGAGATGCTGGCGATGACGCTGAAGACGCTGCGGGTCCAGCCCGAGGCGCCCGCCGACCGCCTCGGCTGATGCGGCCGCCGGTCCCGAGCCTGGGGGGCAAGCGCTGCTTCATCACCGGCGCCGCCAGCGGCATCGGCCGCGCCACCGCCCTCGCCGCCGCCCGCCGCGGCGCCGACCTCTTCCTCACCGACATCTCCGCCGAAGGGCTGGAGGAGACCGCCGAGATGGTGCGCGCCGCCGGCGGCCGGGTCAGCTACTCGCGCGCCGCCGACGTCTCCGACCACGCCGCCGTCGTCGCGATGGCGGCGGAGGTGCACGCTGCCCACGGCAGCATGGACGTGGTGATGAACGTCGCCGGGATCTCGATCTGGGGCTCAATCGACCGCCTCGACCACGACCACTGGCAACGGGTGATCGAGATCGACCTGGTCGGCCCGATCAGCGTCCTCGAGGCCTTCGTGCCGCCGATGATCGAGGCGGGCCGCGGCGGCCACCTCGTCAACGTCTCCTCTGCCGCCGGGCTGCTCGGCCTGCCCTGGCACGCCCCCTACAGCGCCGCCAAGTTCGGTCTCCGCGGCGTCTCCGAGGTCCTCCGCTTCGACCTCGCGCCCCACGGCATCGGCGTCAGCCTCGTCTGCCCTGGCGGCGTCAAGACGCCGCTGGTGGGGACGGTCGAGATCGTCGGCGTCGACAACGACGATCCCGAGATCAAAAAGCTGAAACGCCGCTTCGAGCGCCACGCCGTCAGCCCCGAGCACGTCGCCGAGAAGATCCTCGCCGGCATCGAGAAGAACCGCTACCTCGTCTTCACCTCCGCCGACATCCGCGTCGCCTTCTGGCTCCAGCGCTGGTTCCCGCCCGCCTACGAGGCGATCATGCGGGCGCTCAACCGGCGCCTCGTCGCCGTCGCCGGCAGCCGCTGAGCGTCGCTGGCTAGAGTCGTCGCCGATGAAGGCGCTCGACATCACCGACCTGGAGAAGCGGTACCCGAACGGGGTGGAAGCGCTGCGCGGCGTATCGCTGGAGATCGAGGAGGGGGAGTTCTTCGGCCTGCTCGGGCCCAACGGCGCCGGCAAGTCGACGCTGATCCACTGCACGACCGGGCTCGCGCAGCCGACCGGCGGCTCGATCCAGATCTTCGAGAACGACGCGATCGACCACTACGCCGAGGCGCGCCAGGCCGTCGGCCTCGCCCCGCAGGAGCCAAACATCGACTGGTTCCTCACCGTCGAGGAGACGCTCGACTACCACGCCGGCTACTTCGGGATGCCACGTCGCGAACGCCGCGAGCGCACGCAGGAACTGCTCGAGACCTTCTCCCTGACCGAGAAGAAGGACGAGCGCACCCGCACCCTCTCGGGCGGGATGAAACGGCGGCTGATCCTGGCCCGGGCGATGATGCACCGGCCACGCCTGCTGATCCTCGACGAGCCGACCGCGGGCGTCGACGTCGAGCTCCGCCTCGAGCTCTGGCACTACGTCCAGAAAATCAACCAGGAGGGGACGACGATCCTCCTCACCACGCACTACCTCGAGGAGGCCGAGCAGCTCTGCGACCGGATCGCCTTCATCGCCGAGGGGCAGATCGTCGCCGAGGGCAGCAGCGAGGAGCTGGCGCAGCGCTTCGACGTCGCCAACCTCGAGGACGCCTACCTGGCGCTGGTCGGCCGCGGCGAGCTCTCCCGCTCCCACATCGAGGTCGTCCCGGAGGTGGAGGCGTGAGCGCCGCCCAGATCCGCTTCGCGACCCTCTGGCGGCGCGAGGTCAACCGCTTCATGAAGATCAAGAAGCAGACGATCGGCGCGCCGCTGCTGGAAACCTTCCTCTACATCTCCGTCTTCGGCGCCGCGCTCGGCTCGCGCATCGACAAGCTGCACGGGATCGACTACGTCGTCTTCGTCATTCCCGGCCTGATCATGATGGCCTGGTCGACCAACGCCTTCTCCAACAACTCCTCCTCGATCCTCCAGCAGAAGTTCCAGGGCGCGATCCAGGACCAGCTCTCCTCGCCCGCCTCGCCGGCGGAGCTGCTGCTCGCCTTCTCACTCGGCGGCTTCATGCGCGGCCTGATCGTCGCCGTGTTGACCTTCGTCGTCTCGGTCCTGCTGGTCGACCTGCCGGTCGACCACGTCCTCGTGCTGATCCCGTCGCTCTTCCTGGTCGGCTTCTTCTTCAGCCAGCTCGGGGTCCTGATCGGCGTTCGCGCCGAGCAGTTCGACGACGTCGCCTTCGCCCAGACCTTCGTCCTCACGCCGCTGATCTTCCTCGGCGGCGTCTTCTACTCGGCGGCGCTGCTGCCCGAGCCCTACGAGACGCTGACCCACTTCAACCCGATCTACTACATGATCAACCTGGTCCGCTACGGCTTCGTCGGCTACACCGAAGTCAGCATCGCCCTCTCGCTGCTGGCCCTGACGGCGGCCACCGCGGTCCTCTTCCTCATCAACCTCCGCCTCTTCAGCAAGGGCTACCGGCTGCGCGCGTAGGTAGGCTGCGGGCGATGAAGCCGGGAAGAGCTTGGATCGCCGCCCTTGCCACCGTCGCCGCGGTCGGCCTCTGCGCCGGGGAGGCGCGCGCGACGACCTTCTGCGTGCCCAGCTTCACCGTCGCCTGCCCGAACGCGAACGGCAACGTCGTCGTCGTCGACCTCGAGGAAGCGATGAGCCTGAACGGCTTCGACGGTGTGGCCGACCAGGTCTTCATCGCCGGCGGCACCTACACCGAGGACGCGGACTACGAGCCGCCCGGTGGCTCCGTCGGAACCTTTCAGGCGACCGGAGCCGATCCGCTGACGATCACCGGTGCGGGAATCGGCGTGACCCACCTCACCAGCTCCGCCACCGGCAACATCTTCCTCGTCAACCTCGGCCTCAACGGCAACGTTCGCGACATCGTCATCCGCGACCTCGACCTGCAGGTTCCGGCCAGTTTCGACGACAACGCCGGCGCGGCGCTGCAGCTGTTCCACGGCGACACCGCCGAACGGATCGCGATCGAATCGCTCAACAACGGCTCCGACGGCGTCGTCGCCGTCGACCCGGGCAACGAGATTCGCGACAGCGAAATCTTCGGCCAGATCGGCGGCCTCGTCGCCACCGCCCTCAGCACCGGCTCCGAGGAAGCGGAGCTCCTGGTCGAAGACGTGGCGACCTTCGGCGCCAGTCGCGCCCTGGCGGCGAACGGCATCAACTCGACCCTGACCGCCCGGCGGCTCGAGGCCTTCGGCACCCGGACCTACGGCGCCAGCGCCGGCGCCGGCACGGTGCGGATCGAGAACTCGCTGCTGAACATGGAAGACGGGGTCGGGCTGTTCGTTTCGCCCGCGGCCGACGATGCGGCGATCGAAGCCGATCACGTCACCGCCTTCAACAGCTCGGGCTCCGTGCCCGCGCTGGAAGCAAAGAAGTTCTCGGTCACCGCCGGCAAAGGCACCTTGAAAGTAAGCAACTCGATCTTCCGCGGCTTCGGCTCCGGGTACAAGATCGAACGGCCGGTAGGGAGCGGCGCCCTCAGCGTCGAGGCGCGCTACTCGAACATTCCGTCGACCGGGACGAACGAAAACGGGACGGTCAACTTCGGGACCGGCAACATCGACGCCGACCCCCTCTGGAACGGCGCTTACCAGCTGCCGCCGGAGTCACCCTCGATCGACGCCGGCGACCCTGCGCCGGGCGGCCTCGCGGTCGACTTCCTCGGCGCCCCGCGGCCCAATGACGGCAACGGCGACGGGCTGGCTGTGCGGGACCAAGGGATGTTCGAGTACCAGCGGCCGGCGACCTCCGGGGGAGGCGGGGGCGACAAGGACCCCGAACCGAAAGTCATCGTCGACCCGCTCGCCAACACCTTCATCACCGCCGGCCCTGGCAAAAAGCTCTCGCAGGGCAAGGCGCGATTCAGCTTCAAATCAGATCTCCGCAACCCACGCTTCCAGTGCCAGTTGGACAAGCGCAAGGTTCGCCCCTGCACGTCGCCCAAGCTCTACAAAAGGCTCAAGCCCGGCCGCCACGTCTTCAAGGTCTGGGCGATCGCCGGCTTCGGCAAAGACCCGACGCCGGCCAAGAAGCGCTTCCGCGTCCCCGCCTAACCGACGTTCTCCTCGATCCAGGCGAGGTAGCCGGCAGAGCCGGCGACGATCGGCGTCGCAATGATCTCCGGCTCGTCGTAGGAGTGCACCTCCCGAATAGCCGCCTCGACCTGCTCGTAAGCGCCGCGCGTGGTCTTCACCAAGCACTGCCACTCCCGCTCAACCTCTATCGCTCCTTGCCAGCGATAGTGGCTGGTGATCGGGCCGACCACCTGCACGCAAGCCGCCAACCGCCGCTCCACCAACAACACAGCGATCCGCCCCGCTTCCTCCTCGGACCCGGCGGTAGTCAGCACCTGAACGCACTCAGCCATCCCGCAAACCCTGTCGGAAGGGTGACCGGGGGGCCCTCACCAGACACTCAACATGAGCCATAGGCGAGATGTGTCTGGAGAGGGTCCCCCGGTCACCCGACCCCATCACCCCGGATCAGCGACCGGCACCGCGACTTTGTCATGGTCGTCAGGAAGCAACAAGATCGCCCCCTCGCCGGTCACGTAGGCCTCCTCACCATGCTGGTTGATGTCCATCCCCATCGCCTCTTCTTTGTCAGTCGCCCGCAGCGGCATCACCGCGCCGATCACCTTCAGCAGCACGAAGGTCATGACGAAGGCGTAGGTCGGTGCCGCCAGCACCGCGAATACCTGGTCCAGTAGCTGCTCGGCGTTGCCGTAAAAGAGCCCGTCAGAGACTCCGTTCCAGGTCTCCTGGGCGAAGAAGCCGATGAAGAGGATCCCGATCAGGCCCGCGGTGCCGTGGGCGGCGAGGACGTCGAGGGTCTCGTCAACCCGGGTCCGCGTGCGCCAGACGATGATCCCGTAGCTGGGGATCGCGCCGAGGGCGCCGAGCAGCATCGCCCAGCCGGGGCTGACGTAGCCGCCCGCCGGGGTGATGAGGACGCAGCCGACGATGATCGCGGTGGCGGCGCCGATCGCCGTCACCTTGCGACCGCGCATCAGGTCGAGCGCGAACCAGACGACCAGCGTCGCCGCCGGACAGAGCAGCGTGTTGGTGAAGGCGAGCACGCTGCCTTCGCCGGTCGAGAAGCCGCTGCCGCCGTTGAACCCGAACCAGCCGAACCACAGCAGGCCGGCGCCGAGCAGGACGTAGACGGCGTTGTGGGGGAGGAGCGCTTGGCGACCGTAGTCCTTGCGCGCCCCGACCACCAGCGCCGCCGCCAGGGCCGAGAACCCGGAGGCCATCTCGACCGGGACGCCGCCGGCGAAGTCCAGGGTGCCGCCGGCGATCAGCCAGCCGCCGCCGAAGGCCCAGTGGGCGAGGACGGCGTAGACCAGCACCGACCACAGCGCCGAGAAGACGAGGAACGGCCCGAACCGCATCCGCTCGACCACCGCGCCGGAGATCAGTGCCGTGGTGATGATGCAGAAGGTCGCCTGGAAGGCGAAGAAGACCAGCTCCGGGATCGTCGTCCCTTCCCGCGGGACGAAGTCGACGCCGCTCATGAAGGCGTTGCCGAAGCCGCCGATCAGAGCGCCGTCGCCGTCGAAGGCGAGCGAGTACCCGACCACCGCCCAGGTCACCGTCGCGACCGCGATCGCGGCGATGCTCATCATGAAGGTGTTGAGGGTGTTCTTGGAGCGGACCAGCCCGGCGTAGAAGAGGCCCAGCGCCGGCGTCATCAGCAACACCAGCGCGGTGGCGATCAGCATCCAGGCGGTATCGCCCGTGTCGACGCCGCTCATTTGTTCACCGGCGTCACAGCGCCTTCGTCGGTGTCTCCGGTGCGAATCCGCACCGCGTGGTCGAGCGGCACCACGAAGATCTTGCCGTCGCCGACTTCGCCGGTGCGGCCGCCTTCGCAAAGCGCTCCCACGGTTTTGTCGACGAAGCCGTCGGAGACCGCGACCTCGAACCTGACCTTCTCCGAGAGACCCATCTGCACGGTCGTCCCGCGGTAGGTCTCGACCCGATCCATCTCGCCGCCGTGCCCTTGGACCCGGCTCATCGAGAAGCCCCGGACCTCAGCCCGGTGCAGCGCCTCGAGAACCTGGTTCGCCTGCTCGGGGCGAACGATCCCGATTACAAGTTTCACTTTTCCTTCCTCTCCCCTTGATCAAGAACCTGCCGCGGGCGAGCCTATCGGGACGGCAAGCGGGATTGCGGGCCCGCCGCCAACCCACCGGCCGGAGCGCGCTGCTCCCTACAATCCGCAGCGAATGGCCACGCGGGTCCGCAGGCGGCGTCGCAAGCCGCACCATCCCATCTGGCACAAGATCGCGATTCCGCTCGGGATACTCGCTGCGCTTGTGGCGATTGCCGGTGGGATCGCGGCGGCCTGGGCGATCAACATCTACAACTCGGCGCCGCCGCTCTCGAGCCTGAAGCCGGTCCAGAAGGGCCGTTCCTCGGCGATCTACGCCGCCGACGGCAGCCTGATCGGGTTCATCCGTTCCGAAAACGTGCGCCAGCCGCTGCAGGAAAAAGCGCAGCCGCAGGTTCTGCGCGACGCGACGATCGCGATCGAGGACAAGAACTTCTACGAGCACGGCGCCCTCGACTACGAAGGCATCGCCCGTGCCGCCTGGAAGGACCTGCAGGCCGGGGCCGCGGTCCAGGGCGCCTCGACGATCACCCAGCAGCTGGTCCGCAACCTCTACATCCACAACCCGGAAAACACGCTGAAGCGAAAGCTGATCGAAGCCTCGCTCGCGGTCGAGCTCGAGGAAGCCCACCCGAAGAACTGGATCCTCACCCAATACCTCAACAGCGCCCCCTACGGGACGGTCGAAGGCCAGACCGCGGTCGGCGCCGAGGCCGCCTCGCAGACGTATTTCTCCAAGCCCGCGAAGAACCTCAACCTGACCGAGGCGGCGCTGCTCGCGGGCCTGCCGCAGGCCCCCTCCGAATACAACCCCTTCCTCGATCCGAAAGCGGCGCTGAAGCGACGCAACGAGGTGCTGCTGGTGATGAACGAACAGGGCTACATCACCGGCGACGAATATCGCGAGGCGAAGACCCGCGGCCTCGGTCTCAACCCGGGCGACAAGTACCAGGTGATCAAGGACCCGTTCCTCTTCGACCTGGTCCAGAACGAATTGATCGAGGAGTACGGGATCAACACCGTCCGCAAAGGCGGGCTGAAGGCCTACACGACGATCGACCCCGACCTGCAGGCGAAGGCCGAATACGCGGTCGAAAACTACTGCTCCGTCTGTTATCCGGAAGGCGGCCCCGTTGCCGGCCTTGCCTCGGTAAACCCGAGCAACGGTGCCATCGTCGCTCTCGCCTCGACCGAAGGCTACGCCGATGAATCTCAGTTCAACTACGCCTGGCAGGCGCGCCGTCAGCCGGGGTCCTCGTTCAAGACCATCGTCCTCACCGCTGCGGTGAAGGAGGGGATCGACCCCGGCAGCACCTACTACGACGGGACCTCGCCGAAGACCCTGGAAACCCCCGGTGGCGGCACCTGGACGGTGAACAACTCCGAGGGGGAGGGTGGCGGCACCTATGACCTGGAAAGCGCCACCTGGCACTCGGTCAACGTCGTCTACGCCCAGCTCGACCTCGACGTCGGCCCCGAGAATGTGACCCAGATGGCGCACGAAATGGGGATCGAATCGCCGCTGCAGTCGTTTCCGGCCGAGGGGATCGGCGGTCTCAGCATCGGCGTCACGCCGCTGGAAATGGCCGACGCCTACGCAACCCTGGCGAACGGCGGCGTCCATCACGACGCCACCGCGGTCAGCAAAGTCGAGTTCCCCGACGGCAAGGTCGACGATCTCGAGAAAGATTCCGGCGAACGCGTCCTCACCGAGGGGCAGGCCTATGAAGTGACCCGCATCCTCGAGGGCGTGATCACCCAGGGCACCGGCGCTGGCTACACCTCGATGGGCTGCTCCAGCGCCGCCGGCAAGACGGGAACCTCGGAGGAACTCTCCGACGCCTGGTTCGTCGGCTACACGCCGCTCTTCTCAACCGCGGTCTGGGTCGGCCACCCGACGACCCGCGAATACACCGGCTTCGGCGGTCCCACCGCCGGCCCGATCTGGGCCAACTACATGTCCGAAGCGGTCGAAGGCGACTGCCCCGAATTCGAAGCCGGCACGGCCCCCGAGCTCGAAGGCCTCGATAGCGACCACACCTCTTCGAGCAGCTATGACAGCTACGAAGAAGAAGAAAGCTACGAAGGCGAAGAAGAAGAATCCGAAGAGGAAGGCAAGGGCAAAGCCAACGGCGGCGACGAAGGCGGCGAAGAAGACACCCCCGAGCCTGAACCGACTCCTGAACCCACTCCGACGCCGACCCCGACTCCCACGCCGACCCCGTCAGCTCCCTCCGGCGGCGGCATCAGTCCCGGCTGAGCTACTCCCCGATCAGCTCGATCCGGTAGCCGTCCGGGTCCCTGACGAAGCAGATGCGGTGGCCCTCGGTGCGGCCGCCGGGGCGGTAGGGCGGCTTTTCGGGCTCGATGCCGAGGGAGGCGAGGCGCTCGAGGGTGGCGTCGAGGTTCTCGACGGCGAGGGCGATGTGGTTGTAGCCGGTGCCGTGCTCGTACTCGCTGACGCCGTGGTTGTAGGTGAGCTCGAGGCGCGGATCCTCGCCGGGCATCGCCATGAAGACGTTGATCGCCTCCTCGCCGATCGGCATCCGCCGCACCTCCTCGAAGCCGAGCTTCTCGTAGAAGCCGAGCGAGCGCTCGATGTCGCCGATTCGGTAGCAGGTGTGGAGGAAGCTTGGCACCGGTGCGGCTCAAGGTTACCGGGGCCGGAAATCGCCGAAAAGCAGGTAGAAGCTTCTGCTTTCTGTTGAACTCGCCCGACGCGCGTATTAGCGTCCCGCGTCGGCCTCGGGGAAATCGACCCCGACCATTCAGATCCTCATTCAGAGAAAGGCACGTCTTGCACAGCAAGCTTTCACGCCGCGCCCGCCTGCGGGCACTGGCTCTCGCGGTTTCGGCGACCGCGCTCACCCTCGTCCTCGGCGCCTCTAGTTTCGCCGGCGCCGCCGTCGCGCCGACCGGCAACACCGAGACGATCACGATGGAGCTCACCAAAGGCAAGCTCAAATTCGTCGGTCCGGAAACCGTCACCGTTGGCGACTCGCTGGAAATCCTCAACAAGACGAATCCGAAACAGGTCGGCCCGCACACCTTCTCGCTGGTCACCAAAGGCTCGCTGCCGAAGACCCGCAAGGCGATGAACTCCTGCTTCTCGCCGAAGAAGATCTGCCTGGCGATCGCCAAATGGCACGGCTTCAACCCGAAAACGGAAAAAATCACCACCAACCTGGTGAAGGCGGGCCCCGCCGGCTGGAGCACGATGGGCGACGCCACCGGCAAGAAGGGCGATTCCTGGTTCACCGGTGAAAAGAAAAAGGGGACCCACGTCACCCAGCAGGTCACCGCTGAAGCCGGCACCACGCTCCACTACATCTGCGCCGTGCATCCCGAAATGCAGGGTGAAGTGGAAGTAGTCGCCCCGGTCGTCCCGCTGCCGACCCCGTAGCGACACGGCTGGGCAGCCCTCAGCTACGCCCCGCTTTGGGCGCCGAGCATTGCTCGGCGCCCTCGGCGGCGGCACCCTGGCCGCGCTCCTGCCCCTGCGGGGCGGGGGCGGCGGCCTCTTGCCGCTGAGCACCGAGCCGGCGCCGGCGCTGGCAGCGGTCCCGTTCCGCCAGCGGCTGCCGGTTCCGCCGGTCCTACGCGACGATCACATCCGGATCGGAATCCGCGCCGCCGAGCAGCAGATCCTGCCGGGGCCGAAGACGAAGCTCTGGACCTTCGGCGGCAGCTTCCCCGGCCCGACGATCCGCCGCCGCGCCGGCCAGCGGACCAAGGTCACCTTCCATCACGAACTGCCCGAGAAGGTTGGGGAGCTCTCGATCCACCTCCACGGCGCCCACTCCCGCACCCAGTTCGACGGTCAGCCCGGCGGCCTGACCAAGCGCCAGCCGCTCTCCTTCTTCTGCGACATCCCCCGCGGCCTCTCGGCCCGCCAGCAGGGCAACGACCTCCTGCTCGAGCCGGGCGGGAGCAAAACCTACGTCTACGACCTGACCGAGGACGGACGCCCCGAACGCGCCTCCTTCCAGTGGTACCACGACCACCGACTCGACCGCACCGCTCCCCACGTCTGGAAGGGGCTGGCGGGGATGTTCATCGTCGACGACGCCTTCGAGGAGGAGCTTGCTTTGCCCACCGGCGAGCGCGACCTGCCGCTGATGATCTGCGACCGCAGCTTCGACCGCCGCAACCAGCTCACCGATCCCTTCACCAACCGCCGCCCGCCGAACGACGGGATCCTCGGCGAGTGCGTCCTCGTCAACGGCGCCTACATGCCCCACCACGCGGTCGCACCGGCGCGCTACCGGCTGCGCCTGCTCAACGTCTCCTCCTTCCGCAGCTACAACGTGCAGCTCTCCAACGGCGCCCCGATGGTCCAGATCGCGACCGAGAGCGGGCTGATGCCGAAGCCGATCCGCCGCCGCGAAATCCTCCTCGGGCCGGCGGAGCGGGCCGAGGTGATCGTCGACTTCTCGGGGATGGCGGGGGAGAGCGTCGAGCTGCGCAGCAGCAAACGCCACCCCGGCCGCAATCCCGAGGGCGCCCGCACCTACGGCGGAGCGCTGATGCAGTTCCGGGTCGGCAGCAGCCGCGTTGCCGACCGCGTCCACATCCCCCGCCACCTGCGGCCGCTGCCCGGCTGGGCCCGCAAGGCCAAGCGCAAGCCCGACAAGCGCTGGGAGATCACGATCGGCGGCTTCTTCAAGACGACCTGGCGGATCAACGGCCGCACCTTCAACCCCGCCTACGCCGAGGCCTTCCCGAAGCTGAACACGACGGAGACCTGGGAGATCGTCAACAAGACCAACGTCGCCCACGTCATGCACCTGCACCACACCGACTGGTACCTGCTCGAGCGCAACGGCAAGCCGCCGCCGCCCTGGGAAGACTGTCTCAAGGAGACGTTCTTCGTCTTCCCCAACGAAAAAATTCTCCTTGCCGGTCATTTCTCCGACTACACCGGGAAATTCGTCATGCACTGCCACATGCTCGACCACGAGGACCATGGCCTGATGAGCCAGTTCCAGGTGGTTCGCGGCTAAAGGAAACGCCGACGTTTGCCGATGCCCCGGGCATGTCGTCTCCCGAAAATCGGGTAAGCATTCGACCGCCCGCCTTGACCAGGGCCCGAGCGACGGCGGCCCTGCTGGTTGCCGGCGCCGCGCTTGTCGCGATCTCCCTGGTGTTGCCGCACCCGAGCGGCGGTGACGAAACCGCGCTGGTCCTCACCGCGATGGCGATGGCGATCGCCGGTGGCGCCGTCTGGCTCGCCGCCGGACGGATCCCGGACGTCGGCGTGCACCTGCTCCTCGCCGCGGTCACCGCGGTCACCTCGCTGCTGATCTACGAGAGCGGGATCGCGGTCGGGCAGTACGGGACGATCTTCGTCTGGGCGACCCTCGTCTCCTCGATCTACTTCCCGCGCCGGGTCGCCGCCGTCCACCTCGCCTGGCTGCTCTGCACCTACGGCACCGTCCTCCTCCTGGTCGAAAGCACGGGCGGTTACTCGCCGCTCACCCGCTGGCTCTTCACCCTGATCTCCCTCACCGTGGTGATGCTGCTGATCACCAGCATCGTCGCCCGCCGCGCCCGCGCCGACGAGCGCGCCCGCCGCTTCTTCGACCTCTCCCGCGACATGCTCTGCACCGCCAACGCCGACGGCTACTTCGTCGAGCTCAACGACGCCTGGAGCCTGCACCTCGGCTACACCCCGGAGGAACTGCGCTCGGTCCCGTTCCTCGAGCGTGTCCACCCCGATGATCGCGAGCGCACCGAAGCCGAGTCCGCCGGACTCTTCGAAGGCGCCGAGACGCTGCAGTTCGAAAACCGCTACCTGGCCAAAGACGGCAGCTGGCACTGGCTGCGCTGGAGCTCCCAGCTCTCCCCGGACGAGTCGATGGTCTACGCCCGCGCCACCGACGTCACCCACCTGAAGCAGATCGAGGCCGAACGCGAGGAGCTGCTCGGCCAGGTCCAGGAGATGGCCCGCCACGACCAGCTCACCGGCCTCGCCAACCGCCGCGCCCTGGAGGAACAATTGCCGCGGCAGATGGCCCGCGCCCGTCGCAATCGCTCGCCGCTTTCGGTGGCGATCCTCGACATCGACCACTTCAAGACCTACAACGACACCCACGGGCACCTCGCCGGCGACGAAGTCCTGCGCGCCTGCGCCAAGGCCTGGGACTCGGCGCTGCGCGGCGAGGACACGATTGTCCGCTTCGGCGGCGAGGAGTTCCTCATCCTCCTGCCCGATACCCCGACCGAGGAGGCGACCGAGATCGTCGAGCGGCTGCGGGCGAAAACACCGATGCGGCAGACCTGTTCGGCCGGTCTTGCCACCTGGGACTTCACCGAGAGCATCGACGATTTGCTGGGGCGGGCGGACAAAGCCCTGTACCTGGCCAAGGCCAGCGGCCGCAACCAGTTGGCGGAGGCGGCGCTAAGCGGGTAATGATTCGCGGATGGGCCGCGCAGAGCACGAACGCGCGGTGCGCTTCCGCACCGCGCGCCGCGACCCCGAGCTGACCGTCGTCGAGGGCTTCCACGCGCTCAAGCACGCGCTCCGTTTTGGGGCGGAGCTGGTCGAGGCGGTGGCGGTCGAGCCGGACGCGTTGGAGAAGATGGCCGGCGACCTCGCCCCAGACCTTGCGGGCCAGCTCGCGAGCCGAGTCGAGGCCGTCGACAAGGAGACGCTGGCCGACCTGGTGCCGCTGGTCCCGCACACCGGCGTCGCCGCGATCGCCCGCCGCCCGAAGGTGGACCTCGAGGCGGCGCTCGCCGACCCCGCCCCGGCGCCGGCGGTGCTGCTCGAGCAGCCGCGCAACATGGGCAACATCGGCGCCTGTATCCGCGTCAGCGCCGCCGCCGGCGCCGCCGCGCTGATCACGACCGGCGAGAACGACCCCTGGCATCCCGACGCGGTCCGCGGCGCCGCCGGGCTTCAGTTCGCGCTGCCGGTCGCCGCGGTCGAGTCGCTGCCCGCCAGCGATCGCCCGCTGCTGGCGATCGACCCGGACGGGGAGGAGTTGGCGCCCGAGCGCTTGCCAGCGCGCGCCGTCCTCGCCTTCGGCACCGAGCGCCACGGCCTCAGCAGCGAAGTCTTCGAGCGCGCAGACGCCCGTGTCTCCATACCGATGCGCGAGGGCGTCTCCAGTCTCAATCTGGCGACCTCGGTTGCAATCGCCCTATTTGTGATGAGAATGGGGGCCTCGTAAACCAGGAAAGGAATCCTTTGCTTCTACCAGTGGCCGACATCAGCTTTGGGGAATTGCTCCTCATCGCGCTCGAGGTCTTCTTCTTCGTGATCTGGATCTGGATCCTGATCACGATCCTCAGTGACCTCTTCCGCGATCACGAGCTATCGGGTTGGGCAAAGGCAGCCTGGGTGCTGTTCCTCGTCTTCATCCCGTTCTTGACGGCGTTGATCTACCTGATCGCCCGCGGTGAGGGAATGCGGGACCGAACGATCAAAGCCCAAGCGGACGCGAAAGCGCATTTCGACGAATACGTCCGCACGCAGGCCGGCGCCGGTTCCGCCGACGAGCTGCACAAGCTCTCCGAGCTGAAGGCGAAAGGCGATCTCAGCCAGGAGGAGTTCGATAAGGCGAAGGCGAAACTGCTCGCCTAAGGCCTTGGCCTGAAAACTCCTGCAACTGCAAGGGAAGTTGCGGATTATGGACCCCTTGCTGGACGGCGCAGGCGCTTCGCTAGCCTGCGCCGTCCGTGCTGTTTGCCTCTTCCACGCGTACGGGGCGGCACCGAATCCTGGTCGCCGCCGCGCTTCTCCTCGCCGCGCTTTGCGTGCTGGCTGCGTCCTGGGCTGAATCGGCCCCGGCCGATCCGCGGGAGAAACTGGAAGCGACCCGGGACAAGCTCGAAGGCGTCCGCGCCGAGAGCAGCGACCTGACGGCGACGATCGCCGAACAGAACCAGGCGATCGACGCCAAGCTCGGTGAAGTCTCGGCGCTGCGGCAGGAACAGGAAGCAGTCGAGGCCGAACTGGCCGAAAAGCAGGCCGAGCTGGATCGCGCCACCGAGGCGCTGGAAGCCGAAGAAGCCCACCTCGAGCAGGTGCGGGCGAAGCTGAAGAAAGCGCTCGACCTGCTCGGCGACCGTCTCGTCGCGATCTACGAGGCCGGTTCCCCCGACTTCCTCAACGCGATCCTCGAATCCGGCGACTGGTCGGAGATGTCCGCCCAGACCGAATACATGCGCCAGATCCAGGCCTACGACGACGCCGTCGTCAACCGGGTCAAGCAACTGCGCGACGAAGTTCGCTCCGCGGTCGAACGGCTCGAGGAGCAGCGGGCTGAGATCGAAGCGGTGCGGGACACCATTGCCGCCAAGGAGCGCGAAGTCGCCGCCGCCCGCTCCGAAGCCCAGGCGCGGTTCGACGAACTGAAGTCCGAACAGGCCGCGCGCCAGCAAGCCCTCGAGGAGCTGCAGTCGCGTGAATCGGCGCTCAGCGACAACCTCTCGGCGATCTCCGAACAGATCGCTTCCGAAGGCGGCGACGCGACTGAAGGGATGATGCCGGCGCCGCTCAACCCGGGCCAGGAAGCGCAGCTGATCACCGAAAGCGAAGCGAGCGCCCCGGCCTCGGCGCCGCAGGCGGTGCAGGAAGTCGTCTCCGCCGCCAACGCGATCGCGACGACGCCCTACATCTGGGGCGGCGGCCACGGCTCCTTCGAATCCTCCGGCTACGACTGCTCGGGCGCCGTCAGCTACGCGTTGCACGGCGCCGGCCTGCTGGAAAGCCCGCTCGACTCGACCGGTCTTTCGACCTGGGGCGAACCGGGCCCAGGCCGCTGGATCACCGTCTACGCCAACGCCGGCCACGCCTGGATGGTCGTCGCCGGCATCTCCTTCGACACCAGCGGCGGCGCCGGCCCGCGCTGGCACGACCCCTGGGCTTCGAGCCCGGAAGGCTTCATCGCGCGCCATCCCGCCGGCCTTTGATTTAGCCAGGGCGCCTCGGGTAGGTTTGCGCCATGGATCTTGAGCAGAGACTGGAGGAGCTGCTCGGAGTCGAGAGCTTCGAGCCGCCGGAGGAGTTCCGGGTGAACGCGCTCTGGAGCGACGCCAAGGTCTACGAGGAGGCGGCGGCCGATCCCGAGGCCTGGTGGCTGGCGAAGGCGAAGGAGGTGCTCGACTGGGACGTCGAGCCGAGCGAGGGGTTGGACGACTCCAACCCGCCCTTTTACAAGTGGTTTGCCGACGGGCGCCTGAACGCCTCGGCGCAGTGCCTCGATCGCCACGTCGACGCCGGCAACGGCGAGCGCATCGCCTTCCACTGGCGCGGCGAGGAGGGGGAGGAGCGCGACGTCACCTACGCCGATCTTCACCGCGACGTCCAGCGCTTCGCCAACGCGCTCAAGGATCTCGGCGTTGAGAAGGGCGACGTCGTCGGGATCTACCTGCCGATGATCCCCGAGGTCGTCGTTGCGATGCTCGCCTGCGCCCGCATCGGCGCCCCCCACAACGTCGTCTTCGGCGGCTTCTCGGCCGAGGCGGTGGCAGAGCGGATGGACTTCTCCGAAGCGAAGGCGCTGGTCACCGTCGACGGCGCCCGCCGCAAAGGCAAGACGGCGCCGATCAAGCCGCAGGTCGACGAGCACATGGCCAACCACCACGCCCTGGAGAAGATCGTCGTCGTCCGCCACACCGGGATCGAGTGCCCGATGACCGACGGGCGCGACGTCTTCTACGACGAGGCGATGGCGGCGGCGGGGCCGGAGTGCCCGGCCGAGCCGATGGAGGCAGAGCACCCGCTCTACATCCTCTACACCTCGGGCTCGACCGCGAAGCCGAAGGGGATCCTGCACACCACCGGTGGCTACATGGCCGGCGTGACCGCCACCCACCGCTACGTCTTCGACCTCAAGCCCGAGTCAGACGTCTACTGGTGCGCCGCCGACGTCGGCTGGGTCACCGGCCACTCCTACATCGTCTACGGCCCGCTCGCCAACGGCGCCACCTCGGTGATGTGGGAGGGGGCGCCCGACTACCCGCACAAGGGGATCTGGTGGGAGGTCGCCGCCCGCTACAAGGCGACGATCCTCTACGCGGCGCCGACGGCGATTCGCACCTTCATCAAGTGGGGCGCCGAGATTCCGGCCGAACACGACCTCTCCTCGCTGCGGCTGCTGGGCTCGGTTGGCGAGCCGATCAACCCCAAGGCCTGGCTCTGGTATCGCGAGGTGATCGGCGGTGGCCGCTGCCCGATCGTCGACACCTGGTGGCAGACGGAGACCGGCGCGATCATGATCTCGCCGCTGCCGGGGATCACCGCCGCCAAGCCGGGCTCGGCGACGACGCCGTTCCCGGGCGTCGAGGCCTCGGTGGTCGACGAGCGCGAGGGCGAGCCGCTCGACGAGGGCCAGGGGCTGCTGGTCCTGGAGCGGCCCTGGCCGTCGATGCTGCGCGGCCTCTATAAAGAGGACGACCGCTTCATCGAGACCTACTTCAGCCGCTTCGGGGTGGACCGCTACCTGGTCGGCGACGCCGCCCGCCGCGACTCCGACGGCTTCTTCTGGGTGATCGGTCGGATCGACGACGTCGTCAACGTCTCCGGCCACCGGCTCTCGACCGCCGAGGTCGAGTCGGCGATCGTCGCCCACCCCGACGTCGCCGAGGCCGCCGTGATCGGCCAGGCCGACGAGGACACCGGCCAGGCGATCTGCGCCTTCGTCACCCTCCGCGGCGAGAAGGCCGAAAGCGATGAGCTGGTCGAGGGGATAAGGGCAACCGTCGCCGAGCGGATCGGCAAATTCGCCCGGCCGAAGCGGATCGTCTGGGCCGAGGACCTGCCGAAGACCCGCTCCGGCAAGATCATGCGCCGGCTCCTGCGCGACATCGCCGAGGGCCGCGCCCTGGGTGACGTCACCACCCTGCGCGACCCCGAAGTGATGAAGGAGCTGGAGGCGAAGATCGCCGAGGAGCAGGCGCAGGAGGGCTGAACGCATTTGTCCCCGGTATGCGGGGACAACTACGTTCGGCTTGCCATCCGCTCGATCGCGAGCTCGAGCGCCTGCAGCTGCTCCTGGACGCTTTTCAGTTCCCGCAGCGCCAGCGCCTCGGCGCTGAGCTTCTCCTCCTCCAGCTCTTCCTCGATCTCGGCGATTTCCGGTGCCAGGAAGCGCTGGGCGAAGGAGCCGGTGAGGAGGGCGACGAAGCCGATCCCGATCAGGAGGACGACAACGGAGACGATCTCACCGCCCGTCGTGCTCGGCTCGATGTTGGAGCCGAGCGTGGTCATCGTCGTGATCGCCCAGTAGATGTCGTCCCAGAAGTCGAGGTCCTGCCGCTGCTCGAAGGCGTCGAAGAGGGCGGCGCCGCCGACGACGGTCAGGACCGCGAGCAGGGCGGCGTAACGGACGCCCTCCAGCGAGAAGACCTCGCGCGAGAGCTGAGCCAGTCGCAGCAGCCGCAGCAAGCGCAGGAGTCGAAGGACCCGGAGGCTTTGCAGGCCGGCGGGGAGTACCGGCGGGGTGAGGAAGACGATGACGAGGTCGAGCGGGTGGTGACGGAGCCACGTGCGGCGGTCTGGGACCACCGCCAACATCACCACGAGCTCGACCAGGAAGGCGGTCCAGGTCACCCAGTTGAGAACGACCGCGACCGTCTCCAGCAGTCCGCCCGGCTCGGACTCGGTGATCGCCACGGTCGGCAGCGTCAGCGCCGCCGCGATCAGCATCGGCGTCTTCAGCCGTTCGGCCACCCGGGTGCTGCGAGCGTCCATCCCGGGCCCGTAATGGACAGGCGTCTGCGCGTCCTTCGCGGTCACCGCGACTTGTTCGACGTCAGGCGGCCGGTGCCTCCAGCGAGGCGGGGCGGTGGCTCAGCCGTGGCGGGCGGCCTTGACCAGCGAAGGCCCCGGCTCGACGACTTGGAACGGGACGAAGGTCTTGCGCGCGACCGAGACGGTGATCGGGCCGACGCTCGGATCGCCGCTAGGGAGGATCTCGAAACTGCCGGTGATGCCGTTGCGGACCGAGGTCGAGCGGACGGCATCGATCGTGCCGGTGCGGTCGCGGCCCTTGCCGATCGCGTCGAGGACGACGCTTGCGGCCTGGCCCGCGTACGGCGCGTACAGTTCGACCGGCCCGCCGAGGTCCTTTTCGAGTTCGTCGACCAGCTTCGCGCCCGGGCCGGTCAGGTTCTGCGGCACCTGGCCCGGGACACTGGCGAACATCCCCTTCGAGGCCTTGCCGGCGAGGTCGATCGTCGACTGCTGGGCGAAGCCGTCGGGCGCGAGCAGCTCGACACCGCTGTTGGGGCCGAGCACCGCGACCTTGTCCTTGATCAGCCGGGCGCCGTTGGACTCGGTCAGGCCGGCGAGCAGGACCGCGTCGGGCGTGGCGTCGGCGACCATCCCCATCAGACCTCGGTAGCTCGAGGCGTTGACGTTCCAGGCCTTGAAGCCGACGACGTCGATGCCGAGCTTGCGGGCGGCGCCGCGGAAGGTCTTCGCCTGGCCGAGGCTGGTCGGGTCTTTGCCCGCGTAGAGGACGTAGGCGTCCTTGACTCCCCGCTTCCTGGCGAAGCTCGCCAGCCCGGCGCCCTGGTAGGCGTCGTTGGGGACGACCCGGGCGTAGTTCCGCCGCCCCGGATAAAGGCTCTTCGGCTCGCCCTTGCCGCAGCTCGGGCTCGACTGGGTGAGGCAGATCAAGGTGTTGCCTGGGGAGACCATCGCCACCCCGCCGCCCGGCGCCTGGCTGAGGATCGGGATCATCACCTCAGCGCAGCCGGAGTTGTAGGTGCCGATTACCCCGAGCACGCTGGGGTTGGCCGCGTAGGCCTTGGCGTTTGCCTGGCACTGCGCCTTGGTCCAGAGGCCGGTCTTGGCGTTCGAGTCGTCGCAGGCCTGGAAGCCGACTTTGACCCCGCCCGCCTGCCAGTTGGCGCCCTCGAGGACGAGTCGGATCGCGTCGTTCATCTGCAGCGAGCGCTGCTTCGAGTCCCCCTGCAGCGGCAGGTCGGAGACGACCAGCGCCTCGGGGTCGCCTTTGCCCCCGTACTGGAGCGGCCCGCAGGCCGAGGACCCGACCGCACTGGCCGCCGGCGCCGCGGCGTCACTGTTGCCGCCGAGGACGAAGACCACAAGCGCGCCCAGCAAGAGGGCGGCGAGGCTAGAGGTCTTCAAGAGGCGCAGGGACAAGACCAGACCACCCTAGCCCCTGCGCCGGGCGCCCCCGCGGCAACCCGGCCCCAGAAACGACAAGACCCGCCGCGAAGGCGGGTCGAGTCTGGTGTTGCGGGGAACCACCCCGCAGGCAGTTGACACCCGTGCCCTCAAGTTAGCACGCTGCCCGCCGTCCTCGACCCGCTTGTGGTGGTACTACTGCGGAGGGCGCCGGAATCGAACCGACCCGACGGTGAATCGGGTAGGGCAGGTGTCAACTGCCTGGAGGCACCAGCCTCCAACACCCTCCGGCGGCCGATCCTAGGAGGCAAATTCCCGACTTCAAGGGGTGTTCCTGAATTGATTCAAAGAAGTGACATTCGCGTGTCACTTATGTGCGAATAAGACAGGGGCAGCGTCGCGATGAGGCCGAGGACGGCGAAGCCGGCGCCGACGAGGAAGGCGGAGGAGAAGCCGTCGCCGTTCCGCCACCCCGGTCTGCTCTAGCGAGCGGCGATCTGGCCCCAGAAACGACAAGACCCGCCGCGAAGGCGGGTCGAGTCTGGCGATGCGGGGAACCACCCCGCAGGCGGCCGACACCTGTGCCTCAACTTAGCACGCTGCCCGCCATCCTCGACCCGCTGCCGCGGTATGTCTGCGGAGGGCGCCGGACTCGAACCGGACCCGGAGGTGAACCGGGCAGAGTGGGTGTCGGCCACCTGGAGGCACCTGCCTCCATCGCCCTCCGGCGGCCGATCCTAGGAGCGAAATTCTGCACTTCAAGGGCCGTTACTGAATTGACCCAAAGGAATGACACTCCTGTGTCACTTCCGTTCGAAATGGGCCGCTAAGAGCTCGATTCTGGCACCGGCTCGGCCCCGAGCTCCACATGCGCTCTGCTGTCCGCGTTGCGGATCAGGAGCAGCGTGGCGATCAGGCCGAGGATGGCGAAGCCGGCGCCGACGAGGAAGGCTGAGGAGAAGCCGTCGGTGAGGACGACGGGGTCGCGGGAGGTGCCGATCTCGGAGTTGGCGATCGCGGCGAGGATGGCGAGGCCGAGGGCGCCGCCGACCTGCTGGGAGGTGTTGATGAGGCCGCTGGCGAGGCCTTGCTCGCGGTCCTCGACGCCGGAGACGGCGGCGATCGTTACCGGCACGAAGGCGAAACCGAGGCCGACCGCGGCGAAGAGGGAGGGGCCGAGGATGTCGGCGAGGAAGGTGCCGTCGGGGCTGATCTGGGAGAACCAGAGAAGGCCGATCGCGATGAAGACCATGCCGGTGGCGAGGATCGGCTTGAAGCCGACTTTGGTCACCAGGCCGGAGGCGATCCCGGCCGAGAGCATGATCGCGACCGCCAGTGGCAGGTAGGAGAGGCCGGCCTTGATCGCGCTGTAGCCAAGCACCTGCTGCATGTAGAGCGAGATGAAGAAGAACATCGAGAAGAGCGAGGCGCCGACGAGGATGCCGACGACGTTGGCGCCGGTGATCGTCCGCAGGCGGAAGATCGAGAACGGCACCAGCGGCGCCTTCGAGCGACGCTCGATCGCGACGAAGGCAATCAACAGGATCGCGCTGGCCGCCAGCACGCCGATCGTCTGCGCCGATCCCCAGCCGGCGTCTTCGGCGTCGAGCAGGGCGAAGACGAGGGCGGAGAGGCCGAGCGTGATCGTCGTCGCGCCGGCGACGTCGAAGGTCCGCACCTCCTGCTCGGCGCGGGATTCGGCGATCAATCGCGGCGCCAGCGCCGCGGCGGCGATCCCGATCGGGACGTTCACCCACAGCACCCACTCCCAACCGAGGTATTCGGTGAGGATGCCGCCGAGGAGGACGCCGGCGGCGCCGCCAGACCCTGCGACTGCGCCCCAGATTCCCAGCGCTTTGTTGCGCTCGGCGCCGTCTTTGAAGGTGGTGGCGACGATCGAGAGCGCCGCGGGGGAGAGGATCGCGGCGCCGAGGCCCTGGACCGCGCGGGCGGCGACCAGCTGCCCCGAAGTGCTCGCCAGCCCGCCGAACAGCGAGGCGATCGCGAAGAGCACGAGGCCGAACATGAAGACGCGGCGGCGGCCGAGCAGGTCGGCGAGCCGGCCGCCGAGGAGGAGGAAGCCGCCGAAGGTGAGGACGTAGGCGTTGACGACCCAGGGCAGGCTGCTCTCGGTGAAGTCGAGCGCTTCGCCGATCGTCGGCAGGGCGACGTTGACGATCGAGGCGTCGAGCACGACCACGAACTGGGCCGAGCAGAGGAGGATCAGGGCGATCCAGCGCTTGTCGCGGGCCTCGGCGGCGTCGGTCACGGGACGAGCTCCATTCGCCGCTGAGGATTTCACATCGGCCTCACCGGCTCTTCTCGAATCGTGCTGCCTTCGGGCCTATGATCGAGGCATGTGCAGAAACATCAGAACCCTCCATAACTTCGATCCGCCCGCGACCGACGAGGAGATCCAGGCCTCGGCGCTGCAGTACGTGCGCAAGATCAGCGGCTCGACCAAACCGTCGCAGGCCAATCAGGAGGCCTTCGACGAGGCGGTCGAGGCGGTGGCCGCGGCCACCCATCGGCTGCTGGACCGTCTCGTCACCAAAGCGCCGCCGAAGGACCGCGAGGTCGAGGCCGCCAAGGCCAAGGCCCGCTCCGAAGCTCGCTTCGCGGCCTAGCTCGGGCCTGCTCCCGCCAGCGCTCGCGCGTTGACGGCGAGCAGCCGTGCGGCGATCGGCAGGACCATCTCCTGCGGACGCCTGCGGCGCGTGCCGATCGCCTCGAAGAGCGCGGCCGCCTTGCGGTCGCGGGCGGCGGTCGAGAGGATCGCCCGTTCGAGCGGATCGAACTTCTTCCCAGTCGAGTAGTCGTGGATCAGCTCGGCGTGTTTGCCGAGTTCGCGGCGGTGGCGCTTGCGGTAGCGGCGCAGGCAGTTCTCAATCGACTCGACTCCACGCAGGGCGGGGGAGACGCTGTCGGCAAGCCACTCGCCTGACTGGAAAGCGAACCCGCAGCCGACACCAAAGATCGGGTCGGTGGCAAGGGCGGCATCGCCGACCAGGGCCAGGCCGGGGGCGATCGGCTCGCGTACGCGGTTCGGCATCTCGACCTTGCCGAGCACCGGAGCGGCCAGGCGACTCTCGCGGATCGGCGGCGGGTCGGGGACGCCGGCGACGTGCTCGACCAGCGCCCGCTCCGGGTCTGCCTTGAACTCGGGCGCCCGCTCCTTGTCCACCATGGCGATGTAGAAGATCTGATCGCCGTCGGTGGGAAAGGCGGCGGCGAAATCGGGGTCGAGGAACCAGCTTGCCCCGTCGGGCCAGAAACTCGTCTTCGGCCCTTCGAAGTAACCCCCGTAGGCGAGGCGGGTGTGGGGGAGGATTTCTTCCTTCACCCCGGCCAGCTTCGCCACCCGCGAGTCGCGGCCGTCGGCGCCGACCGTCAGCCGCGCCCGGACCTCGTGCTCGTTGCCGTCGCGGTCAGCGACGATCAAGCCGCCGAAGCCCTCGCTGCCGGCGATCAAGCGATCGGCGCGCTGTCCGAGCAGCAGCTCGACCCCGGGCTCGGTGGCGGCCGCCTCCCGCAGCATCGGGTCGAGCAGCTCCCGGCGCAGGTTGAGACAGTAGGCGTGGCGCTCCTCGGTCGGCTCGATCCAGCCCCAGCGGGTCCAGATGTGGTTGCGGGAGCGAAGCCCGCCGGCCTCGAGGATCGGCTCGTAGAGCCCGAGGCGTTCGATCGTCGGCACGGCGGACGGCTGGACGAGGTGCGAGCACATCCGCTTGAAGGCGCCCGGATCGGGGCTCTTCTCGATCAGGGCGACCTTGGCGCCGGCGCGGCTGAGCAGGATCGCGGCGGTGCAGCCGGCGAGGCTGGCGCCGACGATCGCCACATCGTAGTCCGCTGCCTTGGCAGCCATTAAAGAAGGGTAACGCAAAACTAGTTTGCTAGACTAATTACCAGAGCTAATCATGATGATGAATCCAACTGACAGTCACACCCAACAACCTCTGGCCGAGCGCGCCGCGCACCTGCGCATCGCGATCGTCCGCACCGCCCGGCGCCTGCGCCAGGAGGCGGCGGCGGAGACCAGCGGCCTCACCCCGACCTCCGTTGCGGCGCTGGCAACGATCGAGCGGCACGGTCCGATCACGCCGAGCGAGATCGCCGCGATCGAGCGGGTCAAGCGGCCGACGATCACGCGCACCCTCGGCTGCCTCGAACGCGAGGGCCTGATCGACCGCACGCCCGACCCCGCCGACGGGCGCAGCTCCCTGGTCAGCGTCAACGGCGCCGGCCGCGAGCGGCTGCGGCGGCTGCGCGGGCGCAAGAACGCCTACCTGGCGCGCCGCATGCGCGATCTCTCCCCTGAGGAAGTGGAGACGCTCGAGCAGGCAGCCGCGATCCTCGAGCGGATGCGGGAGGGAGAGCGGTCTTGACGGCCGCGATCCGCCACTCGTTCAACTCGCTGGAGGTCCCCAACTACCGACGCTACTTCGCCGGCCAGCTGGTCTCCCTCTCGGGGACCTGGATGCAGACGGTGGCGGCGATCTGGGTCATCCTCACCCTCACCGACAGCGGCGTCGCCGTCGGCCTGACCACGGCACTGCAGTTCCTGCCGATGCTGCTGTTCGGCGCCTGGGGCGGGCTCCTCGCCGACCGCTTCCCGAAACGAGGGCTGCTGATGGCGACGCAGGCGCTGATGGCGATCCCCGCGATCTGGCTCCTTGTCGTCACCGCCACCGGCGTCGTAACGCCATGGATGGTCTATCTCGGCGTCTTGGCGATGGGGATGGTCAACGCGATCGACAACCCGACCCGCCAGAGCTTCGTCTTCGAGATGGTCGGTGCCGACCGGCTCGTCAACGCGGTCAGCCTCAACAGCGTCATCGTCCAGGCGGCGCGGATCGTCGGCCCGGCCCTGGCCGGGATCCTGATCGCGACCGTCGGCGTCGTCCCCTGCTTCGCCCTCAACGCCCTTACCTTCGTGGCGATGATCTTCGCGCTGCGGCGGATGGACCCGAGCCGCCTGCACGCGGCCCCGGTCGCCAAGCGCGAGCCGGGAGCGATCCGGGCCGGCCTGCGCTACGTCCTGCGGACGCCGGAGCTGATGGTGCCGCTGGCGCTGATGGGCCTGGTCGGGACGCTCGGCTTCAACTTCCAGGTCGTCCTGCCGCTATTGGCGAAGTTCAGCTTCGAGTCCGGCGCGATGACCTACGCCGCCCTCGTCTCGGCGATGGCGGTCGGCTCGATCGCCGGCGCCCTCGTCAACGGCCACCGTGGCCGAACCGGCCCCCGCCTGATCGCCGGCGGCGCCCTCGCCTTCGGCGTCTCTGCCTTGCTGGCAGCAGCAATGCCCAGCCTCGCCCTAGAGATCCTGATGCTCGCCCTCCTAGGAGCCGCCTCCGTCACCTTCGCGGCGACCATCAACTCCACCCTGCAGCTGGCTGTAACCCCCGAGATGAGAGGCCGAGTAATGGCCCTCTACTCCGTCGTCTTCCTCGGCTCAACCCCGATCGGAGGCCCAATCGCCGGCTGGCTAGCCCAAAACTACGACCCGCGGGTAGCGCTCTGCCTCGCAGGCATCTCAGGTCTAACCGCCGCCTGGATAGCCCACATCAGCTTCACCAACATCCGCAGTCGTCACGCTGCGGCTTAAGGGACCGGCGGGGAGGGTCTCGCCGGACCCTCCCCGCTGTTGTCCGCCGAGACCCTCCCCGGCGATCCCCCTCAACTAGCTACCGACGTACCCGGCGCTTTCGAGGTACGCCGCAGCTGCCTGCTTAGGCGTTTCCTTTTCGAGTTCGACCCGAGCGTCCAGCTCCTGGACCACTTTCAGGTCAAGACCTTCCTGCACCTGCAGGATCGTCTTTTCGTAATCAGGTCCTGCTTCTTCGGCGACTTTCTGCGTCGTCACGAAGATGACGTTGCCGGCCGGGAAGACCTTCTTGTCGTCTTCGAGGATGACGAACTTGTCGGCCTCGGCCGAGAGCTGCGGATCGGTGGTGAAGAGGATCGAGAGGTCGGCCTGACCCTTTTCCAGCACCGTGTAGCGGAGGCCGATGTCGACCGGGGTGAACGACTTGAACTTCAGCCCATACAGTTCTTCGAGCCCGGCCAGGCAGTCGATCCGCTGGCGGCACTCGGGCGAGCCGTAGAGGGACAGTTCTTCGGAGACCCCTTCGAGGTCGGAGACAGTCTCCAGTTCGTATTTGTCGGCGGTCGCTTTGGTCGTACCGACCGCGTTGGCGCTGGCGAACGGCGTCGGTTCAAACGCCTCCAGGCCTTCCTTTTCAAATTCTTCGTTCGCTTTTTCCCACGCTTCGGTGGCATCGGCGGGTACTTCTTCTGGTTCGAGGCCGAAGAACGAGGTGAGGGCCGTACTGGCGTACTCCGGGTAGCCGGAGATCTGCCCCGACTTGACCGCCTTGAGGGCGACGGTTTCAGAGCCGAGGTTGAGCGCGCTCTTCACCTTGTACCCGGCCGCGGTCAGCGCCTGAGCGTAGATTTCGCCGAGGATTTCCTGTTCGGGAAAGTTCTTCGAGCCGATCGTCAGGGTGACTTTGCCGTTGTCGGGGTTGGATTCGATCGCCCCCGCTTCGCCACTGTCGGTCGAGCCGGAAGTGGTGCTGTCGTCGCTGCTACCGCAGGCGGCGACGCCGAGGGTCAACGCGAGCGCAGCCAGCGCCGCAAGCAGCACTCGCACTCTCGTCTGGTCGGTCCTCACTTGATGCCTCCTCTTGGGGTGGGTGGGTGTGGTGAGTCGTTAAGTAGGTGAATCAGGTCACGCAGTCTTTACCTTCAGCCCGTCGGAAGTAAGCCGACGCTGCAGAAGGGCCAGCAAACCCTCGAGTGAGAGGGCCAGAAGAGCGACCAGGATCGCGCCGGCGAGGCGGCCGTCTTCGCCGTAGATCGAGGCGTTGATGATGAAGTCGCCGAGGGTGACGACGCCGGCCAGTGGCGCGATGGTCGCGGTGGCGACGATCGCGATCGTGGCGCTGCGGATGCCGCCCATCACGGTTGAGATCGAGAGTGGCAGCTCGACCTTGCGGATGATTTCGGCCTCGCTCATCCCCATCCCGCGGGCGGCATCCACCGCGGCGGGGTCGACCTGGCGGACGCCGACGTAGGCGTTGGTGAGGATCGGCGGGATGCCGAGGACGGCAAGGGCCAGGGTCACCGGCACCAGTCCGATCCCGATCAGGGCGGCGACGAGGGCGATCAGGGCGAGCTCGGGAAGAGCTCGACCGGCGTTGCCGAAGCCGATCACCACCCCCTCGCCTTTGCCGCGGTGTCCCAGGTAGAGCCCGAGCGGGAGGGCGACGATCAGCGCCAGCGCCAATGCCAACGCAGTCACCTCGAGCTGCTTCAGCGCCAGTTCCATCGCCTGTTCGAAGCCTCCGACCTTCTTGCCGCCGGTGACGTTGGAGGTCTGTTCGCTGAAGATGAATTCGATCGCGCCGCCGAAGGAGGCGAGTGGGAGCAGCGCCGCGCTCATATCGACCTCGCCCGGCGCCAGGGGGTGGTGAAGCGCTGGATCGCCAGCAGGATCGCGTCGAGCGCCAGCGCCATCACGATCACGATCGCCAGCGAGATGAAGATGCTGGTCGGGAAGGTGAGGTTGCCGCTGCCGTAGATCTGGGTGCCGAGCCCGCCGCCGCCGATGAAGACCGCCAGGGTGGCGATCGCGACGGTGCTGACGACGGCGATGCGGAGGCCGGCGATGATCTCCGGCGTCGCCAGCGGCAGCTCGACCCGCCAGAGGATCTGCCGGTCGGTCAAGCCCATTCCGCGCGCCGCGTCTTTGACCGAAGTCGAGACGTTGTCGAGCCCGAGCATCGTGTTGCGGTAGATGATCTGCAGGGTGTAGACGGCGAGGGCGATGATCGCCGTGTCTTTGCCGAGCCCGGTGATCGGCAGCAGCAGGAAGAAGAAGGCGATGCTGGGGATCGTGTAGAGGATGCCGGTGGTGGCAAGCAGCGGCGCCCGCAGCCAGCCGCGGCGGTGGGCCAGGAGCGCCAGGGCGAAGGCGACGACGAAGCCGATCACGACCGAGATCACGACCAGCTCGAGGTGCTGGACGGTGGGGGTGCCGAAGCGGTCGAGGTTGTCCTTGGCCCAGTCAAAGCAGAACGGCTCGTCGGGGCGGGCCTGGCAGGGGAGCGATCCCGAGTCGCGTTCGCGGAAGAAGTCGCCGCCGACGTCCCCGGCCGCAGCCAGCAGCGCGAGGCTACTCATGGGGCCTCTCGACGGCGCTGTGCTCGTCTGACTTCGCCTCCGGCGAGGCGAGGAACTCGGAGATGATCTCGACCGAGAGGACGCCGGCGATCTGCCGCCGGTGGTCGACCACCGGGGCGTACTGGGTCTCGTGCTGGAGCAGGTCGGCGAGGGCGTCGCGCATGACGTCGTCGAGCTCGAGGACGGGACCGAGGGGGGAGTCGGGCCTACCGGGGACGACGTCGGCGGCGAGGTCGCGCTCGCTGAGCCACCCCAATGGCCGGCGCTCGCCGTCGACCAGCAGCGGGAAGCGGACTTCGACGTCGGGCGCATCCAGCTTCGCCCGCACCTCCGCCGTCGGTTGGCCGACGTAGGCGAGCGGCGCCTCCCAGAGGTGGATGTCGGAGACCCGCATCAGCGCCAGCCGCTTCAGTGCCCGATCGGCGCCGACGAAGTCCTCGACGAACTCGTTCGCCGGCGCCATCAGCAGCTCGGCCGGGGTCGCGTACTGCTCGACCCGGCCGCCCTCGCGCATGACCGCGATCCGGTCGCCCATCTTGATCGCCTCGTCGATGTCGTGGGTGACGAAGAGGACGGTCTTCTGGATCTCCGCCTGCAGGCGGAGGAACTCGTTCTGGAGGCGCTCGCGGTTGATCGGGTCGATCGCGCCGAAGGGCTCGTCCATCAGCATCACCAGCGGGTCGGCGGCGAGGGCGCGGGCGACGCCGACGCGCTGTTGCTGGCCGCCGGAGAGCTGGACCGGATAGCGGTCGCCGAGTTCGGGGTCGAGCCCGATCAGCTCCAGCAGCTCGGCGCTGCGGGCGCGGATCCGCTGCTTGTCCCAGCCGAGCAGCTGCGGGACGGCGCCGATGTTCTCGGTGATCGTGCGGTGGGGGAAGAGGCCGATCTGCTGGATCACGTAGCCGATCTCCCGCCGCAACTGGGCGGGGTCGCGGTCGCGGACCGAGCGCTCGCCGATGAGGACGTCGCCCTCCGTGATCTCGACCGTGCGGTTGACCATCCGCATCGCCGTCGTCTTGCCGCAGCCGGAGGGGCCGACGAGGACGCAGATCTCGCCCGCCGGGACCTCGAGCGAGAGGCGGTCGACCGCCGGCTGCGAGGAGCCGCGGTAGCGCTTCGTCGTTTCGTCGTAGCGGACCGAGGAGGCCTGTCCGTCGCTCACAGTCCTAGCCTTCCAGCCCGCTCGGCGGCGCGGGCGACGATCTCCTCCAGGCCCGGGAGCTCGCCCTCGCGCATGAGGACGCGGCCGGCGACGACGGTGGTTGCGACGGCGGCACCGCTGGTGGCATAGACGAGGTCGGACACGAGGTCTCCGATACCCAGCTCCGGGGATTTATCGCGGAGAAGGAGGAAGTCGGCCAGCGCGCCGGGTTCGAGCGGCGAGGCACCGAGCGCCGGGGCGCGGGAGCCGGTGGCGACGGCCCAGGCCTCGGCGGCGTCGATCGCGGTCGGGTCGGCGGCGGCGTGCTTCTGGACCAGGGCGAAGGTCTTGAGGTCGGCGAGGAGGTCGAGCGAGTCGTTGGAGCCGGCGCCGTCGGTGCCGAGGCCGACCGGGACGCCGGCGGCGCGGGCGGCGGGGTGGGGGAAGGCGCCGCCGACCGCGAGCTTCATGTTCGCGACCGGGTTGGTGACGACGGTGGCGCCGCGCTCGGCGACCAGCGCCAGCTCGTCGGGGTCGAGCCAGACGCCGTGGGCGAGAACGACGCGCGGCGTCAGCATCCCGAGGCGGTCGAGGTAGAAGGCCGGCCGCTCGCCGTGCTCGGCGATGCAGTCCTGAACCTCTTTCTCGGTCTCGGAGAGGTGGATCTGGACCGGCAGGTCGTGCTCGGCGCTGAGCTCGCCGATCCAGCGCAGCGACTCTTCGCTGACCGTGTAGATCGCGTGGGGGGCGAGTGCTGGGGTGATGTGGGGCCCGCAGTCGGCGAGTTCCTCGAGGCCGCGGTGGGCCGCCTCGCGCAGCTGCTCGGGGCTGCCGTGCAGGTCGAAGAGCGGGGCACCGATGGTGGCGCGGACGCCAGCGTCCTCGACCGCGCGGGCGGTCGCCGCCGGCTGCCAGTACATGTCCCAGAAGCGGGTCGTGCCGCTGCGCAGCATCTCCGCGCAGGCGAGGCGAGCGCCCCAGTAGACGTCCTCGGCGTCGAGCTTCGCCTCGACCGGCCAGATCTTCTCCTCCAGCCACGGCATCAGCGGCAGGTCACCGCCGGAGCCGCGGAAGAGGGTCATCGCCGCGTGGGTGTGGCCGTTGACGAGCGGCGGCACCAAGTGAGCGCCGCCGGCATCGAGCCGCTCGTCGCCAGCCTCGGCGCTTACCTCCGGCCCCAGCGCCGCAATCGTCCCCTCCTCGCAACGAACCCCCACCCGGTCCCCATCCAGAAGCGCGTTCTCGACCGTCAGGCTCATCGGCCCACCGCCCCGAGGCGCGGCAGGACCGCTTCCAGGCCCTCGCGCAGCCGCTCGGCGTTGGCGAGGCGGTCGGCCTCCATCGCCGCGGTGCTGACCTCGCCGCTGCCGAGGCCGTTGGCGAGGTTGTCGACGACGCAGAGGGAGGCGTAGTCGAGGCCGAGCTCGCGGGCGACGACGCACTCGGAGGCGATCGTCATCCCGACCACGTCGGCGTGCGCCGCCATCAGCTTGATCTCGGCCGGCGTCTCGAAGCGCGGACCGCGGGCCTGCCAGTAGACGCCGCCGTCGCGCGGCACCTGGCCGCTTTCGCTCCAGGCGGCGATCACTTCCTGGCGCCAGCCGGGGGCGAAGCCGGGCGCGGAGTGGGCGCGCGCGTCGCCGAAGATCGAGTCGCCGAGGTTGAGGGCGATGAAGTCGTCGGGACAGACGAGGGCGCCGACGCCAAGCTCCTCCGGGCGCAACGAGCCCACCGAGCCGATCCCCAGCACCCGGTCGCACCCTTGCTCGAGCAGCGGCCGCAGGCTCGCCTCGTGATCGATCTGGTGGGGGAGGACGAAGGTCCCCTCGGGGCTGCGGTGCCGCTGCGCGATCGCCGCCCCCTGCTCTGCCGCCGCAGCCGCGATCTCCTCGCCGCCGGGGCCAAGGGCGTTGCTGCCGAGGATCACAGCCAGTCGTCCCATCCGGCGATCCTATGCGCCCGTTCAGCCTTCCCGCTGCGCTTTGAACGCCGCCGCGGCCTCGTCGTGGTCGACCAGCGGCTCGGGGTAGTCGAGGCGCTCGAACCCTTCCATCCGCCAGGGCCTGAAGATCGCCTTGCCGCGGACCGACTCGAGCTCGGGCAGGTAGCGCCGCACGTAAAGCCCGTGGGGGTCGAAGCGCTCCGCCTGGCGGACGGGGTTGAGGACCCGGTTCGGCCGCGTGTCGTTGCCGGTCCCCGCCACCCACTGCCAGTTGCCGGCGTTGTTGGCGATCTCGCCGTCGGTGAGGAGGTCCCAGAAGTGCCAGGCGCCCGGCCGCCAGTCGACGTAGAGGTCCTTGCAGAGAAAGGAGGCGACGGTCATCCGCGCCCGGTTGTGCATGTAGCCCTCCTCGGCCAGCTGGCGCATCGCCGCGTCGACCAGCGGGTATCCGGTCCGGCCGTCCTGCCAGGCCTCGAAGGCGCGCTTGGAGCGGGACCAGCGGTCGCCGCGCCGGCGGTAGTCGCGGTGGGGCAGGGACGGGGTCGCCGCCAGCACCTGATGGTGGAAGTCGCGCCAGCAGAGCTGGCGCACGAAGGCGGCGCCACCGCGCCGATCATCCGCCTCGCGCGCCAGCTCCAGCGGCGAGACGCAACCCCAGCGGATGTAGGCGCTGAGACGGGAGGTGCGGTCACCGGCGAGATCGTCGTGCCCGTCTTCGTAGCTGCCGACGCCGTCGCGAAGGAAGGCGCGCATCTGCTTCCGACCCTCGCTCTCGCCTCCCGGCATCCGCTTCGGCGAGGGGCGACCGTCGATCAGCGAGTCCAGCGCCGGCAACCGCCCGGCGTTCAGCTGCGACGGCACCGCCAGCTTGCGCGGCGCCCCGTGCCCCGCCCGCTTCGGCGCCTGACTCCAGGCGCGGTGGAAGGGGGTGAAGACCTTGAAGTGGTCGCCACTGGCCGGCGTCACAGACCCCGGGTCGAGCACGGTCACCCCCGGGTGGGCGGTGAACTCGATCCGCTTCTCCTCGCAGGCCCGCGCCAGCCGTTCCTCCCGCGCGCGTGCATACGCGCTCCAGTCGGCGCTCACGTGCAGCGCCGTCGCGCCGCACTCGCGCGTCACCGCGATCGTCTCCCGCACCGGGTCGCCCTGGCGGACGAAGAGCCGCGCCCCCGCCTTGCGCAGCGCCTCGTCGAGGTCGCGCAGCGCCTCGAGCATGAAGGCGACGCGGTTCGGCGCCGCGAACCGCGACCCCAGCAGACGCTCGTCGAAGACGAACAGCGGCACCACGCGTTCCGCCTTCGCCGCCGCGGCCAGCGCCGGGTGGTCGTGGACGCGAAGGTCCCGGTTGAAGAGGACGACGGAGGTCTCGATTGCCATATGTTCCTGAAATGGGGAACGGAGCGAACGAGGAGAAGGATCAGCGCAACCCGGAATCGGGGCGCGACGAGACCGAAGAGGAACGCCTCGATCGCAACCTCAGCGAGCTCCTGCAGGAGCTCCGGGTCGCCCTCCCGGGTGTCCAGGTGCTCTTCGCCTTCCTGCTCGCGGTCCCGTTCCAGCAGGGCTTCGAAAAGATCACCAGCTTCCAGAAGGACGTCTACTTCGGGACCCTGATCTGCACCGCGTTCTCCGCCGTGATGCTGATCTCACCGTCCGCCTATCACCGCGTCACCTTCCGCTACCAGCAGAAGCGCAAACTGATCTTCTACGCCAACCAGTTCTCGATCGCCGGCCTCGTCTTCCTCGCCCTGGCGATGACGGGGGCGATCATGCTGGTCACCAACTACCTCTTCGGCACCACGATGACGATTGTCACCACCGCCCTCGCCGTCCTCGCCTTCAGCTTCTTCTGGTTCGGGTTGCCGCTGCGCCGCCGGCTCAGCCTCGGCTCCGGTCAGGAGCCTCTAGCCGAGCCCGAAAACGAGTGAGCTCCTCGCCGAGCTCGTCGAGGAAGGGGAGCTCCGGCGCCTTCTCGCGCAGCAGCTCGAGGTCGGCTTCCCAGACTTCGGTCTTCAGCTCGACCGGGACCTTGAACTCTTTCCGGACCGCGTCGCCTTCGTCTTCGTAGGCGGCGCGCAGGGTGGTGACGTTGGTCAGCTTGTCGGACCCGTAGATCGCCAGCGCCTCGGCGGGGGCCGCCGCGACCCGTTCCCGGTGCTCGGCCTTGCGCTCGCGGTAGGAGTCGAGCGCTTCGTCGTCGGTGAGGGCGCCGACCAGCCCCGCCACCTCTTCGCCGAACTTCTCCCGCAGCTCGTCGAGCGTAGTTTCCGAGTCCTCGATGACGTCGTGCAGGAGCGCCGCCGCGAGCACCTCGTCGCGGTAGCCGAGCTCGTCGAGGCGGGCAGCCACTGTCACCGGGTGTTCGATGTAGGGCATGCCGCCGCTGCCGTTGCGGACCTGGCCGGCGTGGTCGGACCGCGCCTGCTCGAGTGCGCTCCGCACTAGCGGTGAGCGCTCCGCAGCTGCCTCGATCCTCTCGGCCGGGGACACGCCCGCAGCCTAGATCATCGACGGCTTCGGGTTGCCGATCTAAACCGCGGTCGCGGCGGCGGCTTTGGCCGCCCGCGCCGGCAGCTCGAACTCGTTGCGCTCGGCCGCCAGCTCCAGCGCGGCGGGGTCGCCGCCGAGCTCGACCCAACGCTGCTGTGCCTCGATCCCGAGCTGGTCGAGCTGCTCGTCGGAATGCATCGGGTCGTGGTGGAAGAGGACGGTCCGCTCGGCGCCGGTCCGGCGGGCGAAGTCGAGCGCGTGCGAGGTCGCCGAGTGGCCCCAGCCGACGTGGTCGGGGTACTCGCTGTCGGTGTACTGGCCGTCGTGGATCAGCAGCGAGGCGTCGCGGGCGAGGGCGAAGCCGGAGATCCAGTCCTCGTCCATCTGCCCGAGGTCGGCGCCGAGCGCGGGCTCGTGGTCGGGGATGTAGGCGAGCGAGGAATCGCCGTCGTCGATCCGGTAGCCGAGGGTGGGGCCGCGGTGGGAGACCGAGGCGGCGCGGATGCGGGCCGAGCCGATCTCCCACTCGCTCTCGGGGGTGTGACGGAAGGAGACGTCGCAGGGCAGCTCGCGCACCTCGACCGGCGAGAGCGGGGCGGAGATGTAGCGGGCGATGCGGTCGCGCAGGGAGGCCTCGGGCGAGGCCGGGCCCCAGATCACGATCTCGGTTTGGGGGCGGAAGGCGGGGGCGAAGAAGACCAGACCCTGAATGTGGTCGAGGTGGAGGTGGGTGAGGAGGATGTGGAGCCGGGTCGGCTCGTCGGGCAGCGAGAGGCCGAGGCAGCGGATGCCGGTGCCGGCGTCGAGCGCCAGCAGGGAGCCGTCGGAGAGGGTGACGCCGACGCAGGAGGTGTTGCCGCCGTAGCGGATCGTTTCCGGCCCTGGGGCCGGGATCGACCCCCGCGTTCCCCAGAGCTTGACCTTCACGCCGGCTCGGCTCCGTTGCCGTTCGCCGCCGGCCAGAAGACGGCGATCGCGCCCTGGGAGCCGTGCGGGGTCTGGATCGGGAAGGCGGAGACCTCGACTTCGTGGCGGGTGCCGTCGGTCGAGCGCACTGTCAGCTCGGCGTGGGCGGGACGGCCACCGCGGACCGCGGTCACCAGCGGCAGCTCGTCGTAGGGGATCGGCTCGCCGTTCTCGTCGAAGGGGCCGAACAGGGAGCCCCACTCCTGCGGGCCGACGGTGCCCAGCTCCTCGAAGCGTTTGCCCAGCAGCATTCCGGCGGCCTCGTTGTAGAAGACGAGCAGTCCGCCCTCGTCGACCAGGAACGCCGGCGTCGAGAGGGCCGACATCAGGTTGCGGGCAAGGATCAGCTCCAGGGGTCTCTGCGTCACGAAAGACACTTTAGATCGTCAAGTGAGGGTTGCCACTACATGCCGGGGTTTCACGCAGAGAGCCAAGAATGTGGAGGTTCGCCGGGTGCGTGTTACGGCGGAGTGACTTTGGTCACTTAGGTAGTTCGTAGCGGTTCGGTCGCGGTGGGGGCGGAGTGGGTGGGGGCACCCC
>DASTYZ010000132.1:0-19535 GCA_035764545.1 Solirubrobacterales bacterium | reverse complement strand
CAGCTCCCGCTCCATCTCGTCCGCCAGCTCCGGTTGCCGATAGGGACCGTCTTCGCGCAGCGCCGCGATCACCTGGCGCCTGGTCTCGTCGCTTTTGTTCTGGCCCAGCTTGCGCTTCATCTCGAAGCGGTCGATCGGGATGCGGAGGCCGACGGTGCCCTTGGCGATCGGGGCGGCGTCCGGCTCGAGCAGGGCCGGCTGGTCGAGGCGGCGCTCGAAGTTCTCCACCAGCTTCGCCAGCACTGCGAAGTTCTCGTCCTCGCCGAGGATCTGGGGCGTGCCGTGGAGGTGGGCGACGGTGAAGTTCCAGGTTGGGACCATGCGCTCCTGCGGCGAGTACCAGCTCGGCGAGATGTAGCCGTGATGGCCCTGGACGATGACGAGGACCTCGCCGTGGTCGATCTCGAGGACCTCCTCGTCGGGCCGGCCGAGGTGAGTGAGCAGGGTCAGCTGCTCGGCTTCCTCGTCGAGCAGGACTGGATAGTGGGACGCGGCCAGGCCCGAGCCGGTCGCGGTCACGATCGTCGCCCAGGGGTGCTCGCGCACGAGGGCCCGCACCAGCTCCGGATCGTCTGAGGCGAAGAGCGGGTTGGGACGCATCGGCCCATCTTCCCATCGAGCGGAGGCCGCGCCTGATTGCGCGGCCTCCGCCGGCGCTTCTACTGGGGGAATATGCGGTCGGCGATCGCGGGATCGCCGAGCTGGTCGAAGGCGATCAGCTTGCCCTCGTTGTTGTAGGTGAGGATGTCGGCTGCCTCGTCGCTCTCGCCGTCGAGGGTGACGGTGGTGAGGACGACGACTTTGTCGCTCTCGGCGATGAAGTCGTGCGGTTCGGTCCTCAACCCTTTTTCGCCCAGCTTGGCCCAGAGGGTGGCGATCTCTTCTTTGCCCTTGTAGGTGCCGCTGAGGGAGCTATGGCCGCGGGCCGTCCAGACCACGTTGTCGTCCATGCCCTCCATCGCCGCGGCGGCGTCGCCGCCGGCAAATGCTCGATAGGCGGCTTCAGCGGACTCTTTGTTTGCCTGGGCGCTCATCAGAAATCACCCAGTCGTTTCGTCAGGCCATGCTCGGTGTCTCTGACGACGACGTTCGAGAACCGGACCGACATCGGCGGACTGCAGTCGGGCTGGAAACTCGCGGTCAGGGTCAGTGAGAACTCAGCCTTTCCGTTCTGGACCGGGAAGTCCCCTTCGGCCGAAACCGATTCCTTGTTCACCGCCTTGGGATGTTTGCCGCCCCCGTTGACGCATTCGGCGGTGGCGGTGACTTCGATATGGACCTGCGTCTCGTTGCCCAGGCCGGCCTCCTTGCCGGAGACGGTCAGGGTGTCGCCGCTGCGGGTTGCCGTCACGCTGACGAAATGGGGACTACCCGCAAACACAGTCGGCGCCGCGACGGCCATCGTCATCGAAGCGACGGTCGCGAACAGCAGTAGTCGGCGCATAGGAACCTCCTTAGCGCGTGACTCACGCGCAAATGAGGCTCCGAGGATCAACCGCCCAGCGAAACCACCTCACCTCACTGGACCTGCATCGAACCTAGTCTTTTGCCGCGCTACGAACAAGGCCCCGATTGGCCCAAACAGCAGGGTTTATTTGTGCAGGTGGGGGTATCCCGATGCGGCGAGTTAGCGCCCTCGGCGCAAGCGCACAACGGCAGTGACCGCCCGACGGTTGCCAAGCTGGTCGGCGCCGCGGACGCGGGCAAGGAGGCGGCCCGCCTGCTGAGGAACGGAGCCCTTGAGGAGAACGAGCCGGCTCCTGCCGGCGGCGACGCGAAAGGTCCCCTTCGCGAGCAAGCGACCGCCCTTCCGAGAGAGAAGCCTGACTCGGCCGTGACAGGGACCGGACTTCTCGGCCTTGGGACAGCGCAGGCGCAATTTCGCGCCGCCGTCGAAGGCCCGCGCGGTTTTCGCCACCCCCATCCGCGGCGCGATCGCCTCGGCGGTGATCAGGCGCGGGCGGCGCTGGGCCTTGCGCTTGCCCGGCTGCCGGCGCGCCGAGGTGCCGGCGGTAGCCGGGGCGCCCATGTCGATCACGTAAATGTCTTCCTTAGTGTCGTTGTCGCCGGGGACGAAGTCCTCCCAGGTGGTGAAGGCGACGAAGCGGCCGTTCGGCGAGATGCCGCTGCAGAAGGCGGGCGAGGCGCGCCCGTCAGAAGTGGGTGAGACCAGGCGCACGCTGCCGTCCCTCCACTCATAGACGTCAGGCTCCTCGTCGGTGTCCAGCGGCGAGAGGCTCCCCCAGGTGCCGAAGTAGGCCCGGTGACCGTCGCCGGAGATCGAGCAGAGATGGAGTTCCTCGTCGGCGACGGTCTCCCGCGGCGCCGGCGTCACTAGCTGGTAGCTGCCTCCCGACCACATGTAGGTGTCGGAGGCTTCATCGTGATCCTCGGGCGCCAACTGCTGGCCGGTGGAGAAGAAGACGCGACTGCCGTCGCGCGAGACCGCCTCGACACGGAGGAAGCTGGCAGCCCCGCTCGCTCCGGCGGGGGTGGCGATGAAGCGTTCGAGGGAACCGTCCGGCCGGGCCCGGTAGATGTCCCGGTTGGCGTCCGTGTCCTCCGGCACCTGCCCGGAGCTGGCGGCGAAATACATCGAGCCGTCGCCGCCGGCGGCATAGCCGTAGGCGTCGAAGGCCTCCCAGGGCGTGCCCGGCACTTCTTCTGGGGAGACGGTGTGGGTGAGGCGCCGGGTGACGCCGTCGCGCCAGCTGAAGATGTCGGCGGTGGGCTTTTCGGTGTCGTCCTCGGTCAAGTGCGCGGCGGTCATGAAGTACGCGGTCGCGCCGTCAGGAGAGACCCCGAAGAACCGCTTTTCCGGACTCGGCGGGTTGGGAAATTCGGCCGTCGGCAGAATCGGGTCGGGACCGGTGGTGACCAGCCGCGTCTGCCCTTCGAAGCGCTGGTAGATGTCGGAGTAGCCGTCCCAGTCCTCGGGCACCAGCTGCTGGCCGGTCTCGAAATAGACGTAGCGGCCGTCGTCAGAAGCCCAGACGCCGTGGGAGCCGCTGAAGGGGTTGGGGTTCGGTCCGGCACTGTCGAGGGGGCCGGTGGTAAACAGCGAGTAGGCGCCGCCGGAGAGGACGTACCCATCCCAGGAGCCACTGTCGTGGCCGGCGTCGCCGTCCTCGGCGACCAGGGACCCGGTGGTCTGCAGGTAGACCCGCTCCCCGTCGGAGGAGACGCCGAGCAGCTGTGCCGACATTCGCTGGGCGTTTTCCGGCGGGATCGGCTGCCCGTCCGGGAGCTTGGAGACGAGCACCGTCTCGTTGCCAGTCCGCTTATAGACCTGCCAGACGCCGCCCTTTCGGGTTCCGTCGCCGAGCGCGTCCTCGGTCAGCTTCTCGCTCGCCTCGAACCAGGCGCGGCCGCTGTTGTCCAGCTGCACCCGGCAGCGCGATAGCGGCGTTCCGCACTCGAAGTTGGCGAGCGCGGTCGGCGCGGCAACAAGTACAGAGAGAGCCGTGAGGACAACCGCAAGCGCGACCATCCGGCCTCGCCTCCACCTAGTCCGACTGATCAATCCCCCACTCCCCCTCGAGCTTTCCGTAGACGACGCTATCGAGATAACCCCCGTTGACCAGCTCAGTCTCGCGCAGTCGAGCTTCCTCACGGAAGCCAAGCCGCTCGGGGATCGCGCGGCTGCGGAGGTTCTCCGGGGCGCAGTGGATCTCAACGCGATGGAGCTCCCACTCGTAGAAGGCGTGGTCGAGGAGGGCGCTGACCACCGCGGTCATCGTCCCCTGTCCCTGCGCGTCCTCGGCCAGCCAGTAGCCGAGACTGGTGTTGCGGTTGATCCAGTCGATCGCGTGGAAGCCGGCGACGCCGATCAACTCCCCCTCCGGTTCGATCGCCGCCTGGAAGCCGTCGTCGCGGGCAAACTGCTCCTCGGCAACGGCAAGGAAGCGTTCGGTCCCGGCCAGGTCCTGGTCGGCAGCCCACGGCATCCAGCGCGCCAGGTAGGGGCGGTTCGCCTCTACCAGCGCGTGCAACTCCGCTGCGTCCTCACTCTCCAGCGGGCGCACGCCCAGCGAGTCAAGCTTCGGCGAGAGCATCGCCGGATGACCCGAGCGCCTTGTCGATAAAGGGCCCGAGCAGCTGGGCGACGTCCCGAGCGGCGTCCCCGGCCGAGTCGCCGGGGGTGGTGACGTAGCTGATCGAGAGGCGAACCAGGCTCTCGGCCAGCATCTTCACGTCGCCCTCAGGCGCCTCGGGCCAACCCTCTTCGATCACCGAGGTCAGCCGCGCCGCCGCCCACTGCACCACCGGCAGGCCCTGGGTGGTGACGAAGGGCAGCATGCCGCCGGTCCCATCGTCGGAGAGGAGGATGCTGATCAGCGGGTCCTCGGCGGCGGTGCGGAGGAAGTGCTCGAGGGCGGCGAGGACCGCCGCGCGGGGATCGTCGCGGTGCTCCAGCACTGCTTTCTCGACGTCGTCCATGAACCGTTCGGCCTCGTGGATGACGAAGGCGAAGCCGAACTCGTTGCGGTTGCCGAACTCGTTGTAGAGGGTCTGGCGGCTGACGCCGGCGCCGGTGGCGATGTCGGCCATCGTGATCTCCGACCACGGCTGGATCGCCAGCTGGTCGCGGGCGGCGTCGAAGACGGTCTGCCTCAGCAGCTCCCTGGCTGCCTCCTGGTACGGGGTCCTGCCACTGGACACGGCCCCTATCGTCGCAGCGGCGGCGATCAGGCGTCGGCTGAGACCGGTTCGAAGTCGACCTTGTCGCGGACGCCGCAGTCCGGGCAGGCCCAGTCGTCGGGGACCTCAGCCCACGGAGTCCCTGGCGGGAAGCCCTCGCGCGGGTGGCCGGCTTGCTCGTCGTAGACGTAGCCGCAGCTGGAGCAGCGCCAGGCGCTCACGCGACCCGCCCGTAGCGCTCCAGCACCCGGCCCAGCCGGCGCGGCTGGATGTTGCACTTAGTCACGTCGCCGCCGTAGTGATCGAGCAGGCGGGGGTCCATCACCCGGCGCCAGAGCGGCGGGAACCAGGCGAGGACGATCATCCCCGCGTACCCGGTCGGCAGCTGCGGCGCCTCTTCGACGTTGCGCAGCGCCTGGTAGCGGCGGGTCGGGTTGGCGTGGTGGTCCGAGTGGCGCTGCAGGTGGTAGAGGAGGACGTTGGAGGCGACGTTGTTGCTGTTCCAACTGTGTTCCGGCATGCAGCGCTCGTAGCGGCCGTCCTCCCGCTTCTGCCGCAGCAGCCCGTAGTGCTCGAGGTAGTTGACGACCTCCAGCAGCGAGAAACCGATCACCGCCTGGACCAGCAGGTAGGGCAGGACGACCGCGCCGAAAGCGATTCCCAGGCCGGCGAAGAGAACGATCGTCATTGCCCAGGCGCCGAGGATGTCGTTGTGGACACCCCAGTGCGACTTGCCCAGCCGGTCCAGGCGGGCGGTCTCGATCTCCCAGGCCGAGCGGACACTGCCGACGACGGTGCGCGGCAGGAAGGCCCAGAAGCTCTCCCCGAGGCGGGAGCTGGCGGGATCCTCGGGAGTGGCCACCTTGACGTGGTGGCCGCGGTTGTGCTCGATGAAGAAGTGCCCGTAACCGGTCTGCGCGAGGGCGATGCGGCTTAGCCACTTCTCCGAGCTGGCCCGCTTGTGGCCGAGCTCATGCGCGGTGTTGATCGCGATTCCGCCGACGACGCCCATCGTCAGCGCCAGGCCGATTGATTCGACCAGGCTGAGGTCGCCGCTCGCCCACATCCAGCAAGCGAAGACGAGGCCGGCGTACTGGATCGGGATGAAGACGTAGGTGCACCAGCGGTAGTAGCGGTCCTGCTCGAGGAACTTGAGGACGCTGTCGGGCGGATTGGTCCGGTCGAGGCCGATCGCCATGTCGAGCAGCGGGAAGAGACCGAAGACGAGGGCCGGTCCAAGGAACCACATCCCGCCCCAGCCGGTCACCCAGACCCAGAAAGCCGCAAGGAACGGTGAGAGCGGAACGATGATCCCCAGCAGCCAGGCGTAGCGCTTGCCATCGGTCCACGCCGCCGGGTTGACCTCCACGTCGTCGTGGTGGTGATGGTGATGAATGTGCTCCGCGTGCGCCTCCACAAGCCCTCCTCCTTGTCACTCTGCCCCGTCTCGTCGCCCATCTTTACACAGATACCGGATGTGTCAAGTAGCAATACAGAGCAGCGCAACTTGTCCGAAACCCGCGTGAGACGGAGGGAGGGACCCGGAGGAACCTCCCATCTGTGACGGAGGGTCCCTCCCTCCGTCTCCCAACCGCCCGCTAAATCTTGAGCAGCAGGAACGTGTTCAGCACGAAGAGGACCGAGAAGAAGACGGTCGCCCGATCGAGGTTTTTCTCGACCATCGAGCCGCCACCAAGGCCGCTGCCACCCGCCCCGCCGATGCCGAAGGCACCGGAGAGCCCCGCGTCTTTCCCCGAGTGCAGAAGCACGAGGAAGATGACGACGATGGCGATGATCACCTGGATGACGGCAAAGAACGTGAACACGAGCGAAGGATTCTAAGCGATCGGCTCGCGATCGAGGATCTCCAGCGCCTCGTCGCGCAGTTCGGCATCGAGGGCGGCGAAGTCTTCGTCGGAGAGCTTGCCGGCAGCGTGGTCGAGCTCGGCGTCCTTGATCTCGCGGTACTTGGCTTCCTTGCGAGCGTCGGCTTCGGTCCGGACGAGAGCGCCGCGGCGTCGCCCGCGGGTCGGCCAGAGCGCGATCAGGGCGCCGGCCAGGGCGATGATGCCGCCGATCCACATCCAGGTGACGAGCGGGTTGACGATCACCTTGAAGGTCGACGGCGCCGTCGTCGACAGGAAGCCCTTTGCCACCCGTTCGGCGGCGAGGCCCTGCAGTTTCGAGATCTGCTCGAACGCCTGCGGCCGCAGGCTCGGGTTGGCGGCGGCGGCGCGCATCAGCGCCCCCAGCGCTTTGCACTGCTCCGGCGTCCCCGGCGCCCCCTGCACGCAGGCGCGGAAGCCCTGGTCGGCGAGGCGCACGCCTTTCTGCACCTCGGCGATGTTCGGCTGCTCGGCGATCCAGAGGTCGTGCCAGAGCCCGGCCCGCAGCCCCACCTCGCTGGTTGCCTCACCCGAGAAGTAGCTGCCGATCGTCCCCGTCTCCTGCCCGGTCGGGCGGAAGTAGGCCCGTTCCGGCTGTACGAACCCGACCACCTGGTTGTCTTCTTCGACCCGCAGCAGCGAGCCGAAGCTGAGCTTCTCCTGGTCGACGGCGACGGTCGGCTTCACGTAGGTGATCGTGCGGCCGTCGACGACGACTTCCTCGCCCGGCCGCAGCTCGATGTCGCGGTTGGTCTGGAAGCTGGAAGAGGCGGCGACGCCGACGAGCAGGACGATGATGCCGACGTGGACGATGTAGCCGCCGTAGCGACGGCGGTTGCGGCTGACCAGCCCGACCAGCGCCCGCCCGCCCGGCTCGCCGGTGAGCTGCCGGCGCGCGGCGGCGCCGCTCCAGAACTCCTGGGCCAGGCCCGTGAGGGCGAAAGCGGCGAAGGCGAAGAGCGTCAGTGCCCAGAAGTTCTCCTCGGCGTCGGTCCCGAAGACCAGCCCGGTGGTGACGATCGCGGCGGCGGCCAGCGGTACCCGGAAGACCCGCTTCGCCGACTCCCAGCTGACCCGGCGCCAGGCCAGCAGCGGCCCGATCCCGGTGAAGACGACGAGCAGGATCGCCAGCGGCGTCGTGTAGCGGTCGAACCAGGGGGCCGCCAGCGAGGCCTTCTCGCCGGTGAACAGTTCGGAGATCAGCGGGAAGAAGGTGCCCCAGAAGATCACAGCGGTCATCCCGACCAGGAGCAGGTTGTTGACGAGGAAGACCGACTCGCGTGAGGCCAGCGAATCGATCCGCTTCGGCGAGCGGAGGTCGTCGAGGCGGCTGACGATCAGCGCCGTCGAGCCGACCAGCACCACCCCGATCAGGCCGAGGATGTAGGGGCCGACGGTGTTGTCGCCAAAGGCGTGGATCGACTGCAAAACGCCGGAGCGGACGAGGAAGGTGCCGAGCAGCGCCATCGAGAAGGTGCCGACGATCAGGCTCGCGTTCCAGACTTTCAGCATCCCCCGCTTCTCCTGGACCATGATCGAGTGGAGGAAGGCGGTGCCGAGCAGCCACGGCATCAGCGCCGCGTTCTCAACCGGGTCCCAGGCCCAGTAGCCGCCCCAGCCGAGCTCGGTGTAGGACCAGCGAGCACCGAGCAGGAGGCCGAGGCCAAGGAAGGCCCAGGCGATCAGGGCGAAGCGACGGGTGGCGCGGATCCACTCGGCGTCGAGGCGGCGGGTGACGAGGGCGCCGATCGCGAAGGCAAACGGCACCGTGAAGGCGACGTAGCCCGAGTAGAGCATCGGCGGGTGGATCATCATGCTCGGGTGCTGCAGCAGCGGGTTGAGGCCGACGCCGTTGGCGGGTGCCGGGCTCAGCGTCGCGAAGGGGTCGACGTCGGGCGCGAACAGCATTAGGCCGGTGAAGAAGGCGGCGACGCCCATCATCACGGCGGTGGCCCAGGGGACGAGGTCGCGGAGCCGGTGCCGGGTCGCCCAGAGGGCGGCGCTGGAGGCGATCGAGAGGACGAATGCCCAGAGCAGCAGGGAGCCCTCCTGGCTCGACCACATCGCCGCCAGCTTGTAGCCGGCTGGGGTCTCGATCGAGGAGTGTTCCTGGACGATCTGGAAGGAGAAGTCGTCACCGGCGAAGGCGAGCTCGATGATCACCACGCAGGCCGTGATCAGGGCGAAGAAGCCGTAGACGGCGCGGCGCGAGTAGGTCAGCAGGCGCTCGTCGCCCTTACGACCGGCAAGCGCCAGCGCCCCGGCGGCGAGGGCGGTGAGGAAGGCAAGGCCCAGCAGGGCGCTGCCGAGGCTAGACATCAGACTTGGTCGTGAACTTCGAGGGGCACTTCGTGATCAGGGTTTCCGGCTCGCCGACGAAGGTGCCCTGCTCGATCGCGCCGGTGAGGACGATCTCGCGGCCGGCCCGGAAGGGGTCGGGGACGGCGCCGGAGTAGGTGACGGGCAGCGCCTCGCCGGTGCCGTCGCGGTCGACCACACGGAAGGCGATGCCGTTGCCGTCGCGCTGGATCGAGCCCTTGACAACTTTTCCGGTCATCTCGTAGGTGGTGCCGGGGGCGGCGCCCAGCAGCTCAGAGGGCTCCTTCGCCTCGGTCGAGGCCGAGAAGGAGGTGTAGATCAACGCCACCGCGAGCAGCACGGCGGTGCTGAGCGCGACGACGAGACGGATCTTCCGCTTGCGCTGAGGGTCCACAGGCTCCCGGATTATCGCAACTGCGAGAATTGGGCTCATGGCCGACGATCCAGTCCTCCTGATTACCGGCGCCAGCAGCGGCATCGGCGCCGCCACCGCCCGCGCCGCATCCGGGCAGTACCGCCTCGTCCTGGCGGCCCGCCGCGAGGACGAGCTGCAGGAGCTGGCGCGCGAGCTCGGCGGCGAGGAGCGGGCGATCGCGGTCCGCTGCGACGTCACCGAGTGGGACCAGGTCGAGGCGCTGGCCGCGGCTGCGCTGGAGCGCTTCGGCCGCATCGACGCCGTCTTCGCCAACGCCGGGTTCGGCGCCTCCCGCGGCTTCCTCGAGGAGTCCCCCGAGCACTGGCGCTCGATGGTCCTGACCAACGTCTACGGCGTCGCCCTGACGATCCGGGCCACCCTCCCCCACCTGCTCGAGCGCGGCGACGGCCACTTCCTCGTCACCAGCTCGATCGCCGGCCGGCGGGTCCTGCCGGGCTCGCTCTACTCGGCGACCAAGTGGGCGGCGACGGCGATCGGCGAGGCGCTGCGCCAGGAGCTGCGGCAGATGCACGACAACCACGGCATCAAGGTCACCTTGATCGAGCCGGGGATGGTCGACACCCCCTTCTTCGACAACCGCCCCGGCGACAGCGCCCTCGGCGACGACGACATCGCCCGCGCGGTGATGTTCGCCCTCGAGCAGCCCGAGGGCGTCGACGTCAACGAGATCCTGATCCGCCCGATCTCGCAGTCGACCTAGCGCGGCAGCAGCGCTCGAACCGCCCGCCAGTAGGTGCGGAGGAGAAGGCGGGCTGACCAGGAGCGGGCGAGGGGTGAGATCAGGTCGGAGTCGAGATCCGGAGTCAGCATCGCCGCGAACTCGCGGGCGCTGATGGTGCGCTGCCCCTGGATCGCTCGCCGCTCGCGCAGCAAGCGCGGCAGCCAGCGCAGGAAGGCGAGGTTCGCGCGCCATTTCTCTCTCCCCCAGCCTCCCGTCGCCGAGATGAGCAGCAGCGCGAGCTCGGTCGCGAGCAGCGCCGGGGCGAGCAACGCCAACAGTGGACCGGGATAGGTGCGGACGAGGAAGGCGAGGCGGTTGCGCTCTAGCCAGAACCACTTCTGCTCGTTGGCGCTGAACTCGTAGTCGTGCGCAACGACCGCCAAGGGCTCGATCCCGACCGCGTGCCCTTCTGCCCGCAGCCGCACCGAGACGTCGACGTCCTCGTGGTAGAGGAAGAACTCGGCCGGGAAGCCCCCCAGCCGGCGCCAATTCTCCGCCGGGATCGCCAGGCAGGCGCCGGAGGCGACGGTCACCTCGCCGGCGTCCGGCGCTTGGTCGAGCGGCCGGCCGTGACCGCCGGCCCAGGTGATGCCCGTGAAGTGGAGTGGATTTCCGGCCGAATTGATCGAGCGAAGCTTGCCGTCGGCGACCAACGCCTGCCACGCACCCCAAGCGCGGCCGTCCACCCAAGGGCGGCGGATCGCCTCGCCGAAGCCTGGCTGCGGCGCCGCATCGGGATTGAGGATCACCAGCAGCTCACCCCTCGCCACCTCGGCGCCGGCGTTGATGCCGGCGGCGAACCCGGCGTTGCCGCCCATCGGCACGATCCGGGCCCGAGGCGCCAGCTCCCGCACGGCCTCGGCGCTGCCGTCGCCGGGCTTGTTCTCGACGACGATCAGCTCGTCGCCATCGCCCAGCTCAGGGAGCAGGGCGGGAAGCGTCTTGGTGAGATCGTCGCGGTTCTCGTAGGCGACGATCAGGACTGAGAGCGTCGGGCGCACCGGCGCGGAGGCTATTCGGCCATCCGCGCCGGTGCTGACGCGTACTGAACTCTTCTCCTACTTCTTGCCCTTCTTGCCGCAGGAGACGACGTTCAGCTTGAACTTGTTGGCGTTCTTCTTCTTGCCGTTCTGCCCCTTCATCTTCACGATCGCACGCTGCGGCTTGGCGCAGGTGTTCTGCGAGTTGACGAGGAGGCTCTTCTTGCCGCCCTTCATGTTGAGGACGAACTTGCTCACCGGCACGTCGGGCACCGACCGGAAGACCGTCTTCAGGCCCCCGGTGCTGCCGCTACCGATCACGCCGCGCAGGTAGACCTCTACCTGGCCGCGTAGGTCGACGAGCAGGTCCGGCAATTTGTTGTTGGAGGACACGAGGTAGACCTTGCCCTGCAACTTCTTGTCGAGCAACGGCGATTTCGCCCACGCCTTGCCGTAGACCGAGGCCTTCGGGCAGGTGTGGGAGGCCAGCTGCGGCCGCGTGCAGACGGTGCCGATGTGGCCCTGTTCGAGGAACAGGGATTTCGGCATCGTCACGGCCGTGCGGGCGATGTTGGCGTCGCCCTTGCGGGCGGTCAGCGTCGCCTTCAGGCGGGGGTACTTGTTGCGCTTCGTCCCGCCGTACAGCTGGATCTTCAGCTTCGGCTTGAAGCCGAGCTTGTTGCATTCGATCGCCTGGAACGGATCGCTGACGCCGTAGGAGCTGAACGCGGCCGGATTGGCCGGGTCAGCGCCGCCGCCGTTGATCGTCCCCTGCGTCGCCTGGGCGGCGCAGTTGGTCGGGTTGAGCATGAACTGGTCACGGTCGACGTCGAGGTCGATCGTGCGGATGTCCAGCTTCACCCCTCCGAACACGTCGGGGATGACGTCGGAGACCGCATGAATCTGAGCCGTCTCCGGATCGACGTTGAGCGCCACCCGGACGACCACGTTGCCGAGGTCGAACGGGCCCGCAACCGCCGGCGTGATCGTCACCAGCGAGAGCGCCGCGCCCTTGTATGGACCGGCCAGGTAGGCCTTGCCACCCAGCTGCAGCGGGCTGTTGCCGCTGCCGGACTTGGTCGTGACCGACCCGACCTGGCTCGCGCTCGAGCAGCTCGGGCTTGCGGCCTCGTCCTTGCCGCTGCGACCGCTGGCGGCCGCGATGGCCTCCTCCGGGCAGTAGGGGATGCCGGCGAGTTTGCCGGTCAGCCCCTTCGGCAGGGTGACGTCGACGACCTTCAGCTCCTGCTCGCCGTCACGCCGTGCGATGTTGACGTGGAACGGTGAGTAGGCGCCGGCTTTCTGGCTGTTCGTTGCCGCTTTGTAGAACGGAGAGAACTTCCGCTCCGCCAGCGTTTTCGGACAGGCCCCGCCGGTCGGGTCGTCGGACAGGGTCACCGAGGAGGTCACCGGCTTTTGTTCGCCGGGTCGCGCCCACGGTTCGAAGCGGCTGGTCCCGCTCGCCTCACAGATCGGCGGGCTGGTCAGCACGTTTTTCGCCCCGTCGATATGGACTTTGATCGATTCGAACGGAACCTGGGGCAGCCCTTCGGGCAGCTCGCCGGCGAACTGGCCGACCAGCTTGTCGTTGAGGACCGCCGTCAGGTCGCCGGTCGTTTTGTTCGCCACGATGCGGCCAACCAGACGGGCGTTGATGTCCTCGTGCTCGCTCTTGGCTTCGAGCAGGATCCGGAACTGGTCGCCCGATTCGGGATCGCGGCTGTTCTGGGTGCCGACGTAGACGTCGCCGATCAGCGGCTCACGCAGTGGCGGCGAGACGACTTCGACGCTGCCGATGTCTGAGGCCGCGGGACACTCGTTGTCGAAGACCCGCTGGCCCTTCTTGAACTGATCATCCGTGCAGGCGACGAGGCCCTGGGCCCCCGAGGGGTTGATGCCCATGCCCTGCGGCAGCACCACTTCCGCTTTGCGGACGTGTGACTGCGCGATCCCTTCTTTGCCTTCGTTCCTGACTTCCCCGCCTTCTTTGGCCGGATCGGACGGCAGCGTGGTCGTCACCGTCGCATCGGCAGGAGAGTCGACCGCGTTCGTGCCCGGGTCGACGTCGAGCCCTGGTTCGAACGGAACGCGATCGCAGCCCGTCGGTTCTACGCCGGGCGGCAGCTTCCCCTCGAAGGCCGTCGAGCCATCCGGGAACGTCGGGTTCGGTTCGCCGTAGGACTCTCCCCGGAACCAGGTCGAGTAGAGGTGCGGCCACTCGGTCGGATTGAAACAGGTGGTCGGCGTCGTGATGTGGGTCCCATCGCCGGACTGACCGAACGCGATCAGGCGGCTTTTCAGCGTCGAGAACGGGACGGAAGGCGCCGGTAGTTCGATCGTGAAGTACTCGTGGAAGTCGTTCTCCCAGGCAACGTCGCCTTTGAGTTCGATGATTTTGCTGAAAGCGATGATGAAACCGAGCCGGGCCGGTTCTCCGTCGTTCGGCTCCAGGTTGTAGACAGCAACGCGGGTGCCTTTCGCCGGGTCTGGCGAAATCACGAAGCCTTTCGGGAGGAATTTGCCCGGTTCCAAAGGATTCGGCACTGCTTCAGCGGTGTTCACCACGAGCCACACTTCCTCGCGGCCGACGATCGTGCTCGGGTCGCACGCCGGAATGCGGCGGGGCTGACCTTCGATGAGGACGACTTTTTCGAAGTCTTCCTGCGAGCACTGCGGGCTGCCCTGCGGGTTCTCGGTGAAGCCTGGGGGCAGGTCGACCCGCTCCGTTTTCAGCGTCCGATCTTCGAAAGGAAGCCCTTCGGCATCGTTGTCCTCGATCAGGGGTTCAACCACGCCAGGCACTTTCGTTTCATGCCGGACGATGTACTGGTCGAAACCGAACGGGGGATGGCCTCCGGCCTGCGTGTAGAAGATCTCCGGAGTGGTGGGCGAGCAGAACGGTTTGCTCACGTCAGTCGGTTTGGTGGGAATGGGCGTTTCTGGCACTTCACCCACCTGGTTTTCATAACAGGTCCCCGACTGCCAGCCATCTGCCGCCGTCGGCGGTTCGTTCTGCGGTTCGATGATGTCCCCGGTGTCCGCGGCCGCCAATGCAGGCAGCGCGAGCAGGGCACCTATGCACACCAAAAGCAACGCGACTGAGCGCTTTGCCATCAATTTTCCTCCTCGTTTTCCCTTAACGAGGACGCCCCCTGTAGCGCCCAAATAACAGGCCCTCCCGCGGAAGACATTACAGGGCTTCGCGGGTGTTGCAAACACCTCCCGGTGTTACTACCCAGGTAACCGTGACACCGATTTGTGATGCAACACCAATCGGTGTCACTTCCCGCGTCGCATTACGGCACCTCTTGCTACTTACGTACCCGAGCGGGATACGGATTAACGCCGCTTCTTTTTCCCTTTACAAGGCGTGTCCAGCTTCGGCTTGCGGTTGAGCTTCTTGCCGTTCTGGGCTTTGATCCGGATGATCGCCCTGACCGGCTTGGCGCAGAGATTGGTGGAGTTGACGAGGAGGCCTTTTTTGCCGCCCGGCAGCGTCATCACGAACTTGCTCACCGGGACGTCGGGGACCCGGCCGAAGGTGGTGCGGATGCCGCCTTTGAAGCTGTCGATGCGACCGACGAGGTCGATGTCGACCTGGCCCTCGAGGTGGGCGACCATGTCCGGCAGCGTGTTATTGGACGAGCGCAGGTAGACCGGCCCTTCCAGCGGTTTGCCAAGCAGCGGCGTGAACGCCCGCGCCTTGCCGTAGATCGACCGTTTCGGGCACTTGTCATCGGCGAACTGGACCCTGGTGCAGACGGTCGCCAGGCTCGCCTGGTCGAGGAAGAGCGCGTGCGGCAGGGCGACCGAGGCCTTGCGGATGTTGGCGTCTTTGCCGCGCGCCTTCAGCACCGCGCGCAGTTTCGGATGCTTCGCCCGCTGCGTCTTGCCGAAGAGGCGGACGTTCAGCTTCGGGCGGAATTTCAGCTTGCGGCAGCCGGTCCCTTTCGCGGGCTCGGAGACTTTGAAGGCGGAGTAGGCGCCGGGGTCGAGCGGGTTCGCCCCTCCCCCGTTGATGACGCCCTCGGTCGCTTCTTTGCGGCAGTTGGTCCCGTTGAGGGTGAAGTCGTCGCGGTTGACGTTGACGAAGACCGAGCGGATGTCGAGCTTGGCGCCGCCGAAGACGTCGGGGATGGCGTTGGTGCGGGGGTGAATCCGGGCCGTCTCCGGATCGAGGAAGAGCGGCACCCGGACGACGACATTGCCGAGATCGAAGGGTCCGGCGATCGCCGGGGTGACGACCACGATCGAGACCGGTGCGCCCTTGTAGCGGCCGGCGAGGTAGGCGTCGCCCTCGACCTTGAGCGGATCTTTGCCGGTGCCCGCCTGCACGACGGCTGCCCCGATCCGGCTCTCCTTCGGACAAACGGCGTTTTTCTTCTCCGCGGCGCCGGAGCGGTTTTCCGTTTTCTCGATCGAGTCGGGCGGGCAGTAGGGAACGCCTTTCAGCTTCGCGGTAGCGCCTTCGGGCAGGGTCAGGTCGACCCCTTTCAGCTCCTGCTGCCCCTGCGGGCGGCTGATCTGCACGGCGAAGGGGGTGAAGGTCTTGACCGCGTCGGATTTCGGCGCGGCGCGGAAGCCGGGCGCGAACGGCCGCTCGCCGAGGGATTTGGCGCAGGTGCCGCCGCCCGGAGCTTTGCTGAGAGTGAAGCCCTCTTCCTGGGGGCCGCTGTCGGGCGTCCCGGACCAGGCGGTCATGGCGTGGGTGGCTGCGTTGGGGCCGCAGGTCGGCGGGCTCGTCAGCAGTCCCTTGCCGTCGTCGAAGTCGACCTTCACCGAAGTGAAGGGGACCTGCGGGTTGTCCTTGAAGACCGTCGTCAGCTGTCCGGTCAGGGGGTCGGCCTTGACGTTGCCGATCAGCCGCACGTCGACCCCGTAGCGGCTCGAGGCCGCGTTGAGGAAGATCCGGTAGAGGTCACCGGAGGCGGGATCGCGGTTCAGCTGCTGGCCGAGGTAGACGGTGCCGGTGAGCGCGCCGGCGGGAAGCGGCGGCGTTTCGATCGCGGCGGTGCCGATCTTCGATTTCTCCGGGCAGGTGACCGGATTGCGCGTGCCCTTGCCGAACTGCTCGTTCGTGCACATCTCCAGACCAGGCGCTGCCGCCGGATTGAGGCCCAACCCCCGCGGCAGGGTGACGACGGCGTCCTTGACGTTGGAGTTGGCGATCGCCGTGCCCGATTCCTCGAACGGCACCTTCACCTCGACGGTGGGGCCGCTGGGCGAATCAACCGCCTGGGTGCTGGGGTCGACGGCGGTCGTCGGCTCGAAGGGGACTTTGTCGCAGCCGGTCGGCTTGACTCCCGGCGGCAGTGCCGCCTCGAAGAACGACGAGCCGTTGGGGAAGGTCGGATTCGGGTTTTCTTTCGAGTCCGCTCGCAGCAGAGTCGAGTAGACGTGCTCGAACCCGGGCTGGGCTGGGTCGTAGCAGGTGCTCGGCAGGGTGAGGAAGGTGCCGTTGCCGGCACGACCGTTGAAGACCAGCCGGTTCTTCAAGATTTTGCCGATCGGCGATTCGGGAACCGCGATCGTGAAGCCCTCGTGATAGTCGCCGGACCAGTCGACGTCAGCTTCGAGGAAGACTTCGTTGCTGAGGATGCGGAAGCCGAAGCGGGCGGGCTGCCCCTCTTTCGGCACCAGGTTGTAGACGGGCACTTTGGTGAGGCCGTCGAGAGGGCCGACCGGGACTCCCAGTTCCGCCGCAGTGACCGCGCTGGTGCCGACCAGCGATCCCGGCGCGCTGACCGCGCACTGTTCGGCCTGGAAGCTGGCCAGCTCGCACCGCGGCGTCGCCTGCGGGTTGACGCTGAGACCAACCGGGAGCTCGACGCGCAGGGTCTTGAGGATCCCGACCGGCTGCTGGGTGCCGGGCAGGCCGAGGAAGGGCTCGTTCTTGACGATGAACTGGGTCAGGCCGACATTCGGGTGCCCCGCCGCCTGCGTGTAGAACTGGCTCTCCGTCTCCGGCGAGCATTCCGGCACGTCGGTTTTGCAGGTCCCCGCCTGCCAGCCGTCGGCGGCGGTCGGCGGGTTGTGCTGCGGGGCGATGATGTCGCCGGTGTCGGCCGCGGCCATCGCCGGCACGGCGAACAGCCCCACGAACAGGGCAAGCGCCAGCAGTTGGGCAACGGGATTCCTCACCTGGCGAGGTTCGTACCCAGCTGGACGGAGTGTTAACCCGTTAGCGACGGTGCTTCTTCTTCGCCTTGCGGCAGGCCGGCGTCTGCAGTGGCAGCTTCTTCACCTTCAGGGCCTTGCCGTTCTGCGCCCTGAAGTTGAGGAAGGAGCGGTTTTTGCCTTTGCAGAGGTCGCGAGAGTTGACCAGCAGCCCCTTTTTGCCGCCCTTCATGTTGATCGTGAACTTGCTCACGGGGACGTCGGGGACGGGGTAGAAGACGGTCTTCAGGCGCTCCTTCGCCGAGCTGATGACCCCGCGCAGGCGCACGTTCACCTGGCCGTGGAGGTCGGCGAGCAGGTCGGGAAGTTCGTGATCGGAGGCGATCAGGTAGACGGGGCCGGCGACTTCGTCGTCCAGCAGCGGCGACTGCGCCCGGGCGTATCCATATATAGAGCGCGCCGGGCAGTCGGCGGCGGCGAGCTGGACCCGCGTGCAGATCGTGCCGATGTGGTTCTGGTCGAGGAACTGCGAATGCGGCAGGGTCAGCGCCGCCCGCTTGATGTTGGCGTCCCCCTCCCTCGCGACCAGGGTGGCGCGGAAGGCGGGGTGACCGTTGCGCCGCATCGCTTTGCGCTTTCCGATCAGCTTCGTGAACAGCCTCGGTTTGAAGTTCAGCGCCTCGCAGTCGGTCGCCTGGAAGGCGGCGCTCACCGGGGCGGCGCTGAAGGCGGCCGGGTTGGTCGGGTCGGCGCCGCCGCCGGCCAGGGTGCCGCTGGTGGCAAACGGATCGCAGCTGGTCGGGTTGAGGGTGAAGTTCGGCCGGTCCATTCTCAGGTCGACCGAGCGGACGCTGAGCAGGGTGCCGCCGAAGACATGGGGAATCGGATCGGAGACCGCATGGATTTGCGCCGTTTCCGGATCGACGAACAGGGCCACCCTCACCACGACGGTCCCGAGGTCATAGGGACCGGCCGTGGCGGGGGTGACCACTGCCAGGGAGAGAGGAGACCCGTGGTAGGGACCCGAGAGGAAGACCTTGCCGTCGATCTTGTACGGAGCGGGGCCGGTGCCGGCGGCGACCGAGGCGACCCCGACCTGGCTGGCGGCGGGACAGCTCGAGCTCGCCAGCTCCTCGGCGCCGGCGCGGCCGGCGGCGGCCGCCAGGGCGTCCTCGGAGCAGTAGGGAATCCCGCGCAGTTTGCCCGTCATCCCCGGCGGCAGCACGACGTCGGTGCCTTTCAGCTCCTGCTGACCGTCAGAGCGGGTGATGCGGATGGAGACGGGGCTGAAGGCGCCGGCCTTCGAGCTCTCGGGACCGGCGCCAAAGGCGGGGCCGAAGGGGCGCTCGGCCATCGTTTTCGCGCATTTGCCGCCGCCGGGAGCTCCAGTCAGGGTGAAGCTGCTGCTCGGCGTCGCCGGCTCCGGCCTCGCCCACGGCGTCATCACCGCGTCGCCGTTATTTGGACCGCAGGTGAGCGGGCTACTGAGGACCGCCTGGGCGCCACCCTCGAAGGAGAGGTCGAACGAGGTGAAGGGGACCTGCGGGGTTTCGTCGATCGTCGTCCGCAGCTGCCCGGTCTGGGGGTCGGCGCGGACGTTGCCGATCAGCCGCACGTCGATCCCGTAGCGGTCGGACTTGGCCTGGATGAAGATCCGGTACTCGTCGCCGGAGGCAGGGTCGCGGCTCAGCTGCTTGCCCGCGTAGACGTTGCCTTCGAGGACTTCTTCGGGCTGCGGGTTGAGCTGGTCGATCAGTGGCGGCGACTCGATCCTCACCTGGCCGACGATCGACTCGGGCGGGCAGGTCACCGGGTTCCTGGTTCCCTTGCCGAACTCCTCGTCGCTGCACGCCTTCAGCCCGTTGGCACCGGAGGGGTTGAGGCCCATTCCCTGTGGCAGGGTCACCGTCGTCCGCCGCGTGTGGGAGCTGTCCTGCCCGCCGGCTTCTTTGAGGTGCGGGACGTCGACGTTGACCTCGGCTGCCGCGGGCGAGTTGACCTCGGCGGTGCCGGGGTCGATTTCGATCTCCGGCTCGTAGGGGATCGTGTCGCAGTCTCTGGGTTCGGTGCCGGGCCCTTCCTCTTCGTCCAGCGGCGGGATCGGCGACTCGAAGAAGGAAGAGCCGGCGGGGAAGTTCGGGTCGGGCATGCCGACCGAGTCGGCCCGGAGGAAGGTCGAGTAGATCGAGCCGGAAGGGCCGCCGGGCGCTTCACCCTCTTTCCAGTCGTCCTTGTAGGCGGGGCCGAAGCAGGTGGTCGGAGTGGTGAGGAAGGTCCCGTCGCCGGCGCGGCCGTTGAAGACCAGGCGGTTTTTCAGGATCAGCCCTTTTTCGCCGCCGAGGAGTTTGAAGATGCCGCCGAGGTCTTCGGGCAGAGCGGCGGGAACATGAATCGTGAACCCCTCGTGGTAGTCAGTGCTCCAGGCGACGTCGCCT
>DASTYZ010000131.1:0-9386 GCA_035764545.1 Solirubrobacterales bacterium | reverse complement strand
ACGGTGCCGGAGTAGGTGATGTCGTCGCCGAGGTTGGCGCCGTGGTTGATCCCGGAGACGATCAGGTCCGGCCGCCCGCCGACGAGGCCGAGCTCGGCGAAGCGGACGCAGTCGACCGGGGTCCCGTCGGTGGCGTAGCCGACCCGGCCGTCCCCGAAGGTGACCTCCTCGACGGTGAGCGGCGAGCGGGTGGTGATGCCGCGGCCGATGGCGCTGCGGTTGGAGTCTGGGGCGATGACGTCGACCTCGATGCCCTCGAGCTCGCCCAGCGCCCGCCGCGCAGCCTGCAGGCCCGGCGCCGAGATGCCGTCGTCGTTGGTGAGGAGGATGCGCACCAGATCGATTCTAGGTGGGCGCCGCGACGAGCCGAGGGTCGGGGATACTGCCGCCGTGCCCACGGTTCGGCTGGAGATCGAATACGACGGCGGCGGCTTCCGCGGCTGGGCGCGGCAGCGCGACCAGCGCACGGTCCAGGGCGAGCTGGAAGCGGCGCTGGCGACCGTCCTCCAGGAACCGATTTACCTGACGGTGGCGGGGCGCACCGACACCGGCGTCCACGCGCTCGGGCAGGTGGCGAGCTTCGAGACGGCCGCAGAGGTGCCCGCTGACCTGACGCGCCGCCTCAACGGCCTCGCCCCCGACGACGTCGCTGTGACGAGGGCGGAGGTCGTCGCCGACGGCTTCAGCGCCCGCCATGACGCCAAGGCACGCAGCTACCGCTATCGGCTGCTCGCCCGCTCGGCTCCCAGCCCCTTCGAGCTCGGCGAGGCGCTCTGGTGGCCGCACCAGGTCGACCACGAGTCCCTGAACGCCTGCGCCGCCGCCCTCCCAGGCACGCACGACTTCACCGCCTTCACCCCGACCCAGACCGACCACGTCCGCTTCGAGCGGGACATCCTGGACGCCTGCTGGGACCGCGAAGGCGACATCCTCTGCTTCCGCATCACCGCCGACGCCTTCATGCGCAACATGGTCCGCGTCCTCGTCGGCACCCAGCTCGAGGTCGCCTCGGGACGACGAACCGTGGAGAACTTCATCAGTCTCCTCGAGGGAGCACCACGGACCAAGGCAGGCGACACCGCCCCTCCGCACGGGCTCTACCTCGAGTCAGTCAGCTACTAGACCAGCTCGAGGTAAACCATCTCGGTCGAGTCAGACTTCCTCGGACCGAGCTTGACGATGCGGGTGTAGCCGCCGGGGCGCTCCGCATAGCGGGGCGCCACCTCGTCGAACAGCTTGTGGACGATGAACTTGTCGTTGTGGAGGCTGGCCAGGGCCTGGCGGCGGGCGTGCAGGCTGCCGCGTTTGGCGAGGGTGATCAGTTTCTCCACCTCGGGCTTGACCGCCTTGGCCTTTGCCTGGCTGGTTTCGATTCGCTCGTGCTCGATCAGCTGTTTCGAGAGGTTCGAGAGCAGCGCCTCGCGGTGGGCGGAGTCACGGCTGAGCTTGTTCCGCTTCTTTTTGTGCCGCATTGCTTCCTCCGCCCCTTGCTCGCGCCTAGTCCGCCTGCAGGTCCAGGCCGCGCGAGTGCAGGGTCTCGATGACTTCCTCGATCGACTTCTGACCGAAGTTCGGGATCGCGTTCAGTTCCGCGCGCGACTTCCGCACCAGGTCGCCGACGGTCTGCACGCCGGCCCGCTTCAGGCAGTTGTAGGAGCGGACGCCCAGTTCGAGCTCCTCGATCAGGATCTCGTCGAGGCCGTTGGCGGCTGCGTCGCCGTTGCCGCCGGGAGCCGAGAAGCCGTCGCTCTGGACGGGCGGCACCGGTTCGCGGGCGGTCAGCTCTTCGACCCGGTCGGCGTCGGTGAAGATCGCCAGGCTCTTGATCAGGATCTCGGAAGCCTCGCGCAGCGCCGCCCCGGGCTCGATCGAGCCATCGGTTTCGAGGTCGAGCGAGAGTTTGTCGAAGTCCGTGCGCTGCCCGACGCGGGCGGCCGCGACCGCGTAGGAGGCGCGGCGGATCGGCGAGAAGATCGAGTCGATCGGGATGACGCCGATCGGCTGCTCGTCGGACTTGTTCTCTTCGGCCGGCGAGTAGCCGCGGCCGCGGCCGATCGTCAGGTAGACCTCGAGTTTGGTTTTTTTCTCGAGCGTCGCGATCGGCGCATCGGGGTTGAGGATCTCGACGCCGGAGGGCAGGTCGATGTCCTTCGCCTTCACCTCGCCGGGGCCGGTAGCGACCAGCGGTGCCTCGACCTCGTCGGCATCGGTGTGCATGCGGACGACGAGGTCCTTGAGGTTGAGGATGATGTCGGTGACGTCCTCTTTGACGCCGGGCACAGTCGAGAACTCGTGCGCGACCCCCTCGATGCGGACGCTGGTGATGGCGGCGCCGCCCAGCGAGGAGAGAAGAACGCGGCGAAGGCTATTGCCGAAGGTGTAGCCGAAGCCCTTGTCGAGCGGCTCGATCGTGAAAGTGCCGCGACGGTCGTCGACTTTCTCGGAGGTGATGCGGGGGACCTGGAAATCGGTGGTCATGAGTTCCTTGCTCTGGGGTGTGTCAGAAATCGTTCCCGGACTACTTGGAGTACAGCTCGACGATCAGCTGCTCCTGGACCGGCGCCGAAATCTCGGAGCGCTCGGGATAGCGCAAGACTTTGGCGGTAAGGGCATCGTGATCGGCCTGCAGCCAGGCGGGGACGGTGGAGACGAGTTCCGTCGCCCGGCGGATCGTGTCGGTGCCTTTTGATCCGGCCTTGATCGAGATGATGTCCTCGGGCCGTACTTGGTAAGAGGGAATGTTCACCCGGCGGCCGTTGATCTGCCAGTGGCCGTGGGTGATCAGCTGCCGCGCCTGGCGCCGCGATGCGGCGAAGCCGAGGCGGACGAGGACGTTGTCGAAGCGGGACTCGAGCAGCCGCAGCAGGTTCTCGCCGGTGACGCCGTCCTGCCGCGAAGCCTTGTCGTAGTAGGCACGGAACTGTTTCTCCAGCACCTGGTAGTAGCGGCGGGTCTTCTGCTTCTCACGCAGCTGCACGCGGTACTCGCTCTGGCGCATACGGCCACGGCCGTGATCGCCGGGCGGGTAGGAGCGACGCTCAACGCCGCACTTGTCGGTGAAGCAGCGCTCGCCCTTGAGGAAGAGTTTCTGGCCCTCGCGGCGGCACTGCTTGCACTGCGGCGAGGTATCGCGAGCCATTAGACCCGCCTCCGCTTCTTCGGACGACAGCCGTTGTGGGCCTGCGGCGAGACGTCCTTGACGGTGGTGACGTCGAGGCCGGCAGCCTGCAGCGAGCGGATCGCGGTCTCACGACCCGAGCCGGCGCCCTTGGCGAAGACTTCGACCCGCTCCAGCCCGTGTTCCATGCCTTTTTTGGCAGCCGCGTCGGCGGTCACCTGAGCGGCGAACGGGGTCGACTTGCGCGAGCCTTTGAACCCGGCCGAACCGGCCGACTCCCAGGCGATCACGTTGCCCTCGGTGTCGGTGAGGGTGACGATCGTGTTGTTGAAAGAGGTCTTGATGTGCGCCTGTCCGTAGGTGACGTTCTTTTTGACGCGGCGGCGGGTGCGGCCTTTGGCGGGTTTTTTCTCAGCCATCTGCCTACACCTTGCGCTTTCCGGCGACGCTGAGGCGGCGTGGCCCCTTGCGACCGCGGGCGTTGGTCTTCGTCCGCTGGCCTCGAACCGGCAGGCCGCGACGGTGGCGGAGGCCGCGGTAGGAGCCGATCTCCATCAGCCGTTTGACGTTCTGCGAGCGCTCGCGGCGAAGGTCGCCCTCGACCTCGCGGTTCTCGACCGCCTCGCGAAGTTTCATCACCTCGTCCTCGGTCAGATCCTTGACCGCGGTGTTCGGATCGACGCCGCTCTCGGCGAGGATCTTCTGCGCCGTCGACTGTCCGATCCCAAAAATGTAGGTGAGCCCGATTTCAACCCGTTTGTTGACGGGGATGTTGATCCCTGCGATACGCGCCACGGCTAGCCCTGCCTCTGCTTATGGCGCGGGTTCTGGCAGATCACCAGGACCGCTCCATTTCGGCGGATTACCTTGCACTTCTCGCACATCGGCTTGACGGAAGCTCGAACCTTCATTGCTCCGGATCTCGTATCGACAACAGGACCCCCGCACGCCCCATGAATCGGACGGCAGGATGAACCAACCGGCCAACAAGGCCGACGGAGAAAGATAGCAGGGGCGAAGCCTTGGCGATGCCCGGTCAGGCGGACTCGACGAGGGCGATCAGGAAGCCGTCGTAGCCCTTCACCCCGACCGTCTGAATAGTAGTGGCGCTGACCCCGGAATTTCCGCTCAGCATCTCGTGCAGGCGGCGCTGGGCCTGGGTTGCCTCGTCGGGATCGTCGCCGCTGGCGAGGCTGCCGTCGCGGACGACGTTGTCGGCGATGATCAGCCCACCGGCGCGGGTGCGCTCCAGGGCCCAGGCGAAGTAATTGGGCGTGTTGACCTTGTCGGCGTCGATGAAGACGAGGTCGAACGGCCCCTCCTCCTCGAGCCCAGGCAGCGCCTCCAGGGCGGGACCGACCCGAATCTCGACCTTCTCCCCCACCCCAGCCGAGTCGATGCTCCGCCGCGCCACCTCGGCGTACTCCGGCTGAGCCTCGAGCGTGATCAGCCGCCCCTCCTCGGGCAACGCCCGCGCCATCAAGATCGCGCTGTACCCACCCAGCGTCCCGAACTCAAGCACCCGCTTCGCCCCCACCAGCCGGACCAGCAACTGCAGCAGCTTGCCCTGCGGCGGCGAGACCTGGATCGAAGGAAGCCCAGCTTCTTCGGCGGCGGCAACAGCGTCACCAAGGGCACTGTCCTCCTCGAGGATCGTTTCGCCAATGAAGGCGTCAACGGCTGCGAAGGTCTCCTGATCCACGGGTCGGATTCTGTCGATCTACCGCGGAAGCCGCTGAGTCGGCGTCACCACCTGCTGGAAGGTCGGCCGGTTCTGGAACGGGAACGGCGACAGGGAGACGCCGCCGGTCACCTGCGGCCGGTTCTGGTCGAAGCAGGAGGGCTGCGGATTGGCGGCACAGAGACCGTTGCCGCCGCCGTAGAGCTGCTGTGGGCCTACCTTCAGCGCCGAGCGCAGGGTCCGCTGCAGCATCGCCCGGCACTTCTTCTTCGACCCTTCGCCGCAGTAGATTCGGCTCCAGGCGCCCTTCGGCTTCGGGCCGAAGAGGTTCCGGAGGTCCTTGGAGACGTAGCTCCACCAGCCGTCGGCGAAGTCGGGTTCGGTCGGCGAGCCGCCGGTGTAGGAGCCGGTCCGCACCATCCCTTCCAGCTGTTCGTAGGCGCGGGCGCCGAGGACGGGCTTGAACTCGCCTTCGAGCAGCTTCGGCCACCAGGCGTCCATCAGTTCGACCGCGTCGTTTTCCTCGTAGACGCCGTCGCGGTCGAGGTCGCGCCGGTGGGCGCCGTGTTCGTGCCAGGTGCGCAGGGTCACGAACGCCTGGCGCAGCGCCTTGGATTTCGGTTCGCCGATCGCTTTGAAGATCACCGGCAACAGCCGGTAGCCGCGCAGGTCCTGCGTCGCCGGTTCCTCCATCGCCTGGATCAGCTGGACGATCGTGATCTTCTTCTTGCCCTTGATCGCCGCCTTGACCTTGTCTTCGATCATCTGCGAGCGGAACAGCGGCCCGTAGCTGTACTTGTCGTCGGCCGCGGCCCACTTCGGCGCCTGCTTGTTGTTCCAGGAGACGAGGAACGGTGGGTCAACCGCCTGCGGGTGCTTGGCGAACGGCAGCCAGCTCGCCTGCCGGGTCGAGGGCTTGTAGCCCTTCCAGTCGAACTCGCCGGTGCCGAGGATCGGGAAGTCCGGCGAGGTCCCCTTCGCCCGCTGCGGCATCCAGCCCGAGAGCGCGTAGCCGATGTGCTCGGAGTCGATGTAGGACCAGTTGAAGAGGAAGTTGATGTTGGCGACCGCCTTCTTGAAGCCCTCTGGCCCCGTCATCACGCCCGGTTCGTTCAGCTGCCCGAACCCGATCACCGAGTCGGCCTCGTGGAAGTAGGTGCTGCGCTGGCGCGCGAAGGCGACCTTCCTGCCGCCGACCTTGCCGCGGGCGTAGACGATCCCGTGCACCGTGCGGTAAGCGACCAGCGTCTGCGAGCCGGCCGGGGTGTCGTCGGCCGCGTTCGGGGTCCAGCTCTCGCTCTTTTCGAGCTTTTCCATCGCCAGGCACTTGCCGCGGTAGCGGTAGTGGAACTTGTCCTTGCAGAGGACCTCGGCGAAGGTGTCGACGTTGTCGGAGGTCGCGGTCGTCGCGCTCCAGGCGTAGTCGCGCCCGTGGCCGAGCTCGACGTAGAGGTTGACGCCGGGGAAGGCGGCGCCGCGAGCGTCGATGCCGGGCCCGTGCAGGTCCTCCTCCATCAGGATCTGGGGGGCGAAGTAGCCGACCTGGGGCCCCATCACCGCGACCGGGTGGCCGGTCGCCGACTCCTTGGCCGAGACCAGCTCCCAGTTGGAGGCGTGACCGGCCGCTTCCAGCGCTGCCTGCAGGCGGGCGCCGACGGTGGCGAGGCCGCTCGCCGGCTTCGGAGCGGCACTCGAGGCGGTCGCGGTCTGGGTGAAGCGAACGCTGTTTCGATCCGGCAGCGCCAAACCGCGCTTGGCGAAGGCGCTGCGGGTCTCATAGGGGAAGGGTTTGGAGACGGTCGTCGGCGCCTCCGGGTCGTTCTTGGCGCGGAAGCCGAGCCAGGCCTTGCGCCCCGCCGCCTTGCCCATCCGCTGGACGAAGGCCTGCATCGTCAGCGCCGAGTTCAGCTCGTTGCCGCCGCCCTGGCCGAAGATGCCGCCGACCAGCGAGGCGATCGCGATCACGTCGGTCGGCTTCCATGCTTCCATCGGCTTGTTCAGCAGCGTGTACTCGCCCGGCTTCAGTTTCGGGTCGAGCGTCGCCGCCGAGACGTAGGCATTGATCCCTTCGACGTAGGCGGCGACATCATCGACCGCCTGCTGCCCGATCTGGCCGAACTGCTGCGGCGCCTGGACAAGCTGTTTTTCGAGATCGGCTTCGGTGTAGGGCGCGAACTGCCACTGGCTGGCATCGGCGCCGGCGTTGGCGCCGCCGAGGAAGGAGGCGAGTTCGGCGCGGCCGGTGTGGCGCAGCACGTCCATCAGGAAGAGGCGGTCGGCGGCGCCCGCGTAGCCGGCGCCGAACATCGTGTCGGCGCGGGTGGTGCCGTAGATGTGGGGAACGCCGAAGGCTTTGTCGCGGATGATCGTGACACCCGGCCGCGGTTCGATCGTCGATTCGACTTCGCCCGCCGGCACGCCGAAGGTGGCGTCCTTGAAGTAGTTGGGAATCTGGTCTTCGCTCAGGGTCGGGCTGGCGTAGAGCAGGTTTTCGTAGAGCGGTTGCTGGTCGGCGAAGTGCGGCGGCAGCAGACCCGGGCCGCGGGAGAGGAGGACCTCGCTGAAGTCCGCGGTCCCGTTCTCCCCCGGTGGGAGCACGTTGCGGAAGCCGCCGGCGTCGTTGGCGCCGTACGGTTCCGGCGCGGCGGCCGAGGCGGCGGGAGCGAGGAGCGCGAATATCGCCAGCAGGACGATCAGCGGCGCGAGCACACGGCTGGGGCGGGCACGACGATGCAAAGGAACATCTCCTTCCGGTTGCGGCGCCCCCACCGCAAGAGGAAGACTACCCGGCCGGAGGCGCGACTACTCGTCGCCGCCGATGCCCGCCTCGTGCCAAGGGGTCAGGACCCGCGGCCCCTCCGGGGTCACGGCGACCGTGAACTCAAAGTGGGCGGCGAGGGAATCGTCTTCTGAGTAGACCGACCAGCCGTCGTCCCCCATCCGCACCAGCGGGCCGCCGACGTTGACCATCGGCTCGATCGCCAGCACCATCCCGGCCTCCAGTTCCGGCCCCTTGCCGGGCTCGCCGAAGTTCGGCACCTGCGGTTCCTCGTGCATCTCCCTGCCGATCCCATGGCCGACCAGGGTGCGGATGATCGAAAGACCCTCGGCCTCGACAGTGCGCTGGATCGCCGAGGAGACGTCGCCGAGATGATTTCCCGGCCGCATCTGCTCGACCCCGGCGAAGAGCGAGGACTTCGTCACCGCGAGCAGCTTCTGCGCATCCGGGCCGACCGGGCCGATCGGCAGCGTCACCGCCGCGTCGGAGACCCACCCGTCCTTGATCACGCCGACGTCGATCGAGATCACATCGCCGCGCCCGAGCTCGTAGTCGCCGGGGATCCCGTGCACGACCATCGAGTTCGGCGAAGCGCAGATCGAGCCCGGGAAGCCCCGGTAGCCCTTGAAGGCGGGCTCGGCGCCCTGCGAGCGGATGAACTTCTCCGCCGCGGCGTCGAGTTCGGCGGTCGTGATCCCCGGCCGGGCCTTGGCGGCGAGCACCTTCAGACAGCGGACGAGGATCTCGCCGGAAGCGGCCATCTTCTCGACCTCGTCTGGGGTCTTTTTGATGATCATCCGGTACACGCTAGTGATCGGCGCATTCGGGGTGCCGAGGCGCCCTCAGACGGTCTCGTCCTGCTCCATCCGCAGCGTCGCCAAGGTGCGGCGGACCTGCTCGGCGACCTCGTCGGGCGCCGCCTCACCGGCGATCCGGCGCAGGACGCTGCGCTCGTCGTAGTAGGAGACGAGCGGCTTGGTCTTCTCGTGGTAGGTCTGCAGGCGCTTGCGGATCACCTCGGGCTTGTCGTCGTCGCGGACGATCAGCGGCGAGCCGTCGATGTCGCAGACGCCCTCCTGCTTGGGCGGTTCGAACTCGACGTGGAAGACGTGCCCGTTCTCCTCGCAGGTGCGCCGGCCGCCGAGCCGCCGCACCACCTCGTCGTCGGAGACGTCGATCAAGAGCACCGCGGTGACCGCCCGGCCCAGCTCGCTGAGCTTCGCGTCGAGCGCCTCGGCCTGGGGCGTGGTGCGGGGAAAGCCGTCGAGGATGAAGCCGTCCAGTGCCTCGCTGGAATCGATCCGCTCGGCGATGACGCCGACGATCACCTCATCGGGGACCAGGTCGCCGCGGTCCATGTACCCCTTGGCCGTCTTCCCGAGCTCGGTCTCGTCCCGCACCGCGGCCCGGAGGATGTCCCCGGTCGCGTAGTAGGGCAGCCGCAGGTCTTCGTTCAAGCGCTCCCCCTGGGTGCCCTTGCCCGACCCGGGCGGGCCCAAGAGGACGAGATTCAGCTCAGCCATCCAGGCAGCTTATTTCAGGAAGCCCTCGTAGTTGCGCATCATCAGCTGCGCCTCCAGCTGCTTGACCGTGTCCAGGGCAACGCCGATCACGATCAGGATCGAGGTGCCGCCGAAGTAGAAGTTGGCCGCCGTCTGGCTGATCAGGATCGTCGGCAGCGCGGCGACGGCGCCGAGGTAGAGCGCGCCGGGGAAGGTCAACCGCGAGAGGATCCGGTCCAGGTACTCGGCCGTCGGTCGCCCCGGGCGCACGCCGGGGATGAAGCCGCCGTATTTCTTCAGGTTGTC
>DASTYZ010000130.1:0-30515 GCA_035764545.1 Solirubrobacterales bacterium | reverse complement strand
CACTATGAAAGAGGGGACTTCAAGAGGACGAAACGGTAGGCAGGCACGGGGCGCTCAGCGGCGGCGGTGATTTTGCGTGCCAGCGATCAAGTTCGCCGCAGTATAGAGACAGAACGGCTGCGCGTAAACGCCGCCTAATTCCGCTGCTCCATCTCGGTCTCGATGCGGGAGGCGAAATCGGCGATCGACATCTCCCCCAGATCGCCGTCGGAGCGGGAGCGGACGGCGAGGGCGCCGTTCTCCGCCTCGCGGTCGCCGACGACCAACATGTAGGGGTAGAGGCCGATCGTCGAGGCGTCGCGGATCTTCTTGCCGACCGACTCGGAGCGGTCGTCGATGGCGACGCGAACGCCGAGTTCGCGCAGCTGCTCGAAGGCGCTGGCGGCGTACTCGTTGTGGCGGTCGGAGATCGGCAGGACGATCGCCTGTACCGGCGCCAGCCAGGTCGGGAAGCGGCCCGCGTAGTGCTCGATCAGGATCCCGGCGAAGCGCTCCATCGAGCCGAGCAGGGCGCGGTGGATCATCACCGGCCGGTGGGCGGCGTCGTCGGCGCCCGTGTAGTAGAGCTCGAAGCGCTCGGGCATCTGGAAGTCGAGCTGGCAGGTGCCGCACTGCCAGGAGCGGCCGAGCGCGTCGGTGATGTGGAAGTCGATCTTCGGTCCGTAGAAGGCACCGTCGCCGGGGTTGAGCGTGTACTCGCGGCCCTGGCTCTCGAGCGCCTCGGCCAGCGCTGCCTCGGCCTTCGCCCACTGCTCCTCTGAGCCCATCGACTTCTCCGGCCGGGTCGAGAGCTCGACGTGGACGTCCTCGAAGCCGAAGCGGCCGTAGAGCTCATCGATTGCCTCGCAGATCGAGGCGACCTCGTCACCGATCTGCTCCTCGGTGCAGTAGACATGGGCGTCGTCCTGGGTGAAGGCGCGGACGCGGAGCAGGCCGTGGAGGACGCCCTCGCGCTCGTTGCGGGAGACCCGGCCGAACTCGGCCAGGCGCAGCGGCAGCTCGCGATAGGAGTGGCGGTCGGCGGAGTAGACGAGGCAAGCGCCCGGACAGTTCATCGGCCGCAGCGCGTAGCGGCGGTCGTCGTCCTCCATGAAGTACATGTCGTCCTTGTAGTTGTCCCAGTGCCCGGAGCGGTGCCAGAGGCTCTCGTCCATGACCTGCGGGGTAGCGATCTCCTGGTAGCCGCGCTTGCGCAACTGGTCGCGGACCTCGGCCTCGATCGTCCGCAGCAGGGTCGTCCCGTTCGGCAGCCAGAACGGCATCCCCGGCGCCTCCTTGCGCAGCATGAAGAGGCCGAGCTGGGGGCCGAGGCGACGGTGGTCGCGCTCTTTGGCCTGCTCGAGGCGCTCGAGGTGCTGCTCGAGGTCCTTCTTCGAGAAGAAGGCGGTGCCGTAGATGCGGGTCAGGCTCTCGCGCTGCTCGTCGCCGCGCCAGTAGGCGCCGGCGACCGAGCTCAGCTTGATCGCCTTGATCCGGGCGGTCGAGGGGCCGTGCGGGCCGCGGCAGAGGTCCTCGAAGGGGCCGTTGCGGTAGAGCGAGACCGTCTCCACGCCTTCGTCGCGGACGAGGTCCTCGATCAGCTCGACCTTGAAGCCCTGCTCCTCGCCGCGGAAGAGCTCGATCGCCTCGGCGACGGGGACGTCGCGGCGGGAGAACTCCTCGTCGGCGTCGATGTGCTCCTGCATCGCCGCCTCGATCTTCGGCAGGTCCTCCTCAGTGATCTTGGTCCCGGCCGGGAACTCGAAGTCGTAGTAGAAGCCGTTCTCGATTGGCGGCCCGATCGTCACCTTGGTCCCTGGATAGAGGTCCACAACCGCCTCGGCCATGACGTGGGCGGCGTCGTGGCGGATCAGCTCCAGCGCCTCGGGGTCGCGGTCGGTGAGAATTGCCACCTCGCCGCCGTCCGCGGGCAGCGGCACCGCGAGGTCACGAAGCTCGCCGTCGACCTTGATCGCCAGGGCGGCCTTGGCGAGTCCAGGGCCGATCGCGGCAGCCGCGTCGGCGCCCGTCGCCCCCGCCGGCAGCTCCAACGGCTTGCCGTCGGGCAGGGTGAACGTGGTCTTCTCCGTCGCGGCCTCCATGCCGGGCAATGGTACGTGCACCGGTGGAGCGCTGCTTACCGATAAACGCTCCTCGACACCGCTAGCGAGCGGGGCCCTGCCGCGCCTGCCGTTCGGCGACGAGCGGACACGGGGTCTTACCGGGGGCGGGGTCCGAGACCCGTCTCAGAGTCCATCCACCTTCGTCCCAGATCGCGAACCGCACCCCCGCCGGCACCTCAGGTTCCTCGGTCGACTTGATGCAGACGCGCCCGCCGCGGAGTTCCCAGGCGAGGAACGGTTCCCCGTGTTCCTCCTCGAGCAACTGCGGCGAGGCATAAACGACGGTCGGCCCTTCGCCAACGAGCCTGCGGTACTCGCTGAGCGACGAGGAGTAGGAGGTCGGGCCGACGGGGGCGTTGGCGAGAGCGAGGAGCGAACAGACCCCCGCGGCGGCGATGAAGAGCGCAGCCGCAACGGGCGCCCAGAGCCGGCGCGAGTCGAGTTTGTGGCCTAGGAGTCCACTAACTCGACTCGCCTCCGAGAGCAGCGGCAGGAGGATCGCCAAGGCGACGAGGGGCGAAGCGATCTCGATCGCCTTCGCGGCCGTATAGGGCGTGCCGGCGACACGGGCAGCGACGTAGGCAAGAGCAGCCGCGGCAACGCCGGCGAGGATCGCGGTCTCGCGGCGGCGCCAGAACCAGACCAAGCCGTAGACGAAGAGCGCCAGCGCAAAGGCGATCCCGAGGTAGTAGGCGACCGCCGGCACCGCGCCGTCGCCGGGTGCCAGGCGGAAGTCCCCCGAAGGCCAGATTCCGAGCGCCTCGAACGGGGAGATCTGGCCGAAGAGGTTGCCGAGCCCGGGACCGTTCGGGTCGAACGTCTCGAAGCTGTGGAAATCAAGCATGCGCCCGACCTCAGGCAAGATCGCGACGAGGAAGACGACGAAGGCAAGCCCAAGCGCTCGCAGCGCCGGCCGCGCCAGCAGCGCCCAGATCACCGCCGCCGCACCCAGCCAAATCAGACCAGGGAAGCTGTAGGTGTAGACGGAGCCGACAGCGATCAGCGCTGCCGGGACGCACTTGAGCGGCAACTCTTTCCAATCCTTCTGGCTCTCCCGCAGGGCGAGGACGAAGGCGAGGAGGAACAGCGCTTGCATCGTCTCCTTGAAGGCGCCTTGGGCGAAGTAGGAGGCGATTACGTAGGCGAGGCCGACGACGAGGGCACCGGCGATGCGTGGGAGTGCCGGGAGATCGCGAAAGGCGGCGAGTACGGTGAGCGAGGCCAGCACGGCGACGGCAATCGTGAGGCCACTGAAGCCCTGGACCAGGCCGATCCCCAGGCCCCTATTGAGAGCGACGACGATCGAGTGCGGGCCGAGGGGATAGCCCTGGCTGAGCAGCTGCGAGGAGTTGCCTTCGGCGAGACGATCAGCAGCCAGCAGATGCTGGGACATGTCTGGGTTGAAGCTGGTGCCGAGGATCCCGAAGTGACCTTCAACCGCGAACGGGAGCGCAGTGGCGAGCACCGCCCCGAGCGCGACGGGCCAGCCGACCCGCAGCGCCTCCCCACTCCCCTCGACCCGCCCCCGCAGGTAGACGACCGCGGCCATGGTCAAGCCAAGGACGGCGAGCGCTGAGACCACCCCCTCCCCCGGCATCCGCACCGTCGCCCAGCACACAGCGCAGAGCAGCGCCAGCCCCACCGCCGGCGCCAGCCAGGACCACCTGCGGCCGCCGCAGAGCCCGATCGCCGCCTGCCCAATCACCAGCGAGGCCGCGCAGATCGCCAGCACGGCTGCATAAGTCTCGATCACGAGGCGGCGAGCCTAGAGGACCGCGCGGCCCCTACACCCAGGTTTGCTGAACGTCTCTAGGTTTACTCAGAGATGAGACTCTTCCTCAGCACTCTCTTGGGTATCGCCACCCTGGCGTTCCTTGCCCCCGGCGCTGCTGTGGCCGGCACGGACTACGACTGCGCAGACTTCGCCAATCAGGCAGAAGCCCAGGAATACCTGCTGCCGGGCGACCCGTACAGGCTTGATGCAGACAACGACGGAATCGCCTGCGAGGACCTGCCCTGTCCCTGCTCCTACGAATCGGGAGGCGAAGGAGGCGGAGGCGACGACGAGATGCCACCACCACCCCCACCGCCCTACCACCTGACGAAGGGCACCGCGCGACATGCCGCCCGCACCGTTCTGCGGAAGTTCATACGACGAAGTCCCAACGTCAACGCAGGCTCCCTGGGCTCTTGCAGTCGCTTGGCCGAGCGGAGAATCGACTGTCGGGCCGTTGCTCGCGGTCACACCGCCACGACGAGAACGACTTGCCGTCTTCGCATCGCCGTGCGCGCTGCTAACCGCCAGCCGAAGGCTCGGCTTGCCTCGACGACGTGCCAAACCCGCTCGACGCTGAAACTGACCGCCGAAGCAGCTGCCGCCGCGATCCGATCACGCGGGAACGAACTGGCAGAAAAGCGTGTGGCCCTCGGCTTTCTCGAACGCCGCAGTCGCGTCAGCTTCCTCGGCTCCGCCGAATGGACCCGGCCCGCGACGAACCCAGCGGCGAAGAAAGAAGAATGCTTCGCCCTGATGGAAGCCGCCTTGAACGCGGCTCGCCAAGTGCGCGTCATCGTGGTCGAAACCGCCTGCGAACCTGTCCCGACCAACTGAGCCTTCCCCGAGCGTAGGCTTGTGAGGTGGCCTTCGTACCTCCCGCCCGCCATCTGCTCCGGGCCAAGGACCTGGCCGACGCTCGCTACTCGGAGCCGCTTGAGGTCGAGGATCTCGCCCGGGCCGCCGGGCTCTCGAAGGCGCACTTCAGCCGCGGGTTCCGGCGCACCTTTGGCGAGTCTCCCTACGTATACCTGCTGACGCGACGACTGGAGCGGGCGGCGGCGCTGCTGCGCACCACCGACCATTCCGTCGCCGAGGTCTGCCTCGAGGTCGGGCTGCAGGGGGTCGGCTCGTTCACGACCAGCTTTAAGCGCATGTACGGGATGACGCCGACGGAGTACCGGGCCGCCGCGCCACCGGCCTCCGCCCACGCCGTCGTCCCGGCCTGCGTCGTCCGCGCCTACGGCCGCCCGCAACACCGCACGATTCGAGAAGACAGCACGCAGCACCAGACCTAGCATCGCCTCCAGCAAATCCCGAGAAGGAGGAAGCATGAAGATCTCAACCGCACAGCTCTGGGTCCATGACCAAGACGAGGCACTCGCCTTCTACACCGAGAAGCTCGGCTTCGAGGTCCGCTCCGACGTCACCCTGGCGGAGATGGGCGACTTCCGCTGGCTCACCGTCAGCCCGCCCGAGCAGGAAGACATGGCCGTCGTCCTGATGGCGATCCCGGGCCCGCCGGTGATGGACGAGCAGACGACCCGGCAGGTCGAGGAGCTGATGGCCAAGGGCTTCTCCGGCACCGTCTTCCTCACCACCGACGACTGCCAGGCCGACTACGAACGCCTCAGGGAGCGCGGCGTCGAGTTCACCGAGACGCCCGAAGAGCGTCCCTACGGAATCGACTGCGGCTTCCGCGACCCCTCCGGTAACAGCCTGCGCCTGACCCAGGTGAAACTGCCCGCGAGCGTCTGAGTCAGAGACATCTAGGCGATGCCCTGGGCCTTGGTGCGAGAGGCCCAGAGCATCGCCCAGCGCCGGCGGCGCAGACCGTGATCCGCCAGCGCCGGCAGGCGGCGGCCGCGTGAACGGATGGGATGCGAAAGGAACTGCGAGGCCTTCGTCTCGTACACGAACGTCCCCCCGGGAGCGAGGACCCGCTCGATCTCTTCGATCGCAGATCGAGACCCGGCGATGTGGTAGAGCGTGCCGAAGTCGATGACCACATCGAAGCTCTCGTCGGCGAACGGCATCCGGCGCACGTCGCCACAGTGCAGCTCCGCCGCGGCCCCGTGCTCGCGGAGATGGACGGCGGCCTCCATCAACAGCTCCTCCTCGATGTCGAGACCCGCCAGGCGCCGCGGCCTGCACAAACGATCAAGCACGGGCAAGGCGATCCCGCGCCCACAACCGACCTCGAGGATCCGCGCCTCGCTCGGCAGCCCCAAGGCCTTGACCAGCGCCGGGATCTCCCACTGAGACTGTCGGCTGTTCCGCCCCTCCTCGTTGGGGAATGGACGGTACTCAGGCTGTTCGACTCCGCTTTTACTCACGATCGGCTCCTTCCGCACGTTGTTGACCACTGGTCAGCAACCGTAGCGGGTTTATCGACCGATGGTCAACAGCCAGGGTTGCGGCCCCAGCCGATCCACCCCTGGCGGGGAGGCGCGGTGCAGAAACTTCGAAGAGGGGCCGGGAAGAAGTAGTGGGCGTTACTGGGCTCGAACCAGTGACCTCCAGCTTGTCGAGCTGGCGCTCTCCCAACTGAGCTAAACGCCCGGGAGAGCGGAATCTAGCAATGGGCAGGAGAAAGGCGGCTGGTGGCTAAAGGTTCTCTTGCAACGGCCGATGCAATCGGTGCAACTTTCTTCGGCCCCTGGTGTTTATTGGCCGAGCTTGCGAAAAGTTTGAGGACCGACGAGCCAGCGACTCAAGACTCTCTGGTGGTACGTCCTTCGGAACAGAAAGGGCCCCTGATGGGGCCCTTTTCCGTTCTCTAGACGTGCTCGTTGGGAAGGTGCCAGCGGCGCGGCGCGATCAGGTCGTCGATCTCGCGCGGGCCCCAGGAGCCGGGCTCGTAGGGGATCGCTGGCGGCGGCTCACGCAGAACCGGCTCGGAGACCTCCCAGAGGCGCTCGATCGCCTCGGAGCTGGTGAAGAGGGTGCGGTCGCCCATCATCACGTCGTGAATCAGGCGCTCGTAGGGGTCGAGCGCCTCGTCGGGCCCGCCGAAGGTGTCGGCGTAGCTGAAGCGCATGTGGGCCTCGCCGAGCTGGATCCGCGGTCCCGGCACCTTGGCGAGGAAGGAGGCGGAGATGCTGCCGGGGTCGCCGAGCTCGAAGGTGAGGTGGTCGTGGCCGAAGGACTCGGCGATCTGGTCGCAGTCGAGCGGGAACATCCGCCGCGGCGGCTGCGCGTAGGCGATCGTCAGCAAGTGCCGGCTCTCCCCCAGCCGCTTCCCGGAGCGCAGGTAGATCGGCACTCCCTCCCAGCGCCAGTTGTCGACGAAGGCCTTGACGGCGACGAAGGTCTCGGTGTCTGAGTCGGCGGCGACCCCATCCTCGTCGCGGTAGCCCTCGTACTGGCCGCGGACCACGTTCTCCGGCCGCAGCGGTGGCATCGCCTCGAAGACCTTCTCGCGCTCGATCCCGAGCGGTTTCGGCTCCAGCGAGGTCGGCGGCTCCATCGCGACGAAGCCGAGGACCTGGAAGAGATGGGTGACGATCATGTCGCGGAAGGCGCCCGTTTCCTCGTAGAAAGAGCCACGCATCTCGATCGAGAGCGTCTCGGGAATGTCGATCTGGACGTGGTCGATGTGGTTGCGGTTCCAGACCGGCTCGAACATGCCGTTGGCGAAGCGCAGCGCCAGCAGGTTCTGGACGGCCTCGCGCCCCAGGTAGTGGTCGATGCGGAAGATGCACTCCTCGTCGAAGACGGCGTGCAGTTGGCGGTTGAGCTTGCGGGCGGACTCGAGATCGGTCCCGAAGGGCTTCTCGGTGATGACGCGGGCGTCGCGGCCGAGGCCGAGCTCGCCGATCTGCTCGACCGTGCCCGAGGCGGCCTTGGGCGGCAGCGAGAGGTAGAAGAGAACCTCGGCTTCTTCCCCGAGTTCCTCGCGGGCGTCGCGGACCGCCTGGTCGAGCGGGTCGAACCCCTCGCCGACCGCGGCGAAACGCAGCGATTCGCTGAACCGCTCCCACGCCCCCTCATCCTCGACCTCGCGACCCGAGCCGGCGACCGACTCTCGCGCCAGCGCCCGGAACTCCTCGTCCCCCAGCGGCTTGCGGGCGGCGCCGATGATCCGGAACCGCTCCGGCATCAGCCCGACCCGCATCAGGTGGAACATCCCCGGCAGCAGCTTGCGCTTGGCGAGGTCGCCGCTGGCGCCGAAGAGGACGATCACCTGGTCCCGGGGCACCCCGTCGGCAGCTTCGCGCTCGCTCATCACCGCAGCCTATGCTGCCACCCGATGGCCACCGGCACGACGAAGAACGGAGTCGCCTACGACTCGGCGAAGCTCGATCGAATCGACCGCCGCTTCTGGCGCGAGATTTGGGAGTCGGTTCCGGCCGAGGTCGCGGCTGAGCGGGGCGTCGAGGTGCGCACCTTCGGCCCGATCCAGGTGACGGTGGCCCGCGAGCTGGGACAGGTCGGGATGTTGAATCTTGTGCTCGGCGCCGCCGAGGCCCCGCAGCGCTCGGATCTCGAAGCGGCAGTTGCCTGGGCCGAGGAGCGATCGACCCCCTACGTCTCGGTCACGCCCGGTCTCGCCGGTACCGCGGCGGCCGAGCAGTGGCTGGAGGAGCAGGGGTTCGAGCCGACCTATGCCTGGATGAAGTTCGTCCGCGACCCTCACCCCCCACGCTTCCCCGCTCCCGGCGGCGTCGAGGTGGTCGAGGTGACCTCGCCCGACCAGGAGCCCTTCGGGGCCATCGCCGCCCTCGGCTTCGGGATGCCGGCCTGGGGCGCGGAGCTCTTCGCCCACCTGCCGGGGCGGGATGGCTGGCGCTGCTACGTCGCCCGCGTCGACGGCGAGGCGTGCGGCTGCGGGGCGATGGTGATCGAAGACGGGGTCGCCGAGCTTGGTATCGGTGCCACGCTCGAGGACGCCCGCGGCCGCGGCTGCCAGACCGCACTCCTCCACAGACGCATCAGCGACGCCGCCGAGGCCGGCTGCCACACCCTCCTGGTGGAGACGGGAGAGCGGGTGCCGGACCGGCCTTCGGCGAGCTATCGCAACATCCTCAAGGCGGGCTTCGACGAGGCCTACCTGAGGCCCAACTGGCAGCGACCCAGGAGCTAGACCTCCCGCCGGCGCGGCTCGTACCCGGCGCGGTCGACCTTGCGGTGGTAGCGCTCCCCCACCTTGCCGCCGGCGATCGCGGCGAAGGCGGTCGCGACCAGGACGATGATGAGTGCGATCGCAGCGCCACCGGCGAGCGAGCCTTCGTCGATCGGAATTCTCGGCAGGTTCAGCTGCGAGAAGAGGTTGTACTCGGAGCCGGCGATGGCGCCCAGCACCGCCAGAGCCACCGTCGCGATCAACCCGAACAGCCAGACACCCAGCCCCTGGCGCCCGCCGTCGAAGCGGGACATCCGCCCGGCGACATAGCCGCCGGCGTAGTAGCTGATCGCCAGCACGGCGATGAGGAGGATGCCGCCGACGATGCTGATCGTCTCCGCGTTCGATTCCGCCTCGCCTTCACTCAACTCGGTGAGGCCGATCGCCGCCCCCGCCGCGCTGAGCAGCGCGGTCAGCAGGACCGCGATGCCGACCGCGACCATCCAGCCGAAGAAGGCCGCGCCGATGTTGAAGCCGCCGTACTCGTCGCGCTGGCGCTCGTGGACCACAGCCGGCCCGGTCGCCGTGTCCCGGCGATGGAGATCGCGGTCGTCGGCCTGTTCGCGGTCGTCGACCGTCCGTTCCCTCGTCCTCTCAGTCATTTTCTCCTCCTGGTTCCCTGTTTTACGTCGTTGACTGGTGGACAGCGCCCAGGTACCCCGCTGTGACTCCGTCTAAGCGATCTGAACCTCGGGAACAGGTCCTCCGTATGGCGGCGGGAAGGGACACATCACTCAGAAAGGCAGGGGCGATGATCAAGAAACGTGCAGCCCTACTCGCGACCACGGTGCTCGCCACGGCGCTGACGATCGGTCTCCTCGCCGCGCCCGCGCAGGCGGCGCTGCGGCACATCGACGGGACCGTCCTCTCGAAGAACTCCGACAACCGCACCTTCCGGATCGCCACCGAGAACGGCAACCGGCTGCGGATCAAGGTCAACGGCGCGACCGTCTTCGAGCGCATCGCCGGCTTCGGCGCCCTCCACAAAGGGATGCGAATCGAGGTCGACGCAAAGCGGACCGACAGCGGCCTGCTCGCCAAGCAGATCGAGACGCGCGGCGGTGGCGGCGGCGGGGATGACGACGGCGGTGGCGATGACCATGGCGGCGGGAGCGACGACGGCCCCAACCACACCTAGGTCAGATCAGGACGGCCTGGGGGAGCACCTCCAGGTCCTCGACGAGCGTCCCCCCTCTGACCCGGGGGGACGCTGCCTGGCCGCCGACGAGAAGCCCGAGATGCGGGTGGCTGCGCCGCAGCGCGGAGGCGACCTGGTCGAGCTGCAGCGCGAGCTCGGGCATCGTCGCCGAGAGCGCGAGCAGGTCGGGAGAGAGCGAGTCGACCGCCTGCAGGAGGGCTCCGATCGGCACGTCGGCGCCGAGGTAGATCGTCTCAAAGCCGGCGTCCTCGAGCACGTCCGTCGCCATCCGCAGCCCGAGCACGTGCTGCTCGCCCTCGACGGCAGCCAGCATCACCCTGCCTTTGACCGAGGTCGCCTCGGGCTTCATCCCCGCTTCGACCCAGACCGGCGGCCGCAGCGCCGCCAGGACCCGGTGGGTCAGCGAGGTCGCCAGATGCTCGTCGGCAACCGTCAGCGCGCCCTTCGCCCAAAGCTCGCCGATCTCGTGCATCGCCGGTGCGATTACCCGCTGGTATAGCTCCGGGGTCGACATCCCGCCGGCAAGAGCGCCGGCGGCGAGTCGGAAGGCCCCCGGCGCATCGGCGGCCCTGACCGCGTCCAGGTAGAGACGGGAGAGCTGTGCCGCTCTCCTGCCGTTGGCTAGACCCTTCGAGTTCTCAGCCTCTGCCGAGTGCTCGGTCACTTCTCGTAGGGTACGAGGGCGTACTCCCGTTCCGCAAGTTTTCCGAGTGACTGCACACGCAGATAACGCCGATCCGCCGCCTGGAGCGAGATCATCGAGCCCGATGACTGACAGTCCACCTCCCGCGGACCCGCAGAAAGGCCTCGCCAAGGCGATTGGACTGCTCCGCCGCAAGGCGCAACTCTCGCAGGGGGCCCTGGCAGAGAAGGCCGGCCTCCATGCCTCCTACCTGGCGCGCGTGGAGAGCGGCTTCGAGGACCCAACTTGGGGAGATGTTCGTCGCGTCGCCGAGGCGCTGGGGGTCTCGATGGAGGCGCTGAGCGAGCTCGCCGAGGAACAGCAGTCAGATCAAGAAGTTTGACCGCCGTCGCTGCGGGGGAGAACTGGCGGGAACCCTGTTCCTTACCTGAGGAGAGCAATGAGCATCATCACGATTCTGATCATCATCATCCTCGTCCTGCTCGCCATCTACCTGTTCCGGCGCGTGTTCTAAGTCACCCCTGCGCGCCTGAAGAACAGATTCTCGACGGCGCATGCTCTCCTAGCCGCAGCCGCCGCCCTTCTTCTGCTTGTAAGCGGCTGCGGCGACAGCGGCGAGGCAGTCCCGGAGCCTTCCTCCCCAATTGCCTCCAGGGGCCTGTTCCCGCCCTTCGATCCGGCCCAGCGTCATTACGTCTCGCGCTGCGGCCGCGGAGCGGAGCCGATCGAGATCGGCTCGCGGACGATCGAGACCGCGACCGCGCCCGGCAGCGATTTCCCGATCAAGGTCACTTCGCGGAATCGCTCTCGGACTTACCGCGTCCGCTGCCTGCCGGCTGACTTCCCAGACTGGAAGTTCGAAGAGCTACGCCCCCTGTCCCCCGGTCTCTTCGTCGTCAGCTTCAAGGCCTCTCCCGACACCCGTCCCTGGGTGATCGTCTTCGACACCGAGGGCGTGCCGCGCTGGTGGTTCAACCCCGACACCCGGGTCCTGGGGGGACAGGTGCTGGCGAGCGGCAACCTGGTCTGGGCGCGCTCCTTCGGCGACGGCTACGGGCTCGATCCGCGGATGGCGCACGAGGTCCGCTCGCCGGCCGGGAAGCTCCTGCGCCTGGTCCAGGCCGAGGGCGCGATCGTCGACGGACATGAGTACCGCGAGCTCGGCAACGGCAACGTCCTCGTCGACACCTACGTTCCGGAAGCAGCCGACCTGCGCCGGGTCGGCGGCCCCCGCCGGGCGGCGATCGTCAGCGCCGAAATCCAGGAAATCGACCCGCAGGGGAACGAGCGCTGGCACTGGAACTCCCGCGGCAAGATCGGGCTGCGGGAGACGGGGCGCTGGTGGCGGAGCGTGCTCAGCAACCCGCGGCGGCGGCTAGACGGCCGCCAGACCTTCGACCCCGTCCACATCAACTCGATCGACCCTCGCGGAGACGACGAAGTGGTGATGTCGACGCGCCACACCGACGCCGTCTACGGCATCGACCGGGCAAGCGGCGAAATCGTCTGGAAGCTCGGCGGCATCCAGACCGGGAAGTCACTGCGGATCACAGGCGACCCGGCGGGGCGACCCCTCGGCGGCCAGCACGACGCGAGGATCGGCCGCGACGGGCGCCTCAGCGTCTACGACAACGGCAAGGATCGCCCCCGTCGCCCCCGCGTCGTCTTCTACCGGCTCGACCTGAAGAACCGCGAGGCTCATTACCTCGGCCAGCTGAACGACCCCGAGATCAGCCGCAGCCACTGCTGCGGCTCGGCCCGCGAGCTTCCCGGCGGCGGCTGGCTGGTCAGCTGGGGAGACAACCCCCTGGTCAGCGCCTTCGACCCTCAGGACCGACTCGCCTTCCGCCTCCACCTCCCCGCCTCGACCTTCCGAGCGGTGCCGGCGCCCGAGGGAGCGACGAGCATCGAGGCGCTGGACAAGGGCATGGAGGCGATGGAGCGCCCCCAGGCCCAGACGCCTAACCCCTGAGCTCGATCGTGGCCTCGTCTGAAGTGAGCCGCAGCCGCTCCCCATCCAGTCGCCATTCCGGACCGGACTGCATGAACTCGGTGAGCCAGTTGTCTTCTTCTTGCCGGTCGGCTTGGCAGCCGATCGCGGTGCTGGCGAACCCATAGACCTTCATCCGAGTCGCGGTGAAAAGCACGTCTCCACCGAAGCCGTTGCAGTGCGCTTGCCAGCCGATGTTGTGTTCTCGCTCTCGGCTGATGGAGACGCGGATGCGGATCGGCCGCGACACCGGCGGCTCTTCATCCACGCCGGTGACTGCCGTGACGACGAAGCTGCGCCCCCAGAGAGGCTGAGCCGCTGGAGAGCTTCGCGGAAACCGAGCGGGAGCTTTTTTCAATCCCTTCAAGCAGCCGGCGAACGCCGCTTCCTGATCGTTGCGGCCCCATTGTTTCGCATACGCCAGCGCAATCGCGCGATCGCCGGCATCGGCGGGAAGGCCCACCGACTCCACAGTGAAGTCAGCCTTGGGACCTTCTTCGCACACTTCCTTGGCCAGCGCGAAGTTCGCCTTCTGCCGGTCTCCCTTCCCCGTACCGCTCTCGGACTTCCCAGCTTCGGTGCCATCAGCTCCGGAGCCGCCCAAGTCGCCGCACCCGACGGGTGCAACCACCAAGACCAACGCGATCAGCATGACCCACGTCTTCATGGGGCGAAAAACTAGAGATCTCGACGCGATCTGTTAGCCAAGAGCTACCTGCCGCAGCGCAGGACCTGCTGCCGACCCGGGATAGCGGCCCAGGTCGGCACGCGCACCGGATCTAGCCGATCTTCTGAATCGAGACCATCGGGACCACCACTCGAGCAGTAGTAAGTCGCATAACCAGTCACCCCCTTTTTCGGGTGGCGGCTACTGCGCCAGGCGGCGCAGCGTCTCCTCATGCTTCTTCATCGCCGCGCGCCGATCGCGACGCTGCTCCTCAGACGTGCCAGGCAGCCCAGATTTCATCTCGGGCTTTTCGCTGGTCTTCTTAGGAGCGGTAGGAGCTTGCGGTTTCATCGCCGACACATTTAGCACCCAGGTTCTACACCGCCCTGGCAAGCCAAAAAAGCTCGCTAGAGCGTAAGGCGCCTACCAGAATCGAACTGGTGTAAACGGCTTTGCAGGCCGGTACATATGCCGATTTCCCGCTTTCTAGAGCGGTTGTGCCCGGCCGTGGGCCAGTAAATGGGCCAGTTTCGTCGGGGACCGAGCAAAAACAGCCCCCGCGAATGCGAGGGCTGCGCAGTTCCGATCAGCCGACTACCGGCACTTCTGGGGCTTGCACGCGGTCCGCTTACATTTGGAGGAAGCATCGACCGTAATCCAGGTATCGGCGGGGGGCTCGCCGAAAGCCTCGCGGTAGCGGTCCAGGGTGTCGGCGTAAGCGTCGTGGAGCGCCTGCGCATCCTCCTCGCCTCGCATACCGAAGTACGGGAAATGATCGAGGAAACGACCGAAGATCGCATCGCAGTCCTCCCGGTAGGCGGCCGTATCGAGGATGTGTCGGTGCCACATCTCATCAACGACCTTGCAGGGAACGATGTCCGCTTCGGGATATAGCAGCTGAAGCGCTAGGAACTTGCGGTACTCCCCCTCCATCAACCCGATGTAGTCGGAGCTGAGCCCCGGCCCCTCGTCAGAGTCAGCGAGCTTCATCTTGACGTTGCCAAGGTCCAACAGGTCATCGAGGCGGCCAAGCGCCTCTTGGGCCTGAGAATCGACGGCGACGGTGGTGGTCATGCAGTCTCCTTAAGTCGATGGGCGAGTTTCACGTCCTGATTGCGGCGATGCAACTCGGGATCGGCGGCGTCTTAGCCTTGGTACGACCTATTCTATCCGGCCTCCCTTGGTCGCCCTGGCATCCCACGCTACGCAGTCTCCAGGATCCTCAACGTGAGCAGGTGCGGGCAAGGCGGCTGCTTTGCGACGGCTGTGGCCGATGGCAGCTGCCTTGAGCACGCTTCGGAACGGAACCTTGAAGTAGCAGCCGCGATGTGGGAGGCAGGGGCTCCCCTCGACGCACGGGCCACCAAGATCAGCCCCGAGGCCGGAGACAAGCTGTTGGCGGTGCTAACGGCACGTAATGCTCCTTCAGGCCCCGTGCCCCTCTTGTCAGGTCGCGGAGGGCCCGCCGAGCTTCGGTTCGAAGAGGCAGAGTTCTTGGGACCCGTTGATTTTTCTGGCATCTACTTTCACGGGGAAGCGCTCTTCGATGGCGCAAAATTCCACGACACCGCTACGTTTGACCGAGCCAAATTTGAAGATCACGCCGACTTCGATAATGCGCATTTCCTAGGTCCCGTTAGCTTCGACCAGGCAGTCTTCGAGGATCACGCCGGATTCCAAGACGCCCGATTCAGCACGAAAGCCTCATTTGCGCAGGCCGAATTTCGAGCTTACGCTGACTTCGAGCGGACTTGTTTTGAGGAGGACGCCTCGCTCAGAGAGGCGACGTTCCAACTCGCACGGCGCCTTGGCCCAATCAAAGCTAGGAAAACGCTCGTCCTGAACGGGTGTGTCTTCAATGAGCGCCTGCTGATTGAAATTGAAGCTGAGACCTTCTCAGCCCAGGCAGCGTTCTTTGCAGACGGAGTGCGGCTCTCAGTTCGGCGCGCCGCTGTCTTTCTCAACGAGGCCGATTTTGGTCGCGCCTCGACCCTTTCCAGCCCGGCTGATCCGCTCACCGATGCGAACAGCATCGAGAAGGACGCTCAGGGAGGGTGCCAAGCGCGGTTGATCACGATTCGCGGCGCGCAGGTCGCTCGCCTTTCCCTCTCTGATCTCGACCTGCATGCTTGCCGCTTTTTTGGGGCTCACGGCCTTGAGTCTTTGATCGTAGAGCCGAGTTGCGAATGGCCACGCACCCCTCTTGGGCTACGTGTTGATCGGGAGGTCATCGCCGAGGAGCACCACTGGCGCTGCGAGCGAGATAGCCGAATCCCGAAGTGGCGGTTGGGGCGAAGACAATGGGCTGCGCATGCGACTGATCCCTGCGACTGGCCGGATTCACGGTCTCGCGGCGAGCCCCTTCACCCCGAAGACCTAGCGACGTTATACCGAGCGCTCAGGAAGGCGAGGGAGGACAACAAAGATCAAGCCGGTGCTGGTGATCTCTACTACGGCGAGATGGAGATGCGGCGGGTCACTCCTCGACCAAACGGGCGAGGGAAGATACGTGCGCTATGTGACCGAGCGATCATCACGTCTTATTGGCTCCTTTCGGGCTATGGCTTGAAAGCTAGTCGGGCGTTCTTTGCCTGGCTCTGCGTGATCGCCGCCGCTGGCTTCGGGCTGTACAAGTGGGGCATTGTTCCTTCGCAGAGCCATCCGCAGGCGACTGCGCTGGGACTTCCTCAGGCGATGCTGTTCAGTCTGGAGAACACGTCGAGCCTGATCCGGCTCGCACATCTGCCAGACGACTATGAACTAAGGCTGAGTGGTGAAATCATCCAAGTCGTAATTCGACTCGTCGGCCCCTTGCTCATCGGGCTCTGGCTATTAGCACTTCGAGCGCGGGTCAAACGGTAGGCAGCCGAAGTACTTCACGCGGCAGTCCGTACGGTCTTACGTTCACGCTCAAGCTGGGATTCGAGATAGGTGTCGAGCAAAGCTGCCGCCTCGGCCTCCGTGCCCGGCATCAAGTGTCCGTACAGGTCGAACGTCACCTTGATCGAGGAATGGCCCATGAAGGACGACAGCGCCTTGGCGTTGACCCCGGCCGCAATCATGAACGAAGCGTAGGTATGGCGGGCCTGGTGCAGGCGCAGCCGACCCAATGCCTGAGCCCCCCAGGCTCGATCCGCTCGCCGATAGATCGTCGCAGCCTGGAACGGCCTGCCGTTCTTATCCCCGAAGACAAGGGTGTCGACGGGAGGCTCACCCGCCGCGATCCGATGCTCCATTAGGTAGTCGCGAAGAAGTCCGGGCAGCGGCGTCGTTCGCTGCGAGTTCTTGGTCTTCGGCGCGATCGCGCCCTCCTTGGGGTCCCAGGACTCCGTTACTCGGATCGCACCGGCAGCGAGGTCAACCGCCGCCCAACGGAGGGCACGAAGCTCGCCGTAGCGGAGGCCCGCATAGAGGGCGGTGGCCCACAAGGCGCGATCCTCTACTGGCAGCATGTCAAGCAGCTGCGCGGCGACCTCGGGGGCGACGATCTCAACCTCTTTGGGGCTGGGAGCGGGCAGTTCCAGATCGCGAGTTGGGTTGACCGCGAGACCTTCGCGAGCGCGAGCGCGGCGGTAGATCGCCTGCAAGGGCTTGATCGAGTTGCGGATCGTGGAGGGCGATTGAACCTCGGCGCTCCAACGATCAACTAGGGCTTGCAGGTCGGCGGTCGTAACCGCGTTCATCTTCCTGCCACCGAGCAACGGGAGGACGTGATCCTCAAGCGCCTGCCGGTACCCGCGCAGGGTCGCGGGCTTGTAGCGGTTGCCCGAACGGTTGCGAATCGTCCCGGCCTCGGCTCCCGCCAGCCACGCAGCAGCGGCTTCGTCAAGAGTCCGCTTCGTCGGAGCACGGAGGGTTCCGAGATCAACCCCTCGTTTCACTTCGGCGGCCCAGGACTGCGCGTCTGCCCTGTGAGTGAACGTCTTGCGGATCTTCTTCTTGTCTCTCGGTGAATAGACCTCGGCGCGGTAGCCGCCATTGCAGCTGCACCGCTTTCCGCGCCTCGCCGGACAGTTGCCTGAGTGGCGCTTCTTGATCACGGCCATTGCGATCTACCTCCTGTCGTTGATTTCAGTCGTCGGATGGCCATCAGCGCAGTTGCTCGACCATCGGCGCATCGGCGTTTTCAGCCACCCACCGTTCAAGCTCGCGCACCGGAACTAGCCGCTTGCGGCCGCGCCGGATCAGGCGAAGTTGCGGCGCTACGTTGGCGTCGAAGAAGTCCGGGCCAACTCCGATTGCTGCCGCCGCCTCAGCGGGCGTGAAGGCGATACGTGGAATAGATGCCGGAAGCTTTTTCGCCATACCTCCCCCCTACCGCGCGCCCTCGAGTGCGCAGCCCTCCCCGATCCAGTTCACTGCCTGATCCACGGCGTCCGGTCTGCGGAAGATCGGCGCAAGCGGGCCGCGCTCTCTGAGTTCATCCAGAAAGCAGACGTAGATCCCCACGTTCGCACTGCCCGAGAGCGCAGGGTGCTGGTCAAGCAAGGTGAGCGCCATGGTGCGCCGCCGGGCCAGGGCGGCGCGGGGCGCGCCGGTCAGGGCACAGATGACGGGCGGGAAGACCGGATAGCTGTAGCGCCACAACGGCTCTTGTCGGCCTTTGACCCGTGCCCGATAGAGCTGGCCGTAGCGGGCCAGCTCGGCGACCAGGCGTTCGAGCGAGAGCGTGGCGCGGTCGACCTCAAGGAAGCGCTGCTCGACTATCCAGTCCCGCTCCTCATGGCGCACGTAGGTGAAGACCGAATCGGCGATCAGCCTCCGGCCAGCGCGCCCGCGCCCGCGGTTGAGTGAATGGGCGACCTCGTGCCGCCAGCCGAGCGGCCCGAATTCCTCGTCGCGCTCGCGCGCCATCTGCATGAAGCAGATCCCGACGTCGTTGACGTCGAGCGTGTGAGCGGTGAGCGGCCCCGCCGCCTGTTCGGGAGTGAGGACTTTCGGGCGCTCCTTGGTGTCGCCGGCGAGGACCACCGCATCGGCGCCGGCATCGGTCAGGAACCACACCCGCCGGGGAGAGCGGCGGCGCTCGATGTGGGCGATCAGTCCCGCCTGCTCAAGGTAGGCAAGCGCCTGCTGGGTGCGGCGCAGGCTCCGATCCGGGTAATGGATCGCACGCACCTGGGCCGTGGAGAGGATGCGGTGCTCGCCGATGGAGGCGATGATCTCGGCCGTCGCCTCCGGCAGTCGCAGGCTTGAGCCTGCCTGCCAGTTCACGCTGGCCTCCAGGGCAGCGCTCGATTGAGGGCGAGGCCCTGCGGAGCCAGCGCCGAGCCGGGCATCGACTGCGAAGCCGCCAGCACCGAGGCGATTCCGGTCGCCGAGGTGGTGGAGAAGCGTTGCCGAACCAGCGCGGAGGTGTTAGCGCAGGCGTCGAGTGCAAGGGGCGCAGATCGAGATTGATTAGAGGACATGAGGAAAGACCTCCTTGATCGCGTTTTGAACTGGGGGAGGCGTAGGAATGTCGGCAAAACAAAAGGCCCGCAAGCGGCGCTGGGATGCGCGATTGCGGGCCATCGGCCACACCGGGCGACGAAGGGACAGGGGAAGCGATAGGCGAAGCCATCCCCGAAGGGGAAAGCGACGCGAAAGCGGCTTTGAAGAATCTGCCCGGATACAGCAACAGGGGAGCGAACCGCGAAAGTGGTCCCCCTGCTTAGGCTGATATTCGATTTCGCCACCCATACCTCTCCGTCGTACGAGGCGGCGAAATCCGGCAAAAATTCGTCTTCTTAACAAGGCGTTCGATTCGGGTCTCACTACCTCCTAGTCGAACGAGGGCGCGTTTTGTCCCACCTTTCAGCCCTCCCCCGGCGAGTAGCGCTCCAAGATTTCGCGATCTTCCTCCAAGCGTTTGCGGAGCCGGTCTTGAAACGCCGGATCGTCGTGCAACAGAGAGAGGTGCCGGTAGATCCCGGCGCGGATCACCTCCGAGACGCTCACCCCTTCGATGCGAGCGATCAGGGCGATCTCGGCTGCAACCTCCTTGGGGAGGCGGACGCTGATCGCCGTTCCCGAGACTGGATCGTTGCGGGCCATCAGGAGCCTCCCGCCGCGAGCCGTTTCATCACTGCCTGGGTTTCCTCCATCCGCTCCTTCAGCCGGTCCTGAAAATCGGGGTCGGCTCGGCGCTCGGCGATGTGGTTGCCGACCGCTTCGCGGACCGCCTCGGAGACAGGCATTCCATCCGCTCGCGCAACGGCAGCAAGTTCGTCCGCCAGCTCCACAGCTAGGCGGAGGGTCGTGATCTTGATGTTCATAGCCCGAGCACCGCCCTTCCCCACGACACCCCGTCAACGAGGTCCGTTGCCTCATAGAAATGCTCGACCGCGCCGCGCCTGGGCTGCTCGGCGACAAGCTCCACCGCCCCATGCTCGGCAAGGACGCGAACGTGGTAGCCGACAATCGAAATGTCCCGATTGACGGGGACCGTGAGTTCCTTGGGGCTGCGCATTTCCTCCGCTTCGACAACCAGGCGCAGCAGCTGCTTTCGCAGCGGGTGTTGGAGGAGGAACAGCAGCACCCCCTCCCGGCCGATCCGCTTGTTGTTAGCTGGCATGGATCGCGCTCCCCTCAGGCCGATGGGGAGCGACAGCGAAGCTTCCCGGCCGGGTCGGGGCGGGGATGATCCACTCCACGCCGTCGAGCAACTCGGCCGCGCCGACCCCCAGCGCCGAGGCGAGCTTGATGAGCGTGTCCACGCGAGGGAGCCGCTGCCCGCTCTCGACAAAGCCGATCTCGGTTCGGTGCAGGGAGGCCATCGCGCCGAGTTCCTCCTGAGAGAACCCAGCCCGGCGGCGGGCCATGAGCACGTTTTGTCCCAGCCGCTCGGCGGCTGCCCTGTCCACTCGTCTGCCGTCCATCGGCTCAGGCTTCGTTGAGGTCGTGGAAGACGAGAGCGGATCGCGTCGGAATGACGCGCCTGCCTTCCTGGTGGAGCAGGCCGACCGCCGCCAGGTCGCGGACCGCCCGCCTGATCCCATCTTCCCCGCACCCCGAAGGCGAGACGCCGACCATCTCGCGCATCAACTCATCGAGCGTCAGGGTCGCCGGGTGCAGGTCGAGAACGTGTCTTAGGACCGCTGCCTGATCGCGGGTGTCTTCTGCGGCGGTGGTCGGGGCGCGATCATTGCCAGCGCCAATAGGCTTGTCGTGCATGGGAGCTAGAACCTCCTGTGCCACGCCCCCGGCTGTTCACGCAGCGCGGGGGCACTTTTTCTGGATCAACCGAAGTTAGCAGGCTGTGGAGGAAAACTCCACAACGAGAGGATTAGTCGCCCCGGATGATCTGGCCGACGCGCGAGTAATCCAAGCCGACCAACTCGCCGATCTCGCGGAGTGACAGCCCATCCTTCTGCGCCTTCGCGAAGGCTTTGCGCCGAGCTTCCCGCGCGGCCTTGCTGTCGCGCTCAAACTGCTTTTGAGCTGACTTGACCGCTTTGGCAGCAGCTTTCTGCTTCGGGCCTTCGGGCATCGGCGCAGCCTAACCCGGCAACCCCCTAGAAGGGGCTTCCCCCTCAGAGGGCTAACTCCCGTGGCAGCGCTTGAACTTGAGGCCGCTACCGCAGGGACATGGGTCATTGCGGCCCGTTCCCCGCAACTGCTCCTCGGTCAATTCGACAAAGTCCTTGGCTGAAAACAGTTCCCTGCGCGTTTTGTCGTCTAGCTCGACTTCGAAGTGATCCACGATCAAACCGATGGTGTTGTCAAAAATCCAGAACGAGCCGAACAAGGCTCGGTCGAGCATGTCCGGGCGCGGTCCGATGAGGATCGTAAAAGCCTCGTCGTCACCTGAAAATGCGGTGTTGGCATTGAGGCTCACAGAAGACACGTGCAGCGTTTGATTGTTCTCCTTGTGGGCTATGTCGTGAAAGAAGTGCAGGATGCGCTGGGCGGCCTCGTCTTTCCAGTGATGCTCAACCAGCTTCACCCGGTCATGCAAATTGATCCTCGACCATGGCCGTGAGCCCCAGGGCAGATAGAGGTCGTCGAGCTTCTTTCGTTCGGCAGGGTCGAACTCCGGTAGCTCCATGTCCGGGTAGTAGTCCGGATACTTCGCAACGGCATCCGCGAGGAGCATTCGGCTGTGCTGGTAGTGATCCCGATAGCACTGCTCGGCCGTCTCCGGGTTAGTTGCGACCCAGTGAGCGTCGATCATGTCCTCGAACAGGGACCTATTGAGCATCGACGCCTGCGCGCCATAGCCTTTGGAGGCAAGCTCGACAGCTGCGTTGAAGGTGTCCAGGCTTCGACTAAGCAACGCCGCGATCAGGCCATCAGCGGTGTTTTCCAAGGGACGGCCAGGCCAGTCCTTCGTCAACCCCTTGGCGTAGTCGTAGAGGCGTCTGCACGCGCGAATCTTCGCCCCGAATTGCTCGTCTATCGCCTGCTCTACATCAGACACCCCGCCACCTCCGCTGCCGAGAGATAAATCTCACTCCATCCTTGCGCGACCCCGTGGGCCAGTCGTGGGCCAGTTTTACATCCAGATAATCGGCAACAGCCGGACTCAACCGGACGAAGAAGCGCCCTCAGGAGGCCCTGCAAATCGCCCTAGCAAGCCAAACTCCGCTTGCCAGAGCCAGAGGCGCCTACCGGAATCGAACCGGTGTAAACGGCTTTGCAGGCCGCTGCGTAGCCACTCCGCCAAGGCGCCGGGAACCCGTTGAAGGGTAGCGGCGCGGTCGTGGTTGGGGCGGGCGGTAGTTACGCCTGGGGCGTGACTACTGCTCGTAGTCCTCGACGGTGCCGCCGTCGCGGACGCTGGCCTCGTCGGGGTCGTCGCCGGCGCGGCGGAGGGCGCGGCGCTGGCGGAGGTAGTCCCAGGCCTTGTCGAGCTGGACTTTGAGCTCGTCGAGGCGGGCGTGCTCGTCGTCGTCGAGGCCCTCGCCCTCGTGGCGATGGAGAAGCTCCTCCTCTTCCTGGACGAGCTTGTCGATGCGGTCTAGTACTTGCTGGTCATCCATGGCGGCATCTCTACCCGGCTGAGGAGGATTCGACAACCTCGAAGCTGATCCCGGCTTTCCGCAGGCGCTCGAGCAGCGGATCGCCCATCGCCGCCACGGTGGTCAGTTGACCGGAGCGCCGCGGCAGCTCGTCGAAGGCGAGACAGAGGCCGGACTCGGCGAGCATCTTCGAGGTCTCGCTGTAGCCGGGGTCGCCGCCGCGGACCTCGGTAACGACGCGCTTGCCGCCGCCCTCGCCGACGAAGACGACCTTGAACCAGCTCTTCTCCCGTTTCTCCGCGCTCGGTCCCTCGCCGGGGGTTTTCATCTTCAGCAGCAGCTTCCGAGTCGGCGGCAGCTGCGCCAGGGTGAAACCGGTGCTGACCCCGGCGGCGAGCGCCGCCACCGTCGCCAGGTGCTTGGCGATCATGTTGTGGCCGTAGGTGAAGTCGGGGCCGTAGCGATCGAGGGTGGCTGCGGAGCGGCGGACGATGGCGCCGTCGATCGTCGGCAGCGGCACGACCCAACCGCCGAGCTCGCTGTCGTGGCGGACCCGCGCCGGCGCCGAGTGGACCTCGCGGCCCGGCGGGCGCTGCTCGGCGCGCTTGCGCTCCTTGGCGGCGCCGAGGGTCTGCCGGGCGCGACCGAACCCGTTGATCGCCGAGTGGTAGGTGCCGCCGGAGAAGCTGGCGTTGCTGCGGACGTAGCCGTTGACGGTCAGCGGTACGCCCTCGGGCAGCTGCTGGACGGTGAAGTAGGCGCCGAGGTCGTGGGGGATCGAGTCGAAGCCGCAGCAGTGGACGAGCCGGGCGCCGGTGCGCTCGGCCTCGGCGTGGTGCTCGACCCACATCCGATCGACGAACTCGGGCTCGCCGGTGAGGTCGGCGTAGTCGGTCCCGGCCGCCGCGCAGGCGGCGACCAGCGGCTCTCCGTAGAGGGCGTAGGGGCCGACGGTGGTGAGGACGACCCGGGTCGACTCCGCCACCCGCTGCATCGCGGCGCGATCGCCGGCATCGGCCTCGACGATCTCCGGCGCCGAGGACTGCGGGTTCGCCGCCGCCAAGCGAGCGGCCACGGCGTCGAGCTTCGAGCGGCTGCGGCCGACCAGCGCCCAGCGTTTTCCGGCCGGCAGATGTGCCGCCAAGTAGTCGGCGGTCAGCCCGCCGGTGAAGCCAGTTGCCCCAAAAAGAGCTAAGTCGTAAGGGCGCGAAGACTCCATCTGCGTAATTCTCTCAGGGATGGGCGCCGCGCGAGCAAGTGGAACGGGCGCCGCAGACGACCAGTCAGCGACCACGACGCCCGTTGCACGTGCAATAGGTGAACGGAAGCGCTTTACAAATGTCAGGCCGAAGTCAAAGAAACTGATGAGGATCGAGCGCGGTGCTTCCCGCAAATAGCGAAGATTCCCAGCTCAGCACGCTCGAAAAGCTGTGCGAAGAGCGCATCGGCAGAAGCTTCGAGAGCCCCACCGCCTTCCACTCTTTCTCGGTAGAGAGCTTTCGCGAGTTCTGGAGCCTCTTCCTCGAGTGGTCGGATCCGCTGCGCTCCGGGGAGCCGGAGCCGGTCTGTACCGACGACCGCTGCGAGATGGCGACGTTCCTTCCGAACCTCCGCCTCAACTACGTCGAGAACCTGCTCGACGGCGGCGAGACCGATGCCGACGAGCGGGTCGCGATCGTCGCCCGCCACGGCGACGGCTCCCGCCAGGAGCTGCGGCGCGGCGAGCTCCGCGAGCAAGTACGTCGCGTCGCCGCCCACCTCCGCGCCCTCGGCATCGGCCGCGACGACCGCGTCGTCGCCATCGCCGCCAACAACGCCGAGGCGATCGTCGCCGCCCTCGCCACTGCCACCCTCGGCGCCACCTTCTCCAGCGCCTCGCCGGAGATGGGGTCGGCGGCGATCCTCAGCCGCTTCGAGCAACTGGCGCCGAAGTTGCTCTTCGCCAAGGGCGGCGGCGAGGGCCTCGGCGAGGTCACCACCGGTCTGCCGACCCTGGAGACCGTCGTCGTCCTCAACGACCCCACCCCGCCGGCGGGGGTCGAGGTGCCGGTTCTCCGCCTCGACGACCTCCTCGCCTCTCCTCCGCCCGAGCCTCTGCCGGGGGGATGGGAGCGGTTTCCGTTCAACCACCCCCTCTTCATCCTCTTCACCTCCGGCACGACCGGGCCGCCGAAGTGCATCGTTCACGGCGCCGGCGGCACGCTGCTTGAGCACCTGAAGGAGCACCGCCTGCACGGCGACCTGCGACCCGAGGACACCCTCTTCTTCCAGACGAGCGCCGCCTGGATGATGTGGAACTGGCAGCTCTCGGCGCTCGCCTGCGGCGCCAAGGTGGTCGTCTACGACGGGCCGATCGCCGAACCCGGGGCGCTCTGGCGGATCGTCGCCGAGGAGGGAGTCACCGTCTTCGGCACCAGCCCGCCCTACCTGCAGCTCTGCCAGGACAGCGGCTTCTCGCCGCGGGCCGCCGAGCCGCCGCGGGCGCTGCGGTCGATCCTCTCCACCGGCTCGGTCCTGCGCGACTGGCAGTACGACTGGGTGGTCGAGGAGATCGGGGCGGTGGCGCTGCAGTCGATCTCCGGCGGCACCGACATCATCGGCTGCTTCGTCCTCGGCCACCCCGACCTGCCGGTTCGCCGCGGGATGATCCAGTGCCGCAGCCTCGGCCTCGACGTGCAGGCGCTGAGGACCGAGGCGACGCCGTCGGACTCGGCGGTGGGCGAGCTCGTCTGCCGCAACCCGTTCCCCTCGCGCCCGCTGGGCTTCCTCGGCGATGAGGATCGCAGCCGCTTCCATGACGCCTACTTCGCCGCCAACGAGGGGGTCTGGACCCACGGCGACCTGATCGAGTTCGACGCCGACGGCCAGGCACGGATCCACGGCCGCTCCGACGGCGTCCTCAACATCCAGGGAGTCCGCATCGGGCCCAGCGAGATCTACCAGGCGCTGCGCGAGGTCCCGGAGGTGGCGGAGGCGATGGCGGTCGAACAGCGCCGGCGCGAGGGCGCGCGGCTCGTCCTCCTCGTGGTCCCGCGCGAAGGCGCTGAGATCGATGGCGAGCTGAGCAAACGCATCAACCGCACCATTGCCGAGCAGACCACCCCCCTGCACGTTCCCGAGCTGGTGGTTGCCGTCGAGGAGCTGCCGGTGACCCACAGCGGCAAGCGCTCCGAGCGGGCCGGCCGAGCCGCGGTCGAGGGCGAAGCCGCCACCAACCGCAAAGCCCTCGCCAACCCCGAGTCGCTGGAGCGGATACGCACGGCGGTAGTGAGCGCAGAAGCGGCGCTGGCGCAGCGTGAGGACGCCGCTCTCGCCGGCGCCTCCAACACGACCGACAAAGTGCGCGCGATCTGGGAATCAGTGCTGGGGATCGAGGGCATCGCCGACGCGGACGACTTCTTTGCCCTCGGCGGCAGCTCGCTGCAGGCGGTCCGCGTCTTCACCTGGATCCGCGACCACCTCGGCGTCGACCTGCCGCTCTCGGTGTTGATCGAGGCGCCGACGCTGGAGGCCCTCGCCGCCGCGGTCAACGATCCCGGCAGGCACTTCGAGCCCCTGGTCCTGATGCGCGCCGGCAGCGGCGGGCAGCCGCTCTTCCTCGTCCACTCGATCTGGGGAGACGTCCTCGGCATGCGCCAGCTCGCCGTTGCGATGCAGGCGGACGTCCCGGTCTACGGGCTGCGCGCCCAGGGGCTGCAGGGCGAAGAGCCGCAGCGCAGCGTCGAGGAGATGGGCGCCACCTACGTCGAAGTGATCCGCACCCAGCAGCCGCAGGGCCCCTACCGGATCGCCGGTCACTCCTTCGGCGGCCTGCTCGCCTTCGAGATCGCCCGCCTGCTCGCGGAGGAAGGCGAGGAGGTCGAATGGCTGGGCCTGATCGACGCCGAGCTCAGCAGCGACGCCCACTCCCCCGCCCGGCGTTGGGGCCACCGCCTCGCCCTCCCCTATCACTACGCCCGCGCTGCCCTGCGCCAGCCCCGGGCGGCCCTCGACGCCGTTTTCGGGGCGGTGCCGAAGCTGCTGCGGCGCGGTTTCTCCCGCCTGCATCGCGACGCCGCCCTGGCCGAGTCGGAGGCCACCTGGATGGAAGGGGCCTCCGAGGAGCACCAGCGCCTCGCCAGCCACTTCCTCCGCCTCGCCGCGGCCTACCGGCCCCGGCCCTACCGCGGCTCGATGACCTACTTCCTCCCAACCGTCCGCCGCTTCCACCTCTTTGCCGACCCGCTCCCGGTCTGGCGCCGCGTCACCGCCGGCCGGATCGAGATCGAGCGGGTGCCGGGACCCCACGTCGGCATGGTCTCCGGTGACTCGGCGCTGGTGATCGCGCAGCAGATCGACCGGCATCTGGCGGCTCAGGGGAGCCCGATGCCGACGAACCGGCCCTAGGCGGCAGGCGTCACTTCGGGGGCGCCGGTCTCGACCGGGTGGCCGCCGTCGCGCCAGACGCCGACGCCTTTGCCGACGTGGATCACGTCCTCGAAGCCGGCACGCTGAAGGATCGAGGCGGCGAGGCCGCTGCGCTTGCCGCCGCGGCAGATGGTCGCGACCGGACAGTCGCGCGGCAGCTCGTCGAGGCGGCCGGCGAGGTCGACATAGGGAATGTGGAGCGAGCCGGGGATGTGCTCGCCGGCGTACTCGGAGGCGTTGCGGACGTCGAGGATCGCGGGGCCGTCGTCGCCGTCGACCCGGCGGGCGAGCTCGTCGGGGTCGATCAACTCGATCCGGTGCACCGGCCGCTCCTCCGTCCGCCAGGCGGTCATCCCGCCCTCGAGGTAGCCGCGAACGGCGAGCCCGACCGAGGCGAGCAGCTGCGCCGCCTGCCGCTCGTCGCCGCTGGAGGCGGCGACCATGACGATGTCGCTGCCCTCCGGGACGACCCGGGAGACCTTGGTCGCGAAGCCGGTGTCGTAGGAGGAGGAGCTGATCGCGCCCTCGATGTGGGCCTCGTCGAACTGCTCGTTGGTGCGGCCGTCGACGACCACCGCCCCCTGCTCGACCAGCTCTTCGACCTCGTGCGGGCTGAGCGGCGCCGGCGTCCCGAAGTCCTCGACCAGGGGACCGCGGTTGAGGCCGACGATGCGCTCGACGTTCGGCGGTTTGTCGCCGAGCGAGCCGACCTGGTCGGCGACGAACTCCTCCTCGTCGGTGATCGCGAGCGCGCGGTTGTGGCGGCGCTCGAAGCCGATCGTCGAGGAGGACTTGAGGTCAAGGCCGGAGCCGCCGCAGAGCGAGCCGCCGAGGTGTCCCGGCCAGACCTCGACTTCGTCGGGCAGGGCCAGCAGCCGCTCGTGCAGCGAGCGGAACATGTCGGCGGCGCCCTCCCGCGGTTCGACCGCGAGGTCGGGCCGGGCGACGTCGCCGATGAAGAGGGAGTCGCCGGTCAGGAGTGCCCAGGGATCGCCGCCGCGGCCCTTGTCGCTGAGCAGGAAGCAGGTGTGCTCGGGCCGGTGGCCGGGCGTGTGGATCGCCTCGACGACGAGGTTGCCGAGCTCCAGCTTCCAGCCGTCGGCGAACGCCTCGTGCGGGTACTCAGCCTCGGCCAGCTCGTGCACATGAACCGTCGCCCCGGTCCGCCGGCACAGCCGCCCGTGCCCGGAGACGTGGTCGGCGTGGTTATGCGTCTCCAGCACGTGCCCGATCCGCACCCCGTGCAGGCTGGCCAGCCGCCGATAGGGATCAATGTCCCACTGCGGATCGACAACCACGGCCACACCCGATTCCCGGTCGGCGACCAGGTAGGAGGCGCAACCAAGGTCCTCATGGATGATCTGGCGGAAAAGCATCTTGCCCTCCCGAGCAGGCTACCGCGCCAACCACCCCGCCACAGCTAGAATGCCCTCCGATGCGGCTGTAGCTCAGCTGGCTAGAGCGTCTGCTTGCCATGCAGAAGGTCGAGGGTTCGAATCCCTTCAGCCGCTTGACCGAAAGCCCGCTCCCGAGCGGGCTTTCGCGTTTTCGCGGCTGCTTGGAGAGGCGCGGCCAGAGAGCAAGTTCGCAGTTTGCTGCCGGTTGCTGCCCAGTCAGGGCGCGTATCCGCCCCCGGACGCGCGACACTAAACCTCTTCAAGGTTTGGAATATGGCAACGCCACGAGCAGATATTGATCCTTCGCTTCTCCGCTGGGCGCGGACGAGCATCGGCTATTCCGTCGAGGATGCCGCAGCCAAACTCAGGCTCAGAGGCGGTGTCGATCAGCTTGAAGCATGGGAGGCAGGAGAGGGTGGACCGACCGTGGCTCAACTACGCAAGGTGGCGCAGGTTTACCGCCGTCCCCTTGCCGTCTTTTTCCTCCCGGAGCCGCCGCGCGACTTCCAGGCGATGCGCGACTTCCGGCGAATACCCGGAGCAGAGGCTGGTCGCTGGTCGCCGAACCTCCATAGCGCCGTTATACGGGCGGGAGAACAGCGGGAAGCTCTCCGCGAGCTAGTGGACGTGCTCGGAGACGATCTGAGTCCAATCCCCTCGGTAGAGATTTCGGAGGACGCTGACGCCGTTGCCGCACAGATCCGCAAGCTGATCGGCGTTCCTCTTAGCGCCCAGGTTGGTTGGGGCCGTCCGGATGTGGCTCTTAAAACCTGGATAGCCGCTGTCGAGGCAACCGGAGTTCTAGTCCTCCAGGCGCAAGGCATTGACGTAGATGAGATGCGGGGCTTCGCTCTGTCGGATGATTCCGCTGCGGTGATCGTCCTAAACGGAGGCGACTCGCGGCGCGGTCGAATCTTCACCCTCCTGCATGAGTTTGTCCATGTGGTTTTGCGCTCGTCGGGTGTCTGCGATCTGTTCCCGATCAAGAACCCAAGGAGCGAGACGGACAAGACGGAGGTGTTCTGCAACCGGGTCGCAGCGTCCGTGCTGCTTCCCAAGGAGGAGTTCCTTGCTGATCGCCTCGTAGCGAATCGAGAGGGCGAGAATTGGGATGACCTTCTCCTCAAGCAATTAGGGGACCGCTACAGCGTTAGCCGGGAGGTCATCCTCCGGCGTCTTTTGACGCTGGGCAAGACGACCTTCCGCTTCTACCAGGAGAAGCACCAGGAGTTCATTGAGGAATACAAGACCCTCAAGGAGAAAAAAAGGGCTGCAAGAAAAAAGCCCCGGATTCCCTACTACCGGCTCAAGGTCCGCGACCTCGGGCGCCCCTACGTGGAACTGGCGCTTGATGCGTACCGAGGCAGGGCTATCAGCACCTCGGAAGCTGCCGACTATCTCGACGTTCCCGTCAAAGGGATCACGCGGATAGAGCAAGAGGTTGGTTTGACCTCGGGGGCGGAGTAGATGGCATCGCATTGCTTCGATACGAGCGCCTTCATCGAGTGCTGGTCCGGCCGATACAGGCGGACGACCTTCACCGGCTTGTGGAGTGAACTTGAGAGTGTGGTGTCAGGCGGAGAGATTTGCTCGCCGGAAGAGGTTCTTGGCGAGGTCAAGAAAAAGGAGGACGGTCTCCACGCCTTCATGAAGGAAAACGAAGGTCAGTTGATTGTGCCGCTTGACGAGGAGGTCATGGCCGGGACGAAAGAAGTTTTGGCCGAGTTCCCGCGACTAGCCGGGCAGATGCGGGGCCGCAACAAAGCGGACCCATTCGTGATTGCGACCGCGCGAGCAAAGGGCATCGCGGTAGTGACCGAGGAGGGTTCTCGCGGCAATAAAAACCGGCCAAAAATCCCGCTTGTATGTGAGCACTTCGAAGTTGAGTGCATGACCGTGCTCGACTACATCGAGCAGCAGGGTTGGACGTTCCCCTAGCTGAACCTCGCCCTCCTACGCTCGTTCAGGCAGCAGCAACCATGCTGTGTAGCGCAGCGCCATGATCGGTCCTTGAAACGGATGACCTGGCCCTCGGCGAAGGTCTTGCGCCGTGGCTCTCGCGCGGCCTTCCGTTCCGCTCGTAATCAACCTCCGTCACGATCGCTGAGCGTAAGGAGAACGTGTGTTCGCTTTTTCGTCCTACCGGTCGGCCACAATGACGTTGGCTTTGATCTATCCCCCTGAAAGGAGAAGTTGGAATGTCAGCTCCATCAAACGACGCCCCCGGAATGCATGGCAATCGCTCGCGTACTGATAACGGACGGCTGCGGGAGAAACGCGGAGATACCCACGTCGGAACCATCGAGCAG
>DASTYZ010000129.1:0-30980 GCA_035764545.1 Solirubrobacterales bacterium | reverse complement strand
AGTGGCTTCGCCGCCCGCATCCGCGCCGTGGTCCAGAAGGAGGCGGCGTCCTCGGGCGAGGAGCGGTCGACCCAGACGCCGCTGGCGGCAGCCGTTCCGCCGCTCAAGGCAACCAAGACGAAGGAGATGAGGAGGCCCACTGCAGCGAGCGCTCGTTGAGCCCCGCCGGCCCGCACGATCATTGGTCGCAGTCTACTTGTGTGCTCAAGGAGTTACTGAAGGCCGAGCTCGAGGCGATGGCCCTCATAGCAGCGTGCCGTAATCGCAACAGCAAGCAGGGGGCAGCCGCCGGCATCCCCTCGCACCAGACGGGGTTCCAACTTTTCGAGGTTGGTCGTCGTCGTCGTGTTGAGGAATTTCGGCCGCCCCAGCTCTCGCCCCAGCTGCCTGAGGTCATTCATCGTCCGGGTGAGCATGACCCCGGCGCTGAGGATGCCGACGTCGTAGAGCGAGCGGTAGGCGGCTACGTCCCGGTCGAGGTTGCCGTCCTTTGCGTTCCACTCGACGTCGAGCGCGACTTCGTCCTTGACGTTGTCGATCTTGTAGCCGTCACTGGTGACGCTGGTTTCCTTGACCGTGGCTTTCCGCTCATCCGCAGGTCGGTAGGGCGAAAGCACGAGTCGGGAGGTCAGAGTGGAGCCGTATTTGCCCTCGCGCCAGCCGGCGTCGCGGAAGGCCTGGTTCAGCCGCTTGGCGATCTTCCCCTCGTTTTTGCCGGGCTCGAGGACGTCAGCTTCGCGCAGGGAGAAATCCTCGAGCACCCCGACCAGGTCCTTGAACGCATCCGGATTGGTGTGGGCGATGACCGCCGCCGCGTTTCGCACCTCGCGGAACTCGTACCGCTCACGCAGCTCTCGGGAGAAGACGCCTTCGAAGCTGCGCGTCAGGTCCATTAGCGGCTACGACGCCGTTTGAACCGCCGCTGGCACAGTCTCGAACGGTTCGTTGAGAAGCTCGTCTCCCCACTGGTGCCAGCCGGCGCGGCCGTGGCGGGCGAACATCTCCAGGTAGGGACCGGGCGAGCAGTCCTCGATGATGTTGTAGAGCTCCTCGGGCTTGCGCGAGTGCTCGCGCTTGCGCTCGGCGAAGAGGTTCACCTGGGTGCGCCCCGGGTCCAAGGTGCGCCGGGAACCGCGGACACCGAACAGGACCATCTCGGTCACGTTGCGGAAGTAGAAGCCAACCCCACGACCGTCGGGGCCACCGTCCTTGCGGACCTTGAACCACACAAGGTTCGTCTTGTAGGTGAAGCCCCAGCTCTCCATCACCTCGAGGCCCTCGCGCAACAGTGCGTTGGGCACCCAGAGGTAGAGATGAGCTTTCTCGGCGCAGACCTCGGGGACCGGGAGAGACTTGATTTCCTCCAGGGTCATCGTGTCGTAGCGGGCCAGCCGCCGGTGCTCGGGGGCCATCTTCCCGGTCCGGTTCTGGAACCTCCAGGGTGGGTCTGCAAGCACCGTCTCGAACGACCAACTCTTCGAAAAAGTGCGCAGGGAATGGTTAGCGAAGTCGTTCACGGCGCGGCTGGATCCTTCCAGGCTGACCGGACGAGCTTGCCGCCTCGAGCAGTCGCCGGCAGCGGTCCGAGGACCTAAGCCGCTTGCGGCAGGTACTGCTGCCAGGCTGCCGGGATCTTCGGGCTGGCGACCTGGATGAAGACCGTCGGCGGCGGCGCCTTCGGGGTCGTCGCCGGGTGCATGTGGATCTCCCGCGGCAAGCGGTTGCCCTTGCGGCGGTTGCAGGGAGGACAGGCGGCGACGATGTTCTCCCAGACCGAGAGACCGCCGCGGGAGCGGGGGATGACGTGGTCGACGGTGAGGCCGGCTTTGGTCGAGCCGCAGTATTGGCAGGTCCAGGAGTCGCGGGCGAGGACGGCGCGGCGGGTGATCTTGCGCCGGTGCGCCTCGCGCGGGATCCGCACGTAGTTGACGAGGCGGATCACGTCCGGGCGCTCCATCGTCATGTGCTCGGAGTGGAGCGCGGCCCCGGCCCGCTGCTCGAGCAGTTCCGCCTTTTCCTTCAGAAGCAGGACAGCGGCGCGTCTCAACGTGCAGACGTTGATCGGCTCATACGTCGCGTTGAGTACCAGCACCCTGGCCATCCTGCCCCGGAATTGTAGGCACTCGGCCTCATCCCACGGGATAGGAACCGAGAATGCGGACCGAAGCGGCCTTCGTCCGCAACGCCGCAATCGCCTCCGCGACGGCCGAATCCGTCTCCCGGCCCTCGAGGTCGCAGAAGAACATGTACCGCCCGAGCCCCTGGCGCAGCGGCCGCGACTCGATCCGGGAGAGGTTGATGCCACGGTCGGAGAACTCGCTCAAGCACTCGACCAGGGCGCCGGGATGGTCGGCCCCGACCTCGGAGAAGACGAGCGAGGTCTTCCACGGGCCCGCGCTCTCCCCGCCGACATGCTCGGTTCCCTCGGGGGCGATCCAGACGAAGCGGGTGACGTTGTCGTCGGAGTCCTCGACCCCCTCCAGCAGCAGCTCGCAGTCGTACAGCGCCGCCGCCGCCCGCGCCCCCAGAGCCGCCCACGGCCGCGAGGACTCACTCACCATCCGCACCGCCGCCGCGGTGCTGCTGACGCTGCGCTGTTCGACGTCGCCGAAGCGCTCGCGCAGGAAACGCTGGCACTGCGCCAGCGGCTGGGGATGGGAGAGGACCGCCTCGACGTCCTCGATGGCGACCCCCTCGCGGGCGATCAAGTGGACCCGCACCCGGTAGTCGTGCTCGCCGACGATCGTCACCGCGCCAACCTCGAAGGCGAGGGTGTCGAGGGTCGGCCGCACCGACCCCTCGAGCGAGTTCTCGATCGGGACCAGGGCCCGGTCGGCCTCGCCGCGCTCGACCGCGAGGATCGCGTCGTGGATCGTCGGCGTCCGCAGCGGCTCGTAGGAGCCCTCGGTGAGCGCCTCGCCGACGGCGTCCTCGGTGAAGGTTCCGGCCGGTCCCAGGTAGGCGATCCTCATGAGCGGATCAAACCAGAGCGGCCAGCGCCGCTATTCGACGACCAGCGAGTAGGTGCCTTCGTTGTTTTCGGTGATCGTCTCGCCGTCGACGGCTTCAACTTCAACTTCAAGCGTCACTTCGCCGCTCGGCGTCGGCGTCAGCGGGATGATCGCGGTCCCGGTTTCACCAGCCGGGAGTTCGTCGATTTCGCCCTTGATCGTGGTCCCTTCGAAGGTGACCGAGACGGTGACGCCGGTCTCGGTCGATTCACCCTGGTTGGTGACGTTGGCTTCGACTTCGACCCCTTCTTCGCCGGCGATCGTGCTTGGTGCGCCTTCGACCAGTTCGGTGCCGTTGACGACGATGCCGGCAAGTTCGGTGCCGTGGACGCCGGAGACATCGGAGGTGGTGCCGCCGCTGACCGCCCCGATCGCGTCGCTGACGGTGCTCTCTTCGAGCCATCTCTCGCCCGGGAGGAAAGTGCTTTTCGGCAGGTCGGAATCGGAGACGCCGTTGGAGGCGAGGACGCTGTCGACTTCGGGCCGCACCACCTGTTCGTAGATGACGTCGGCGGCGAGCAGCTTCTGCATCTGTTTGGCGATGCCTTCGACCGCTTTCTCGGCCCCCGCGTCGCCGAGGGCGGTGCTCATCTTGCTGGCGATTTCATCCATCGCGTTGGCCCGCAGCTCGTAGGCGAGCTCGAGGTTGCCCTGCGCGTTCGACATGTCGCCGGGGGTGCCGAGCTCGTCAATCCGGGCGGCGTAGGCGTCCATCGCGCTGGCCGAGGCGTTGACCTGGTCGACGAAGTCGGTGACGGTGAGGTTGCCCGGGTCCTCGAGTTTGCCGAAGAAGGACTTGCTCGTCTGTTCGGTCTCTTCGACGATCTGGGTGACGTTGCGGGCGTAGTCGCTGAGCTCGCGGTTGGCGCGGGCGTCGAGGCAACCCTTGACCCCGAGGACGATGAGGATCAGCAGGACGAGGCCGCCGCCGAGGGCAAGCGCCCGCCGCAGCATGATCTGCTGGCGTTCGGGGCGGCGGGCCGGGCGCTCGCGCCGGGGCGAGCGTCGTGAGGTGAAGTCCTCCACGGGGCCGGAAGTATGACTTCTGAAGCGGTTGCAGCGCCAGGAGCTGCCGCAAACGACGCTTTTTTCCCAGTCTCCAGGCGAGCAGGAAGACTTCCCTAACCGGCGAAGTGGAGAGAGCCATGGTTGGCTCGCTCGTTCTCAACCGCTTCCTGATCGAGCGCCGCATCGGCAGCGGAGGCTTCGGCGTTGTCTACGAGGCTTGGGATGGACGGCTCGAGCGGCCGGTGGCCGTGAAGGCGATCGAGCAGCGAGGCGAGGCAGGCCGGCGCGTCCTCCGCGAGGCCCAGGCCGCGGCGCGGCTCAACCACCCCGGCATCGTCACTCTCTATGAGATGGGGGAGGAGGACGGCAACGCCCTGCTCGTCACCGAGCTGGTCGAGGGCTCGACCCTGGCTCGCCTCTCCGCCGCCGGCGAGCTCTCCGACCGCGAGATCGCTGAGGTTGGCGCCGACCTCTGCGAGGCGCTCGACCACGCCCACTCGCGCGGGGTCGTCCACCGCGACATCAAGCCGCAGAACGTGCAGGTGGTCGAGGACTCCGAACCACGGGCGAAGCTGATGGACTTCGGCGTCGCCCACCTCGCCGACGGGGCCGCCCTGACCGCCGCCGGCGACGTCGTCGGCACCCTCGCCTACATGTCGCCCGAGCAGGCCGAGGGGCGGGCGGCCGGACCCGAGGCCGACGTCTACTCGCTGGCGCTGACCCTCTATGAGTGCTGGAGCGGGGAGAACCCGCACCGCCGCGCCACCCCGGCCGCGACCGCGCGGGCGATCGGCGGTCGCACCCGGCCGTTGCGGCGCCTCCGCCCCGACCTTCCCCGCGAGCTCACCGAGACGGTCGACGCCTGCCTCGCGCCGCGTCCCAACCACCGCCCATCGTTGGAGGAACTGGGGACCGCGATCGAGGACTCGCTCGACAGTCTCAGCGATCGTCTGCCCGGTGCCGGCGGCCACGGCGTCGTCACCCGGGTCGGTGCTCTCGCGGCCGCGGTGGCGGTCGGCGGCTTCCTCGCCCTCCACGGCGCGGCCCTGCCGTAGCGCGGCCTTCCCTAGGATCTCCCGATCGGCGCTCTGAGTCGTCTTGAGTCGATGTTCGAAGGCCTCGTCGAGGGGGTCTTCAGTCGCGCCTTCAGCTCGGAGGTGCAGCCGGTCGAACTCGCGCGCAAACTGGCGAAGGAAATGGACGCCCACAAGACCGCATCGGTCCAGCGCGTCTACGTTCCCAACGAGTACACGGTCTTCCTCTCCCGCCAGGACCGCGGCAAGCTCGAAGGCTATGAGCGCTCGCTCGAGCAGGAGCTCTCCGGCTACCTGCTGGAGCACGCGCGCCGGCGCGGCTACGACTTGCTGACCCGACCCCAGGTCGAGTTCTCGACCGACGAGCGGCTGCGCCTCGGCGAGTTCGGGATCCAGGCCCGCTTGGTGAAGCCGCCCGCCCACGAGGGGCAGGCGCCCGAACAGGGGGAAGAGGGGCACACGATGGTCTACTCCGCCGTTCGCGAGCGCGACCGCAGCCGACCCAAGCGTCCCGAGCAGGCGGTCGGCGCCCTCGTCTCCACCCGTGCCGTCGTCTCGCTTGATGATCGCCGCTATGTCCTCGACGGCCCGCGGGCGACGATCGGCCGCTCGAAGTCGGTCGAGTGCGTGCTCTCTGACCCCAACGTCTCCCGCCGTCACGCTGAGCTGCGCCGCGCTGACAACGGCGACTGGCAGATCGTCGACCTCGGCTCCACCAACGGGATCAAGGTCAACGGCCGCCGCGTTCCCTCCACCCGGCTCAGCCCCGGTGACCAGGTCACCGTCGGCACCACCACGTTCACCTTCGACATCGAGCAGTAGCGGCGGCTGCCGCCCTCATTAAGGTGCTGGACGCGTGGACTACGACCCCATAAGCGTGGCCCTCAAGTTCGGCTTCCTCGCCGTCCTCTACCTGTTCGTGCTCGTGATCGCGCGCAGCGCTCTCAAGGACCTGCGCCGGACCTACGCGCCCGCCCCCGATGCCACCGGCTTCCATGCGGCGCCGGGCTACGCCGAGGCCCCGCGGGGGCCCGACGGCTGGCTGGTCGTCGAGCGCGGCGGCGGCCTGCAGCCCGACCAGCGCTTCGACCTGATCGGCGGCCTCTCGATCGGGCGCTCGAAGGAGGCCGACGTGCGGATCGACGACCGCTACGCCTCCAGCCTCCACGTCCGCGTCTTCTCGCGCGAGGGACGGTTCTTCGTAGAGGACATGAACTCGACTAACGGCACGCTGCTGAACGGCGCCACCCTGCAGGGAGAGGCTGAGCTGATCGACCGCGACACGGTCCAGATCGGCGACACGATCTTCAGGCTCGAGGTGAGCTGAGGTGGCGCTGCGGATCGCCGAAGAGGCAGTTCTCACCGACACCGGGCGCCAGCGCAACGCCAACGAGGACTCGCTCTTCGTCGAGGCGCCGTTGTTCGTCGTCGCCGACGGGATGGGCGGGGCCCAGGCCGGCGAGGTCGCCTCGAAAGCTGCCGCCGAGTCATTTGCCGGCGAGTTGCCGGCCGAGCCGCCGGAGCGAGTCTTGGAGGAGACGATCGCCGGCGCCAATCGGACGATCCACGAGCTGGCTCGCAAGGACCCCGGCCTGGCCGGGATGGGGACGACGACGACCGCGGCGATCGTCGACCTCGAGAAAGAGGAGGTGGCGATCGGCCACGTCGGTGACAGCCGCGCCTACCGCCTCCGCGGCGGCAAGCTCGAGCAGCTGACCCGCGACCACTCGCTGGTCGAGGAGATGCGTCGCAAAGGCCAGCTCACCGACGCCCAGGCCGAGGACCACCCGCAGCGCTCGATCATCACCCGGGCGCTCGGCCCCGAACCGGAGGTCCAGGTCGACGTGCAGACCGTCCCCGCCCAGGACGGCGACGTCTTCCTGATCTGCTCCGACGGGCTGACGACGATGCTCGACGACGAGCAGATCGCCCGCCTCCTGATCCGCGCCACCTCACTTACCTCGGCGGTGCGGGCGCTGGTCGATGAAGCCAACCGCGCCGGCGGCCGCGACAACATCACCGTCGTCGCCTTCAGCCTCGCCGACCCGGCCGCCCCCGACGCCGCCAACCCAGGCGCGCGGCTTGAGGAGGGCGCGACCCTGATCGGCTCCAGCGCCGAGGAGGCCGGCTTGACGGCGACCGAGGTACGCCGCCGCGCCGCCGCCGAGGCCGCCCGCAAGCGTCGCGAGGAGGTCGACTCGCGACCCCGCCGCCGCGGCCTGCGGCGGGCACTGAAGGTGCTGGCCGTCCTGCTCGTCCTCGCCGCGGTCGCCTTCGGCGCTTGGTACGGCAACCGCCAGATTTGGTTCCTCGGCACCGACAGCTCGGGGCGGGTCGCCCTCTACCGCGGTGCCCCCTATGAGCTCCCGTTCGGGATCGACCTCTACTCCGAGCGCTACGCCAGCCCGATCCAGACCGAGTCGCTGCCGGCGCGGCGCCAAGACGCGGTCACCGGCCACAAGCTGCGCTCCCGCGACGACGCCGTCTCCCTGATCGAAGACATCGAAAAGACCGAGGGGCTTCGTTGACGTCGGCCAGGAACCGGGAGCTGCTCGCCCTGGTTCCCGTCGCCGCCCTGCTCACCGCGGGCTTCGCCGCCGTCTTCTCGCAGGAGAACGAACAGCTCGGCAACCTCAGCCTGATCTACGGCGCTTACTTCCTGGCGCTCTGCCTCGCCACCCACATCTTCCTGCGGATCCGGCTCCCCAACGCCGACCCCTACCTCTTCCCGCTGATGGCGACGCTGACTGCCTTCGGGCTGGTGATGATCTACCGGATCGACGAGGGCCTGGCCCGCGATCAGGCCAACTGGTTCGTTCTCGGCCTCGTCCTCTTCGCGCTGACGATCCAGTTCCTGCGCGACTACGAGGTACTGGAGCGCTACCGCTACACGATCGCGATCGCCGGCCTGCTGCTGTTGCTGGCGCCGCGGGTGCCGGGGGTCGGCCAGCAGGTCAACGGCGCCTACCTCGGGGTCAAGATCGGCCCGCTCGCCTTCCAGCCGGCCGAGTTCACCAAGATCGCGATCGTCGTCTTCCTCGCCAGCTACCTGCGCGAGCACCGCGAGGTCCTGGTCGTCGGCGCCCGCCGCATCCTCGGGGTGACGCTGCCGCCGTTGAAGCACTTCGGGCCGATGCTGGTGGTCTGGGGCGCCTCGATGTTCATGCTCGTCTTCATCCGCGACCTCGGCAGCTCGCTGATGTTCTTCGCCGCCTTCCTGGCGCTGCTCTACGTGGCGACGGGCCGCTTCTCCTTTGTCGTCATCGGGATGGCGATGTTCTTGGTCGGCGCCTGGTTCTTCGCCAGCACCGTGCCCCACGTCCAGGAGCGCTTTGATATCTGGCTCCACCCTTACGAGGACCCGGAAAACTCCGGCTACCAGATCCTCAACTCGATCTTCGCCCAAGCCGACGGCGGCCTCTTCGGCAAAGGGTTCGGCGAGGCGCTGATCACCGTCCCCGGCGGCGGCCCGTTGCTGCCGGCGGCGCAGACGGACATGATCTACGCCCTGATCGTCAACGAGGTCGGCCTCTTCGGCGCCGTCGGCGTCGTCCTCGTCTACACGCTGATCGCCGCCCGCGGCTTCAGGATCGCGCTGCTTGCCGGAGACGGCTTCTCGAAGCTGCTGGCGACCGGGCTGACCGCGGTCTTCGCGATCCAGGCCTTCGTCATCATCGGCGGCGTCACCAGGGTGATCCCGCTGACCGGCGTCACCCTGCCCTTCATCAGCTACGGCGGCAGCTCGATCGTCGCCAACTTCGTGCTGCTGGCTCTGCTGCTCTTGATCTCTGACCGCGCCCGCCGCGAGGCCGCTGAACCGGGCGGCCGGATGGCTGCCATGGGAGCGCCGGCGTGAACCGGCAGATCGTAAAATTGTTCGCCTTCGTGATGGTCCTCTTCGGGGTCCTGATCGGCTTCACGTCCTGGTGGTCGGTCTTTGACGCCGAGGCGTTGAAGGAAAAAAACGCGAACAAGCGACCGCTGCTCGAGCAGCAGCAGATCCCCCGCGGCCGCATCCTCGCCGCCGACGGCACCGTGATCGCGAAGTCGGTCGCCAAGGGCAAGGGCGCCGCCAAGCGCTACGTGCGTCGCTATCCGGAAGGCTCCCTCTTCGGCCACCCGATCGGCTACAGCTTCGTCCAGTTCGGCGATTCCGAGTTCGAGCAGTTCCACAACGAGGAACTCGTCGGTGAAGGCTCGGAATTCAGCTCGATCGCCGACGAGCTGCTCGGCCATACCCAGGAAGGCAACGACCTCGTCACCAGCATCGACACCGAAGCTCAGCGGCTGGCCCTGGCCGAGCTGCAGGAAGCCGGTTACGGCGCCGTCGTCGCACTCGAGCCCAGCACCGGCGCGGTCAAAGTGATGGTCTCCAACGCGCCGTATGACCCGAACCGAGTTCCCGACGACTTTTCGAAGCTGGCCAACAACAACATCGAACGGCCGCTGTATGACCGGGCCTCGCAAGGCCAGTATCCGCCTGGCTCAACCTTCAAGGTCGTTACCGCTGCCGCGGGCCTCGACAGCGGCGCGATCACCCCGGAAACGACGATCGACGCGCCCGGTACCTACGAAGTCGAAGGGACGCCGCTCCAGAACGACTTCAACCAGGACTTCTTCGGCGCCACCCTCGACACCGCGCTGACCAACTCGGTCAACACCTGGTTCGGCCAGCTCGGCCAGCAGCTCGGCAACGACACCCTGTTCGAATACATGGAACGGTTCGGGTTCAACGCCAAACCGGCGATCGACCTTCCCGAAGAAGAGGTCTCGGCCAGTGGGGTCTTCGACGAAGACGGCAACCTCCTCCGCGCCAAGGACCCGGTCGACCTCGCCCGCCTCGCGATCGGCCAGGAGCGGCTGCTGGCGACGCCGCTGCAGATGGCGCAGGTGGCGGCGGCGGTCGCCAACGGCGGCACCCTGATGAAGCCGCAGATCTGGAAGCGCGAGATCGATCCCGACGGCCGCGTCGTCAACACGATGGACCCCTCGGTCTACAGCGAGGCGGTCAGCGAGGAGACCGCGGCGGAGCTGACGACGGCGATGGAAGGGGTGGTCAACGAAGGCACCGGCACCAACGCCGCGATCTCCGGCGTCCCCGTCGCCGGCAAGACGGGCACGGCGGAAACCCCCGGCAACCTCGCCTGCGGTGGCGGCGTCGACGAAAACCAGGCCTGGTTCATCGGCTTCGCGCCGGCGGACGACCCGCAGATCGCGATTGCGGTCTCGATCGAGTGCACCCCGGAATTCGGCGGCGACGTCGCCGCCCCAATCTTCCGCGACGTCGCGGAAGCGATCCTGAACGGCGAAGAATGAGGAGGCTGGTGGCGCGTGGCTGAGGTGGCCGAGGGAAGCATCGTCGATAACCGCTACCGGGTTGTCCGCCGGATCGGCAGCGGTGGCATGGCCGACGTCTGGCTGGCCGAGGACGCGCACCTGCAGCGGCAGGTGGCGCTGAAGGTCCTGCACCGGCGCTTCCTCCAGGACCAGGAGTTCGTCGGCCGCTTCCAGCGCGAGGCCGAGCACGCTGCCGGCCTGACCCACCCGAACATCGTCGCCGTCTATGACCGCGGCTCCGACGGTGACGTCAACTACATCGCGATGCGCTACGTGCAGGGGCCCACGCTGAAAGAGCTGATCGACCGCGGCCTCGCTCCCGACCAGGCGGTGGCGCTGGTCCGCCAGGTGCTCGAGGGCGCCCGCTTCGCCCACCGCAACGGGATCGTCCACCGCGATCTGAAGCCGCAGAACGTGATCGTCGACGAAGAGGGCAAAGCGGTCGTCACCGACTTCGGGATCGCCCGCGCCGGCGTCTCGGAGATCACCCAGACCGGCTCGGTGATGGGCACTCCGCAGTACCTCTCGCCCGAGCAGGCGCAGGGCTTCGAAGTCACCCCCGTCTCCGACCTCTACTCGATCGGGGTGATCCTCTACGAGGCACTGACCCGCCGGGTCCCCTTCGAGGGCGAAAGCGCGGTGGCGATCGCGATGAAACAGGTCGCCGAGACGCCGCAGCGGCCGAGCTCAATCAACCCGCAGGTCACGCCGGCGCTCGACGCGGTGGTGATGCGGGCACTGGAGAAGGAGCCGGGGCAGCGCTTCCAGAGCGCCGATGCTTTTATCGCCGCCCTCGACGCGGCGCTGAAAGACCCCGGTGTCGCCGGGCAGACGGCGACCTTCGCGGCGCCCCCGATCGTCGCCACCCCGGAGGAGGTGCTCGAGGAGCGCAAACGCAACTGGTGGCTCTGGGCGCTGCTGGTCGCGGCGATCGTGATCGGCATCCTCGTCGGCCTCGCCCTCACCCGCGACACGACGACCAAGGTCCCCGGCGTCACCGGCAACGAGCTCGGCGTCGCGATCACCCTGCTCGAGCAGGACGGCTTCACCGTCGGCGAAGTGATCCGGGTCCAGCGCGATGCGCCGGCCAACGAAGTGCTCGAGCAGGACCCGGCCGCCTCGCCCCCCGCTGACCAGGCATCCGAAGACTGCGCCTTCCTCACCTTCTTCTGCTCGAAGCCGGAGGTGACGCTGACGGTCAGCTCCGGGCCCGGCAGCGGCAAGGTTCCCTCGGTCGCCGGCAGCAGCGAGGAGGAGGCGACGCGGAAGCTGGAAGCAGCCGGCTTCGAAGTCGCGGTCGAGCGCGTCAACTCGGCCTCGGTCGAAGCGGGAACGGTAATCAGCACCGAGCCAGGCGGCGGCAGCACCGCGACCAACGGCTCGACCGTCACCCTCTTCGTCTCCCGTGGACCGAAGCTGGTCAAGGTCCCGGTGCTCGTCGGGGCCCAGCGGGAAACGGCCGTCCAGCGACTGCGCAGCCGCGGCCTCGAAGCCTCGATCAGCGAAGAGGAAAGCTCGGAGCCGAAAGGGCAGGTCGTGCGCCAGGCGCCCGACGCCGGCAGCGAGGTCGAACCCGGCGCCGCGGTCTCGATCGTCGTCTCCAAGGGTGAAAAGGAAGAAGAACGGTCGAAGGTGCCGAACGTGATCGGCAAAGAACGACGCGAAGCGGTGGAAGCGATCCGCGCCGCCGGCCTCACCCCCGCCGTCGAAGAAGAAGAAACCGAAATCCCCAGCCAGGTGGGCCGGGTGATCGACCAGTTCCCGCCGCCGGGCTCAGAGCAGGAACCGGGGGCGACGGTGACGATCACGGTCGGCAAGCTCGCCGCCGGTCCTCCCGAAGAAGGCGAAGAAGAATGAGGGTGGCGGTGCTGGCCGGCGGCCGCTCCTCTGAGCACGACGTCTCCCTGCGCTCGGGCCAGGCGGTCGCCCGCGGCCTACGCGAGGCGGGACACGAGGCGGTCGAGGTGACGATCGCCCGAGACGGTGGTTGGAGCGCCCCGGGCGGCTCGGTCGAGCTCGTCCCCGGCGCCGGGCTGCTCGGCGCCGACGCGGTCTTCCCGGCCCTGCACGGGGCCTTCGGCGAGGACGGCAGCATCCAAGGCTTGCTCGAGTGGCTCGACGTCCCTTACGTCGGCTCCGACGTCCTCGCCTCGGCGACCTGCATGGACAAGCTGACCTTGAAGCGGCTCTTCGCCGAGCACGGCGTGCCGCAGGTCGAGTTCACCGCGGTCGAAGGCAACGACTGGTGGGGTCGGTGCGAGCAGCTCGGGCTGCCGCTCTGGGTCAAGCCCTCGCGGATGGGCTCCAGCGTCGGCATCACCCGGGTCGAGAAGCTCGACGACCTCGATGCCGCGGTGGAGCTGGCGCTGCGCCACGACCCGCGGGTGATCATCGAGGCCTCGGCCGCCGGCCGCGAGGTCGAGTGCTCGGTCCTCGGCAACGCCGAGCCGCGGGCCTCGCTGCCGGGCGAGATCGTCGCCAACGCCACCTGGTACGACTTCGAGGCCAAGTACACCGAGGGCGGGATGGAGCTGCGCGTCCCCGCCCCGATCGGCGAGGAGGCGGTGGAGCGGGTGCGCGAGCTCGCCGTTGCCGTCTTCACCCTCGCCGGCTGCTCGGGCCTCGCCCGCTGCGACTTCTTCGTCGAGCCCGACGGCTCGGTCCTCGTCAACGAGATCAACACCATGCCCGGCTTCACCGACACCTCCGTCTACGCGAAACTCTTCGAGGCGACGGGGATCGGCTACGCCGAGCTCTGCGACCGCCTCGTCGCGCTCGCGGTCGAGCGCCACCAGCGGGTGCGCTCCTTCGAGTTCTAAGCGACCGCGTTACCCGCGTTCGAGGGCGGCCGACTCGAGCACGCCGAGGATCTGGGTCACCCGGCAGACGAGCAGCCGCTCCTCGTCGACTTCGACCCAGGCGCCGGCGCTGGAGGGGAAGACGACGTGGTCCCCCGGCGCCACCGGCATCTCGACCCCGGCGCCCGCCCACCAGTCGAGCCCGGGCCCGACGGCGAGGACGATCCCCTGCTCGGGTGGTGGCTCGTGGGTGCCGGGCGGTACGACCAAGCCGGAGCGCCGGACGCGGTCCTGGTCCAGCTCCTTGATCACGATCTGGTCGAAGAGCGGACGCAGCTGGTGGCGGACCGACTCGGTCGGATCGGGTCGTTGCGCGGTGCCCACGGACTAAGTCTCGCGCATCCGGGGAACTAGGATCGACTGATGCCCTCGCAGGAGAAGAAGCCAGTCAACTGGCGAGCTTGGCTCGTCGGCATCCTCAGCGCCCTGGTCCTGATCATCGCCCTGCAGAACTCGCAGCAGGTCAGCTTCGACCTCCTCACCGCCAGCTTCGAAGCGCCCTTGATCGTGATCATCCTCCTCGCCGCGGGGATCGGGATGTTGATCGGCTACATCGCCCCGGTGCTCCGCCGCCACCGCCACGAAGAGCGGCGCCAGCACGAGAAGGAGTAGCTAGGCGGTTGCCGCGGCGGCGGCGGTGAAGAGCTCCCGGGAGGGAATCCCGATCACCTCGCCTTCGAACCGCTTCTGCTTTCCGTAGACGAGCCAGGTGGTGTCGATTTCGCCGATGTCGAGGTCGAGCCGGAGCTCGTCTTCGTGCTCTTCGAGGTGCTCGATGTGGGTGAGGCCGGCGTCGTAGCGACCGGTGAGCAACTCCTCACCGACCACCGGCTTGGAGACGACGTCGATGATCTCCTCCCACTGGGAGAGGTCGACGTAGCCCTTGGTCGCGGGGACGATCCCGAGCGAGCGCGGCCGCTCGACCTCGCGCCGGCTTAAGACCACCAGGTGCTTGGTCGGGAAGATGAAGGTGTCGACGACGAAGACCTCCTTCCAGTAGCGCTCGGTCACCTCGTGGACCTTCGGGTGGGCGCTGCACTGGACGAGGAAGGCGTCCTCGCGGCCGCGGATGCGCTCGAGCCCGTCGAGGAAGTCGGCGATGTACTCAATCTCGTAGTCGGCGACGCCCTGGAACTCCATGTAGCGCCGGACCGCGCGCTCGTGGCAGGTCCCCTCGGGGCCGAGCGTGACGATCGTGATCGGGGCGCTGGACATCCTCTGCACAAGATTAGTTGAACAAATCAGCAAGTCAAAGCTGAGGGGTGGAAACGAGTGGGCCTGGGTATACGAGTGACCGTCCTCACGAAACCTTTACATCAATTCGTGTAGACATACCCATATGGCAGAGCGAGGCGCCGTACCCAATGTCCCAAAGGCGCGCCAGCGCGCGCTCCATGCCGTCCGCTCGCTTTTCTCGCCGCTGCTGCCCGACGACTACCTCGAACTGATCAACCCGCTCTGGTCGACGCAGGAGCTGCGTGGCCGGATCGAGCGGATCGAGCGGGAGACGGCCGATGCGGTCACGGTCCTGATCCGCCCCGGCTACGAGTGGATGGACCACCGGCCCGGCCAGTACCTGCGGATCGGCGTCGTCGTCGACGGCGTCCACCACTGGCGCGCCTACTCGCTGACCACCGATCCGGGCCGCCCGGACGGCCTGATCGGGATCACGCCGAAGCTGGTCGACGCCGGCAAGGTATCCCCCTACCTGGTCCACCGCGCCCGCCCGGGGGACATCGTCCGCCTCGGCGGCGTCGAAGGGACCTTCGTCCTCCCCGACCCGCCGCCGCGCCAGCTCCTCTTCATCAGCGCCGGCAGCGGGATCACGCCGATCATGAGCATGCTGCGCAGCCTCGATCGCGACGAAGCGCTCGGCGACGTCGTCCACATCCACTCCGCGCGCACCCCCGACGGCGTCATCTTCGGCGAGCAGCTGCGCGACCTCGACAGCCGCTGCTCGGGTTACCGGCCGCACCTTCAGATCACCAGCGAGGCAGGACGGGCGGAGCCAGCCCACCTCGACCAGCTCTGCCCCGACTGGCGCCAGCGCCACACCTTCGCCTCGGGCCCGGGCGAGATGCTCGATGACCTGACCCGACACTGGCAGGCAGAGGGCGACATCGAGCTGCTGGAGATGGAGCGCTTCCAGCCGGTGATCGGCGGCGACGCCACCGTCGCCGGCGAAGGCGGCGCGATCCGCTTCACCAAGAGCGGGGTCGAGACGGGCTCCGATGGCGCCACGCCGATCCTCGTCGCCGGTGAGGAAGCCGGCGCCGAGCTCCCCTACGGCTGCCGGATGGGGATCTGCCACACCTGCATCGGCCGGCTCTGCTCGGGCAAAGTCAGGGACCTGCGAACCGGCGAGGTCTATGGTCAAGAGGACGAAATGGTGCGGACCTGTGTCAACGCGCCGGAAGGCGATGTTGAGATTGCACTCTGAGAGAGAAGGATGGAAGACCAGATGAGCGTTACCACCACCGCACCGATAGATACCCCGATCGAGAACCCGCTCGCGCACCTCTCCGAGGAGCAGCTGGACGATCTCGGCCGCGAGTTCGACGCGATCCGCGACCGGGTCATGGCCGAGCTCGGCGACCGCGATCGTCGCTACATCGAGAGCATGATCGAGATGCAGCGGCGATTGGCCGTGCTCGGCCGCGTCCTGCTGCTCGCCTCGCGCAACCGCGGCGCCTGGGCGGCCGGAACCGCCGCGCTCTCGGCCGCGAAGATCCTCGAGAACATGGAGATCGGCCACAACGTCATGCACGGCCAGTGGGACTGGATGAACGACCCCCGCATCCACTCCTCAACCTGGGACTGGGACACCGCCTCCACCGCCGAGGCCTGGAAGCACTCCCACAACTTCGTCCACCACACCTACACCAACATCCGCGGCAAAGACAAGGACCTCGGCTACGAGATCATGCGGATCGACCCGGAGCAGAAGTGGCACCCGGTCTACCTCGCACAGCCGATCTACAACCTCATCCTGGCGGCGCTGTTTGAGTGGGGCGTTGCCCTGCACGACCTCGACTTCGAGGCGATCCGCAAGGGCCACAAGCCGATGCCGCAGGTGAAGCGGGAGCTGAAGGGGATCGCCGGCAAGGCGAAAAGCCAGATCGTCAAGGACTACATCGCCTGGCCGCTGGTCAGCGCCCTGGCGGCGACGGCGGTCGACGTCGTCGTGGAGACGCGGCGGCAGCGCAAGCAGCCGCGCGGGATCCTCGGGCGGGTCAAGCGCAAGCGCCAGAGCCGCTGGGCTCCGGTCGTCGAAGCGACGCTGAACAGCGGCGCCAAGACCTTCCGCGCCACCGCCAAAGCCGACGCCACGGCGAACATCGTCCGCAACGTCTGGGCCTACGCGATCATCTTCTGCGGCCACTTCCCGGACCAGACCTACACCTTCTCCCAGCAGGAGGTGGAGAACGAGAGCCGCGGCGGCTGGTACATCCGCCAGCTCACCGGCTCGGCCAACATCGAGGGTGGCCCGCTCTTCCACGTCGCCAGCGGCAACCTCAGCTACCAGGTCGAGCACCATCTCTTCCCGGACATGCCGAGCACTCGCTACGCCGAGATTGCCCCGCAGGTGAAAGAGGTCTGCGAACGCTACGGGCTGCCGTACAACAGCGGCCCCTTCAGCCAGCAGCTGGGGATGGTGCAGCGGACGATCCTGCGCCTCGCCTTCCCTGGCGGCAAGGCCCGGCCGAAGCCGGGGCCCTACCGCGACCCGAGCAACGGGAACGGCGCCAGCGCCTGACCCCTCCCGATCAGCCCCCCGACGTGGGGGCGATCGGGGTGCACCAGAAGCCCCGCGGATTCGCGGGGTCGAGCGCGGTGAGGACGTCGGCGCCGACGATGTGGTCGTAGGGCATCGAGAGGTGGTCGCCGAGGTCGAGGATGCACTGGTTCTGGAGCAGGATGTTCTTCACGTTGGAGCCGGAGAGGAAGGCCGAGGTGTAGGGCGTGACGACCTGGTCGAAGCGGGTTTGGATCACGGTGTAGTCGACGCCCGGCACGGTCTCACCGCCTGAGTTCAGTGTGGTGATGAAGGCCGAACCGGCGCGCTGCTGCTCGCAGGCCGGGCAGAGGGCGCCGGTGAACTGGTTCGCCCCCGGGAAGAAGTTGCTGAGGATGAAGAGCCCGTCGAGGGTGGTGCCGTGGTTGGAGGGCGAGAGGCCGACAAGTGCCCGCACCTCGGCCGCCCCGCCCAGGTACTTGAGGTAGTAGCGCGGCATCATCCCGCCCTGCGAGTGGCCGACGCGGTCGACCTCGTCGGCGCCGGTCGCAGCCAGGACTTTGTCGACGAAGGCGTTCAGTTCCTGGGCCGAGGTGGGGATGTCGTCGACGCCGTAGACGCCGATCGCGCCGCTGCCGTTGTAGTCGCCGTAGTTGAGGGCGAAGACGCAGTAGCCGTTGTTCTTCAGCAGCGGCGAGATCGCCTGCCAGCTGTTCGACATGTCGGCGAAGGTGCCGTGGACGAGGACGACGGGCCGGGGGTGGGCGGCGCTGGGTTTGCAGGCCCAGTCGTTGGCCCCGGGAGGGCTCGCGGTCGGGCTGGTGTGGGCGTAGCCGTAGACGCCGTTCCAGATCACCGGCAAGTCGGCGCGGGCGACGCTCGCCTGCGCTCCCAGCATCGCCACGACCACCGCCACCAGCACCAACGACCTGCGCCTCATCACGACCTCCCCGGTAGCTTCCTTGCGCTTCTCTACCCAAAAGTTACTATAAGAAAAATTGAGCTTCTTTTGGAAGGAGAGGTAGATGATCCAGTCAACCCCCCGCCGCGTCCGCACGACGTGGCTCCTGCTGCTGGCGCTCGTGGCGCTGGCCTTCGCCTTCGCCGCCACCGCCGCACGCGCGGCGAACTACACGGCGCTCGGCGATTCCTACGCGGCCGGGCCGCTGATCCCGAACCCGCTGCTGCCGCTCGGCTGCCTCAAGTCGAGCAACAACTACGCGCACCTGGCGGCTCCCGGCATCGGCCTCAGCCTCCGGGACGCGACCTGCAGCGGCGCCAAGACCAACCACATGACCGAACCGCAGGGCGTCGACCCCGACGGGCCGAACCCGCCGCAGTTCAACTCGCTGAATACGGAAACGACGGTGGTCTCGCTGACGATCGGCGGCAACGACATCGGCTTCTCGGAAGTCGCCGAAAGCTGCGTCACCGCCAACCCGTTCAGCCATCCCTGTCTCGACAAATACAACGCCGGCGGGGTCGACCAGCTGAAAGCGCGGATCGAAGCGACGGCGCCGAAGGTGGCGGCGGTTCTGCAGGGAATCCACGCCCGCTCGCCGCTGGCGAAAATCTACGTCCTCAACTACCCCGCGATCTTCCCGGAGAGCGGGTACGGCTGCTGGCCGCAGATGCCGATCGGGTTCCTCGACGTGCCCTACCTGCGCTCGACCGAGCAGCGGCTCAACAGCATGCTGGCGGCGCAGGCCGCGGCCAACGGCGCGACGCTGGTCAACTGGTACGGGGCCAGCATCGGCCACGACGCCTGCAAGGGCAGCTCGACCCGCTGGGTGGAGCCGCTGGTGCCGACCAACGCGGCCGCCCCGATCCACCCCAACAAAGCGGGGATGGTCGGAGGCGCGAACGCGCTGCTTGCGGCGGTGAAATAGCCACCGGCCCGGAGCCGGTCCCGGCGGTCAGACCTCGCGCTCGTAGAAGAGCATCGAGGGGCCGTCGGGACCGCCTTCGGCGTTGGTGAACCCGATGCTCTCGTAGAGGGCGCGGGCGGCGGTGTCGGTCTCGCCGGTGTTGAGGTCGATGCCGTCGGCGCCCCGCTCGCGGGCGACCTCGATCGTCCGCTCGAGCAGCGCCCGGCCGATGCCACCGCCGCGGCGGGACGGCACCACGTAGAGCTCCTGCAGGTACGTTTCCAGACCGCCGCTCCAGAGCCCCGGGCGGAAGCGGAAGAGCGAGAGGCCCTCCGGCCCATCGCCCGCCAGCAGGACCGTGATCTCCCCCGCCTCCAGCAGTCGCCGAACGGTCTTGCCGAGCACCTCGACGCCGGGGCTCGGTTCCGTGAACTCGAGGTTGAAGTCATGCAGCAGACGGGCGATCGAGGCGGCGTCCTCGACCGCCGCCTCCCGAACCTGTATCTCTCGCTTGGTCATGTCTGAAGTCTCCCTGCCCGAGGAAGTACGCGCCGCCTCCGCCGCCCGACCCCGAAGCCGCCGATTCGATCGCTGCCGCGGCCGCGCTCGCGCAACACTGCCTATTAGAAGGGCCGCGGGGTCCAGAGGGTCTCGTGCAGCCCGTCGACCACATCCGTGACAAGCCCAGTGTCGTCACCGATGAGGACACCGTCGATCTCGCCGTCGAGGAGGATCGGGATCCAGTGCCCGACCTTGCCGCGTCCCCATCCGTCCGCGTTAGCGGGCTGCTCGGCACAGCTGTGGACGACCCCGTCCCCGCCCACCTCGGCCCAGATCGCCTCGCCCTCTGAGCCGGCAGCATCGTCCTCGCTGAAGACGCTCAGCCGCAGGCACTTGTTGCGGTGCTCAGGGAGCTTCACCAACGGCAGCGCCACCTTCAGCACCGTCGCCATTTCTTTCGCCGTTATCCCTTCTTCCCCCTCGCCGATGACGTGGTGGTGGCGCCAGCGGGCGATCCCGGCGATCAGCCCCATCTTGCGCCGGGTCTTCTCGGTCAGCCCGTAACAGCGGCGCTGCCCTTTGCCCTGCGTCTCGAAGAGCAGGCCGCTGGTCTTGAACAGGCCGGCGCGGCGATTGACCTGGTGGTAGCTGAGGTCGTGCGAGCCGCGGGCCAGCTCGGTCGGGGAGCGCGCCTCGCAGCTCAGTTCCTCGACCATTCCCGCCTCCCAGAGATCAGCGAGCAGCCCTAGAGAGGCCCAGGCGTGGGCGTCGATTCGGCCGTCCGGCAGTCGGGTGAGGGAGGCGTCGGCGAAGCGGTTGACGAGCGTGTAGAGATCGGTCCCGCAGGGGTCGCTGAGGGCGTGGACAACCTTCGAGGGGACCCCGGGCTCCTCTTCCCGTTCGATCACCTCCAGCTCGGCGAGCTTGCCGGCGTAGCGGTAGATGGTGCGCGGCGCGTAGCCGGGAACCCGCTCGGTCAGGCCCTTGGTCCGCAGCGGGCCCTCGCCGAGGGCCATCAAGATCGCCCCGGTGGCGCCGCCGCTGAGCAGGCGCAGGACGTCGGCGGTGGAGGCACCCGCGACGCAGGCGTCGCCCTCTTCTGCGGGGCGCATCTCCATGTCTGACAACCCAGTCGTCACCTGACCTCCGCCGGCCCTCTCCTCGACAGCATGCACCACGCTTGGTGTCCACTCGGTACCCGTTAAGTCCCCGTGCCAATCAAACTCGCGAGAGCAACTGCGCGCCTGATTCGCCGCCGCGCTTGCGGCTGAGCAGGCGCTCGTCGGCGGCGCGGATCAAGGCGTCGAAGCCATCGGCGTCATCCGGAAAGACAGCCCAGCCGATCGAGACGCTGGGGGCGGGCGTGCCGGAGTCGGAGTAGTGGGTGCCGATCGCGCTGGAGATCGCTTCGCCCATCAGTCGCGCGCCTTCGCCATGGGCCCCGGGGGCGATGACGGCGAACTCGTCGCCGCCGATCCGGGCGAGGGTGTCGGTCGAGCGCAGGATCGACTGCGCGCGCTCGGCCACCTGGCACAGCACCGCGTCGCCGACCGGGTGGCCGTGGGTGTCGTTGATCCCCTTGAAGTCATCGAGGTCGAGGACGAGCAGGGCGAGCGGGCTCTGGTCGGCCTGGCGCCGCCCGCCTTTTGGTTGGGACCGGCGAGTGAGTTCGCGCTGCAGCGTCGCGTCGAACTCGCGCCGGTTGGCGACGCCGGTAAGGGCGTCGCGGTAGGCGATATCGCGCTGGTGCAGCTCGGCCGAGAGCAACCGTTGCCGCAGGCCGACCAACACCCAGGTCGCCGAGAGAAAGCCGGCGACGAGGGCGACGTAGCGGGGAATGAAGGCTTCGTCGATCGCGTTCGGGTCGTAGAGGAGCGGCGTACCGGCGATCAGGATCAGCTCGACCGAGAGCGGCCAGGCCCACTTCGCCGGGAAGAAGAAGGCCGCGTAGAGCAGGGTGGTGACCAGCATCGGCTGGACGAAGCTCATTGCGCCGCCGGTGAAGTAGATGCCGAGCCCGATTACTGGGATCGTCACGACCATGCCGAGCGCAAGCGTCTGCATCGAAGCCCGGTCCCAGCGCAGCCAGCCGAGGGCAGAGGCGAGGCCGTAGACGAAGATCACGAAGCTGAGGGCGAAGACCCAGGCCATCTCGACGTGCTGGGCGCCCGGCAGGTAGCAGCTGAGGGTGGTGATCAGGGCCGCGAGGATCCAGAGGATCCCGGAGACCCTGCCCATCCGCGCCCGCTCATCCGGCGCTTCGGCGAAGGCCGGCATCGTCGCGGAGGCAAGGGAGGACTGGCGCATTACCTCCTCATCGACCGCTGGCGCCTGACTTTTTAGATGTCCCGACTAATGGGGGAGTGTCTTGCGCTTATATACTAAAGAATTCTTGTGCAAAATAGGGAGGAAGAGATCATGGGCTTACGAGCGCGGAAGCTGGGTGGCACGATCCTCGGGGCGTGCGCGCTGACGCTGTTGCTGGCCGCGGCTGCTCAGGCAGGCCAGTTCACAGCCGAAAGCTACCCCGCGACAATCACAGGTTCGCAGCTGTCGAAGCACAAATTCAGCTTCTCCAATTACAGCGTCAGCTGCACCAGCGCCTCATTTCATGGCGTGCTGCCAGAAGCTGCTGAAACGTTGACACTCAGCGCCGGCTACTCCGAATGCACCTCCGGCGAAGGAAACGCGGTGACGGTGAAAATGACAGGTTGCGATTACGGCCTGCACGCCGTCGAAACACTCGGAGAAAACGAAGTCGACGGCAACCTGGACATCAAATGCCCGATCGGCGCCGGGATCGACTTCGAAGACGCGGTGACCGGTTGCAAAATCAAGATCCTGCCGCAGGTATCCCTGACCACAACCAAATACACAAATCACAAAATGGCCAAAGACTTCGACCTCGACTTTGGAGTCTTTGCCATCAACTACACCGAGAACGAACTCTGCCCCGGCGGCGCGGGGATGTTCTTCGAAGGCCAGTACACCGGCCAGAGCACAATCACCGGTGACTTCGAAGAAGCCCCGACCGGAGTGACCGTCGATTAGCCGGCCACTCTCCTATCCCTCGGAGTAGACCGGCTCCAGCTCGCTCTCCTGCGCGGCGGCCGCGGCTTCGGGCCGCGGCGCCCGCAGGACGAAGACCGCGATCGCGACGGCGATCGCCGCCAGGCCGGCGCCGATCAGGTAGGCGAGGTGGTAGCCCGAGTTGAGCGCCTGCAGCTGTCCCTCGCCGTCGGCGAGCAGAGAGTTGGTGCGCTCGGTCGAGAGGGTCGCGAGGAGGGCGAGCCCGATCGAGCCACCGACCTGCATGCTGGTGTTGACGAGGCCCGAGGCGAGGCCGGCGTCCTCGGGGGTGGCACCCGACATTGCCAGGGTCATGATCGCCGGGAACGAGGTGCCGACGCCGATCCCGATCAGCAGGAACGGCGGCAGCAGGTCGGTGACGTAGTTGCCGTCGACCGGGGTGCGGGCGAAGAGGAGAAGGGCGACGACGACCAGGGAGACGCCCGGGATCAGGGTCGTGCGCGGGCCGAAGCGCATGATCAGCTTTTCCGAGAGGCCGAGCGAGAGGCCGCCCATCACGATCGTCGTCGGCAGGAAGGCGAGGCCCACCTCGAGCGGGCTGTACCCGAGCACCCGCTGCAGGTAGAGGGCGCCGAGGAAGAACATCCCGAACATGCCGGCGACGAGCAGTGCCTGGAGGACGTTGGAGCCGGCGACGTTGCGGGAGCGGAAGAGGCGCAGCGGCATCAGCGGGTTGGCGATCCGCGCCTGGCGGAAGATGAACAGCGCCAGCAGGATCGCCGAGATCGCGCTGAGGATCAGCGTGCGGCTGTCGCCCCAGCCCCAGTTCTCGATCTGCAGGATCGTGAAGACGCCGAGCATCAGCGAGCTCGTCAGCAGCACTGCCCCCGGGAAGTCGGCGCCCTCGCTGAGCCCGATCCCGTCGGGGTTGGCGACGACCCGTTTCGCCAGCACGGCGACGGCGATCCCGATCGGCAGGTTGATGAAGAAGATCCAGTGCCAGCTGATCGCGTCGGTGAGGACGCCGCCCAGCAGCAGCCCGATCGAGCCGCCGGCGGAGGCGACAAAGCCGTAGACGCCGATCGCTTTCGCCTGCGCCGCCGGTTCGGGGAACATCGTCACGATCATCCCCAGGATCACCGCCGAGGCGAGCGCGCCGCCGAAGCCCTGGATGAAGCGGGCGCCGACCAGCATCTCCTGGTTCTGCGAGGCGGCGCAGAGCAGCGAGGCGGCGGTGAAGATCGTCAACCCGACGAGGAAGACGCGACGCTGGCCGAGCAGGTCGCCCATCCGGCCGGCCAGGAGCAGCAGGCCGCCGAAGGGGATCATGTAGGCGTTGATCACCCAGGCGAGGTTGTTCTGGGAGAAGCCGAGGTCGTCCTGGATCGAGGGCAGGGCGACGTTGACGATCGTCGCGTCGAGGACGATCATCAGCATCCCCGCGCAGAGGACGTAGAGGGCTAGCCAACGGGTTTTGTCGTTCTCGGTGGTGTTCATGTCTATAGGGACTCCTGGACTGGCGGAAACTAATCGCCGTCTGCGCAAATCGACGTGGTCCGGCAGGCCGAAGCGCCGGAAGACGGCCTCCACGCGGCGGGGGTCAGCCGCGCGGTCTGGCCAGCGAGCATAGCCGTCCTCGGTGTCCGCTGGCCTGACGACGAAGGCGGTCACTTCCTTGATCCGATCACCCCGCAAAGTGAGCACATCGAGGGAGAACGGAACGTGCGTTTCTCCTGCTCCATCCAGGTGTAAGTACCGACCGCGAGTTGTCCGTTGGCGATGGTCGGGCGGTGTCGCCAGCGCCACTCTCCCGACATCGGCTTGGTGCGGAGGAAGACCTCGACCTCGTCGATGCCGCCGTACCAGCTGGCCAGAGGTGGCATCGACCAGGCGACGTCGTCACTCAGCATCGAGACGACCCGCTGGACGTCGCCGCCACGCATCGCCTCCATGTAGCTCTCGACGATCTCCTTCATCCGGGCATCGCCGAGGGAGCGCAGGGTGACCTGCTGGCTGCGCTCGGGGAGGCGCTCCTCGACGATCTTGCGGGCGCGCTGGAGGGCGCTGTTGACCGAAGGAACCGAGGTCTCCAGCGTCTCCCCCACCTCTTTGGCGGAGAAGCCGAGGACCTCGCGCAGGATCAGGACGGCGCGCTGGCGCGGTGGCAGGTGCTGCATCGCGGCGACGAAGGCGAGCTCGACCGCCTCGCGCTCTTCATAGGACGCGTCGGGCGAGGCGTAGCCGTCCTCGACCTCGAGCAGCTCGTCCGGATACGGCTCGATCCAGACTGCCTCGGCGACCGGCTCGCCGGGCGGCGCCTGCGGGTCGGCTTTCGGCCCGTACTCCTCCGGCAGCAGCCTCCGCTTGCGCCGGCCGATGATGTCGAGACAGGTGTTGGTGGCGATCCGGTAGAGCCAGGAACGCAGCGAGCTGCGCCCCTCGAAACGACCCAGTCCCCGCCAGACCCGCAGCATCGTCTCCTGCATCGCTTCCTCGGTGTCATGGAGGGAGCCGAGCATCCGGTAGCAGTGCGCGTGCAGCTCGCCTCGGTATGGCGCGACGAGTTGCTCGAACTCGGCTTCGTTGGGTCTCGTAGCCGGGGGCACGAGCCGAAGCTAGCAATGGGCTCTCCGGGTGACAGTTATGACCAGATGACCAAGTCACCCTCCTGTGCTCTTCGCAGCGAAAAGTCCCAACTATTCTCGCCTCTACCAGTCGGAGTCTTAGCGGGGGAACAAACTCAAGACAGGCGTGGGGATGACTGTTCGGGACTCGGACTTGACGATCGCGGAAGTGCTGCGCCTACTCGGCGCCGGCGCCAGTGGCTCGATTTTGATGGCGTTGCATACGGGGCCCCTGCGGACCAAGGAGCTGACCGAACGGGTGCCTGGATACGCCCCGCGGACGATCTACCGCTACGCCGGACGGCTGGCCGAATTGGGGGTCGTCGAGCGCGAAGAGGAGCCCGGGGTTCCTTCGAAGGTGGTCCACAGCCTCACCGAGCCTCGGGGGCGGGAGCTCTGCGAGCTCGTCGACGCCTACGCGGATGCCTCCCTCGGTCGCTTGCCGAACGGGGAGATCGGCGCTCATGAATGGGGCTCCTTCGCGCTGGTGGCCGACCTTTGGGAGTCGGGGATGATCAAGGCGCTGAACCGGGGCCCGCGCTCGCTGACCGAGCTGTCGCAAGGAGAGCATGAGCTCAGCTTCCATCAGGTAAGCCGGCGCGCCAGCCTCTTCGCGATCGGCGGCTTCATCGAAGAGACAACGGAGGGCGGGCGCCGCCGGCGCTTCGCGCTGACCGAGAAGGCCCGGCGGGCGATGGCGTTGATCGCCGGCATCGGTCGCTGGCGACGGCGGCATGTCGTCCCCGGCGGGACCTCGGGACTCACCTCGAGCGAGGCGGCCGGGTTGCTCCGCACTGTCCTGCCCCTGGTCTCGCTTCCCCAGCATCGGGGCAGGAGCCTCGAACTGAGGGTCTCGCCACATGGCGGCACGAGCGACGAGGAGGAGCAGGTTTGGGCCGAAGTCCGGCCCGATGGTCTCGTGGTCAGCTCCCCGTTGCCGTTATCGGAACTCGACAGCGTCGGCTTCGGGCAGGTAGCGGCGTGGGTCGATGCGGTCCTCGACGGGCCGCGGAAAGACCTCAGCGCCAGGGGTGACGCTCAACTGCTTGACGAATGCTTGCGACGACTGCATGCGGTGCTGTGGGAGCCGGCGCTCGAGCCGACGGCGGCTGCTTCCACTCCAGCGGCGCCAGCTCACTGACGACGACGTTGACCGTCCCTTCGCGCCGCTCGAGGCGGCCGCGGGCGCGGAGCAGCGGCGCCGAGCGGACGAGGGGGCGGTGGCGCTCGTAGACGGGAGGCGGGACGACGAGGTTGACCGAACCGCGCTCGTCCTCGAGCAGGAGGAAGGTGACGCCGTTGGCGGTCTCGGGACGCTGGCGGGCGGTGACGACGCCGGCGATCTCAACCGTCGAGCCGTGGTCGATCCGCTCGAGGTCGGTGCTGCGGACGAGCTTGGAATCGAGCGCCGGCCGCAGCAGCTCCATCGGGTGCTTGTCGACGGTCATCCCGGTCGAGCGGTAGTCGGCGAGCAGCCTCCCCCACTCGCCCAGCGACTCCAGCCGCGGCGGCCGCGGCGGCTCCATCGGCAGCGCCAGCTGAGTGCTCCTGCCGTGCGTCTGGCCGGCGCCGGTGACGCCGACGCGCCAGAGCGCCTCGCGCCGGTCCCCCTCCTCGGCGCCGACCGGGATGCTGTCCAGCGCCCCGGCCCAGGCGAGGCGCTCGAGGCTCGGCAGCCCGGCCCCGGAGCGGGAGGCGATCTCGGCGATGCCTTCGTAGGGACCCGCCCTTTCGCGCTCTGAGACCAGCGCCTCCATCTCCTCCTTCTTCACGCCCTTGACGTAGCCGAGGCCGACCCGCACCACCAGCCCGCCGCGGACGTCCTCCTCGGCACGCGGGGATTCGACGTGGCAGAGGACCTTGCTGCGGTTGGCGCACGGCGGTGCCACCCGGATTCCCCGCCGCTGCGCCTCGTGCACCAGCGAGTCCGGCGGGTAGAACCCCATCGGCTGCTCGTTCAGCAGCGAGCAGAGGAACTCGGGCCCGTAGTGGATCCGCAGCCAGGCCGACTGGTAGGCGAGCAGGCCGAAGGCGGCCGAGTGCGCCTTCGGGAAGCCGAAGCCGGAAAAGCCCTTGATCTGGTCCCAGACCCGCTCCGCCACCTCCTCGGAGACGCCGTTGGCGGCGGCGCCGGCGCAGAAGCGCTGGTGGTGCTCGCGGATCGCCTCCTCGGAGCGCTTGCGGCTCATCGCCCGCCGCAGCCCCTCCGCCTCGGAGGAGCTGAAGCCCGAGAGCGCCATCGCCACCTCGATCACCTGCTCCTGGAAGACGATCGTCCCCAGCGTCTCCTCCAGCACCGGCTCCAGCAGCGGATGCTCGTAGGGGATCGGGTAGTCGGGGTCTTCGCGCCGCAGCTTGCGCCGTTCGATGTAGGGATGGATGGCGCCGCCCTGGATCGGCCCCGGCCGCACCAGCGCCACCTGGACGATGACGTCGTCGAGGTCGCGCGGCTGGGTCCGCGGCAGCATCTGCATCTGCGCCCGGCTCTCGATCTGGAAGACGCCGGTGGTGTCGGCGGCGCGGATCGATTCGAAGGTCTGCTCGTCGTCGAGCGGGATCCGCGAGAGGTCGAGCCGCTCGCCGCGGGCGCGGCCGATCTCCTCGACGCAGCGCTCGACCGCCGAGAGCATCCCCAAGCCCAGGAGGTCGATCTTGAGGAAGCCGGCGTCGGCGCAGGAGTCCTTGTCCCACTGCACCGTCTGCCGTCCCACCATCGCCGCCGGCACGACCGGGCAGACGTCGACGAGCGGCCGGGTCGAGATCACCATCCCGCCCGGGTGCTGGGAGGAGTGGCGCGGCAGCCCCATGATCTCCTCAGCGAGCCCCAGCAACGTCCGCCAGCGCGGCTCCCGCGCCCGCTCGGCCCCCAGCGTCGCGACCAGGTCGCGCTCGATCTCCTGCGCCCGCTCGTGGAAGCCGACGGTCTTCGCCACCCGGTCGATCTCCGCCGCCGGCAGGCCCAGCGCCTTGCCGAGGTCGCGGACGGCTCCCTTTGGCCGGTAGGTGGGGAAGGCGGCGACGAGGGCGGAATGCTCGCGGCCGTAGCGCTCGTGCACGCGCGGGATCAGGACCTCGCGGATGTCGCGCGGGAAGTCGAGGTCGATGTCCGGCATCGAGGTCGTTTCCTCGTTGAGGAAGCGGCCGGAGAAGAGATCGGCCTCGACCGGGTCGACGTGGGAGAGGCCGGTCAGGTAGCAGACGATCGAGCTGACGCTGGAGCCCCGGCCCCGGCCCGGCGGCAGCACCTGGCGCGCCGACTCGGGCCCGCGCACCTCGGCGGCGACCTCGCGGGCCAGCTCGAGCAGGTCGCGGTGGAGGAGGAAGAAGCCGGAGAGGCCGAGCTTGCGGATCGTCGCCAGCTCCTCCTCCAGACGCCACTGCGCCTCCAGCAGGCGGGCGCTGCCGGCGTAGCGCTCGCCGAGATGGTGGTTGCAGACGCGGGCAAGCTCGGCGTCGGCACCCGGGTCCTCGCTCCCGGGGTAGCGGTAGCCGAGCTGCTCGGTGAGGTCGAAGCGCAGGCGCTCGGCAAGGCGCTCGCTCTCGGCGACCGCCTCGGGGTATTCGGCGAAGCGCGCCGCCATCGCCGCCGGCGAGGTGAGGGCCGAGGTGGAGTTGCCGCGCCGGAAGGGCTCGGACTCCTCCAGCGTCTCGCAGCGACCGACCGCGACCAAGGCATCCTGCAGCGGCGCCCGCCGCCGATCGTGGGAGTGGACGTTGCCGGTGGCGACGCAGGGAACCCCAAGCCGCTCGGCCAGCAACGCCAGCCAGCGATTGCGAGCTCGATCGCGCCGCCAGTAGGGACGCTGCAGCTCAACCCGAAAACGATCGCGCCCAAAGGCCCCAAGCAGCCGCCGCGCCAGCTTCTCCCCACCAGCGGTGTCCCCCCGCTCGAAGGCCCCGGCAACGGCCCCGTCCCGCGCACATCCCGAGAGACAGACCAACCCCTCCGCATACTCCTCCACCCGCTCGAGCGTTGCCCAAGGCTGCATCGAGGCCCTCCCCGTGTTGTCCCGCGTATGCGCATGCGCCGCCGTCAGCAACCGGCAGAGGTTTCGGTAGCCCGTCTCGTCTTCAACCAGCAGGGTGACGTGGCGGTCGCCCTGAAGCGTCAGCTCGGCACCGGTGATCGGGTGGACCCCGAATCCCTTGCAGGCGTGGGCGAACTCCATCGACCCCCAGACGCCGTCGTGGTCGGTAAGCGCGAAAGCGGGATAGCCCTGGGCGGCCGCGGCGGCGGCCAGCTCCGTCGGGGTCGAAGCACCGTCGAGGAAGGAGAAGGCGGAGTGCGCGTGCAGCTCGACGTACACCGTTCCTCCTCAAGCCCTCTGCCGATACCAACGCTGGGCGCGGGCGCTGCGGAAGACGGTGAGGGCGCGGCCGTCGCCCAGCGCCAGCTCGAAGTAGTGGCGGCGCAGCGGCTCCGGCGTCCACCAGCGGTCCTCGACTAACCACTCCTCGCGGACGGCCTCGACCGTCTCCCCCTCGACCGTTGTCGGGGCGCCGCGGGGATCGGTCCGGACCGCCACCCGCTGGGGGGCGTAGAGACGACGGAGGCCCGCCATCAGAGTTCGGGGTAGGGGGTCAGCATCGCCCAGCGCTCCGGCACCCGCGAGGCGCTGTCGACGGGGAGGATCTTCAGCAGCGCCTCGGCGCCCTGCACCGCCCGCACCTCCCGCACCGCGGCTCCGAGGCGCCGCCGCCGCGGCTCCGAGCCGCCGACCGAGAGCTCGAGCTGGTCGCGCGCCGGCGGCCCCAACCCCACCGCCCGCAGCCGCAGCGCCGTCGCCGGGCCCGGTAGCTCCTCGAGGTGGGGGGCGAGGACCCCCCGCAGCACCTTCGCCGAGGCGCTGGGACGGCCGAGCCCCTGCTCGACGCTCCAGCTGCCGCCGGCGACGAGGCGAGCTCCGAGGCGGAGGCCGAGCAGGGTCCGGCCCTTGCGCTTCGGCGCCGCCAGCAAGCGGTCGACGAGGAGCTCGAGGGCGCGGTCGAGCTGCCGTCCCGCCGTCCCTTCCGGCAACTCGATCTCCTCGGCCAGCTCCTCGTGCGGAGTCCGTGGCCGCAACGGTTCCTCCTCGCCGCGGCAGAGCGCCCGCGCTTCCAGCCCGAGCGGTCCGAAGCGGTCGGCGACCTGGTCGGCGGAGAGGCGGGAGAACGCCGCCAAGGTCTCGATTCCGAGGCGGCGGAGCGCCTCGACGAACTCCTCGGCTTCCCGCTCGGAGCAGCGCAAGCGCGGCCGCAGCGCCGCCACCGGGACCGGCCGCGCCCACTCGCCGGCGGCGAGGAAGGCGGCGAAACGGCTGCGGCCGCTGGCCACCTTCGTCTCCTCGCCGACCGCCCGCTTGACCGCGGCGAGAACGCCGGCGGAGGAATTTCCGTAGAGGCCACGGAGGCCGTCGAGGGCGAAGAACGCCTCCCCCGTCCGCTCCGACTCGACCGCGGCGCCAACCGACTCCAGCGTCTGCACCATCGCCTCGCTCAGCTCAGCCGCCTCGACGGGGTCAGAAAGGTCGGCGCGCCCGGACCGAGGCCCCCCGGCACGATCCGGGCGCGGCGGAGTCGCCAGTCGTTCGTCGATGACGCAGGCAATCTCCATACGAACGTATGTTCGTATTCGGAGGATAGTAACTCCATAGAGTCAACTCCAAGGTTTCAAAGCTCCCGCTGAGAAGAGCTGATCAGCCGCGCGCGACTTCGGCGGCGGCGGAGCTGCCGAGGTAAGGCGTCAGCGTGAACTCGACCAGGTCCGGGAGCAGGGCCTCGAGCTCCTCGGTGCGGTCGGCGAAGATGCGGCGGGAGATCAGCGAGACCATGCCACCCACGAGGGCCTCCTCGGTGGTCGGCGAGAGACCGGCGAGGACGTCGGCGGACAGTCCCTCTCGTCCGGCCGCGAAGTAGGGCACCAGGCTCTGGATCGCGGCGTCGTAGAGCTCGACCACGACCGGACCGGCGACCAGCGCCTCGACCATGCTGAGC
>DASTYZ010000128.1:0-3268 GCA_035764545.1 Solirubrobacterales bacterium | reverse complement strand
GAGGAGTCGATCGTGCCGTACAAGGTCGTCAGCGGCCCCAACGGCGACGCGCGCGTGGACGCGGGCGGCAAGCAGTACAGCCCGCCGGAGATCAGCGCGATGATCCTCGCGAAGCTGAAGTCCGACGCAGAGGCGTACCTCGGCGACTCCGTCGACGGCGCGGTCATCACCGTGCCCGCGTACTTCAACGACGACCAGCGCCAGGCGACGAAGGACGCCGGCAAGGTCGCCGGCCTCGACGTCAAGCGCATCATCAACGAGCCGACCGCCGCCTCGCTCGCCTACGGGCTCGACAAAGAGGAGAGCGATCACTCGATCCTCGTCTTCGATCTCGGCGGCGGCACCTTCGACGTCTCGGTGCTGGAAATCGGCGACGGCGTCTTCGAGGTGAAAGCGACCGCCGGCGACAACCACCTCGGCGGCGACAACTGGGACAAAGCGATCGTCGAGTGGCTGGTGGCCGAGTTCAAGCGCGACCAGGGCGTCGATCTCTCCCAGGACAAAAACTCGCTGCAGCGCCTCTATGAGGCGGCGGAGAAGGCGAAGATCGAGCTCTCCTCGACCCAGGAGACGCAGATCAACCTGCCCTTCATCACCGCCGTCGAGGGGCAGCCGAAGCACCTCGACCTCAAGCTGTCGAGGTCCAAGCTGAACGAGCTGACCGGCGACCTGCTCGACCGCGTCGTCGGGCCGGTCAAACAGGCGCTGAAAGACGCCTATACCGAGGTCGACCACGTCGTCCTCGTCGGCGGCATGACCCGGATGCCGGCGGTCCGCGAGAAGGTCAAGGAGCTGACCGGCAAGGAGCCCCACCAGGGCGTCAACCCGGACGAGGTCGTCGCCGTCGGCGCCGGCATCCAGGCCGGGGTGCTCGCCGGCGACGTCAAGGACGTACTGCTGCTGGACGTCACCCCGCTGACCCTGGGGATCGAGACCAAAGGCGGCGTGATGACGAAGCTGATCGAGCGCAACACGACGATCCCGACGAAGAAGTCGGAGGTCTTCTCGACCGCCGAGGACAACCAGCCCTCGGTCGAGATCCACGTCCTCCAGGGCGAGCGCGAGATGGCCAGCGGCAACAAGAGCCTGGGCAAATTCCAGCTCACCGGGATTCCCCCGGCGCCGCGCGGGATGCCGCAGATCGAGGTCACCTTCGACATCGACGCCAACGGCATCATCAACGTCACCGCCTCGGACAAAGGCACTGGCAAAGAGCAGAAAATCGAGATCAAATCCGGCTCCGGGCTCTCCGACGAGGAAATCCAGAGCATGGTCTCCGATGCCGAGTCGCATGCCGACGAGGACCGCAAGCAGCGCGAGCTGGCGGAGACGAGGAACCTCGCCGAGAACGCGGCCTACCAGTCGGAGAAAGCGATTGACGAGGCCGGCGACAAAGTCGACGACGACGCCAAGGAGGACGTGCGGGCTGCGGTCAAAGAGGTGCGGGATGCGCTTGAGACTGGGTCCAAAGAGGAGCTGGACGCGAAAGTCGAGGCTCTCAATACGGCGATGACCAAAGTGTCGGAGCAGATCTATGCGGCGGCCTCGGCGGAGTCTGCCTCGGAGGGAGCGACCGAGAACGGTACGGCTGCCGACGAGGAGGAGGTCGTTGACGCTGAGGTGGTTGACGAGGACGGGAAATGAGCGGGTCTCAGGACGAGATCAGGGACGAGGGCGCTCGGCCCGCGGGTCCTGCCGCCGCAGGGGACCCACCTCCTGCAACTACGCAGGAGGAGGTCCCCCCTACGACGTCACCCACGGGAGAGGCGGATCAGGTTGAGCAGGATTTCGATGCGCTGCTGGCTGACGCCCAGCGAGAGAAAGAGGAGTACCTCGAACTGGCCAGGCGGACCAAAGCCGACTTCGAGAATTTCCGTAAGCGCGTAGCTGGGGACATCCAGGCTGCGCAGGCACGGGGCAAGATCGAAGTTGCTCGGGAAGTCATCGATGCTGTCGACAACCTCGAGCGAGCTTTGGAGCTGGCCGATGGGAGCAGTGAGAACCTTGCCTCCGGAGTCGAGATGGTGCTCGGCGGACTGCGGGAGACGCTCTCGCGAAACGGCGTCGAGCCGGTCGATCCCAAGGGTGAGAAGTTCGACCCCAACCAGCACGAGGCGCTGTCCACGCAGCCGATTGAGGGCACGGAAAGCGGGGTCGTCGTCGAGGTTCTGCAGAAGGGCTACGCCCTCGGGGACCAGCTGGTTCGGCCTGCCCGAGTCGTGGTGAGCGCGTAGGAGGGCTGTGGCTGACGAGCTCTACAAGACGCTCGGCGTCTCGAAGAAGGCGACCGATGAGGAGATCAAGAAGGCGTACCGGAAACTGGCCCGGCAGTACCACCCTGACCGCAACCAGGGGGACTCCGAGGCCGAGGAGAAGTTCAAGGAGATCTCCGCCGCCTACGACGTCCTCTCCGATCCCGAGAAGCGCAAGGAGTACGACGAGGGCGGGGTCTTCGCCGGCTTCGGTGGCGGCGGTGAGGCTCCGTTCGGGACCGGTCCCGGCGGCTTCGGCGGCTTCGACTTCGGCGACATCCTCGGCTCGGTCTTCAATCGCGGCGGCGGCCGGGCTCAGCCGCAGCAGGCGCGCGGGCGCGATCTCGAGACCGAGGTCTCGCTCGGCTTCGACGAGGCGATCAACGGCGCCCAGATCAGCGTCACCGTGCCGAAGTCGAGCCGCTGCCAGACCTGCCACGGCAGCGGCGCCAAACCCGGGACCAGCCCCGTCACCTGCCCTCGCTGCGAAGGCCGCGGGGTCGAGAACCAGGGCCAGGGCCTGTTCTCGATCAGCCAGCCCTGCCCGCGGTGCGGCGGCGCCGGTCAGATCATCGAGGACCCCTGCCCCACCTGCGGCGGCTCCGGCCTCACCCAGCAGAACAAGCGCTACAAAGTGAACGTCCCGGCCGGGGTCAAAGACGGGACCCGGATCCGCCTCGCCGGCAAAGGCGAGGACGGGCCCCGCGGCGGGCCGCCCGGCGACCTCTACGTGACCACGCGGGTCGCTTCCTCGCCGGTCTTCAAACGGCTCGACGACGGCAACCTCGAGGTCGCGGTGCCGATCTCGATCCCCGAGGCATTGCGCGGCGGCACGATCGAGGTGCCGACCCTGAACGGGACGAAGAGGATCAAAGTCGCCCCCGGGACCAAGCACGGGACGATCCAGCGGCTGCGCGGCGAGGGCCCGCCGAAGCGAAAGGGCGGCCGCGCCGACATCCGCTACCGGCTCGAGATCGCCGTCCCGACCGACCTCAGCGAGGAGCAGCGCAAGGCCG
>DASTYZ010000127.1:0-4697 GCA_035764545.1 Solirubrobacterales bacterium | reverse complement strand
GCGGACGGGCGCTGGGGCTGGAACCCTGGACGGGGCGGGCGACGAGGGTGGTTCATCCTCGATTCCTACCCCCCGCGCGCCCAAAACGCCCCCGGCTGAAATCGCCGGCCGCCAGAAATGGCCCGCTGTGGTGGCCCGTGTGCCCAAGAGAGACAACCACGCGGGCGATCCCCCTAGATTCAGCGGGCCGGGCACACAGGCCGTCACATAGCCCCGGCCTGCGGGATCGGCCCGCGATCTCCCTTTCTAACGGGGCGAGGGCGGCCGGAGTGCGGCCGCAACCGAGGGCGGGACGAGGTCGGAGACGTCGGCGCCGAGACTGGCAACTTCCTTGACCCCGGTGGAGGAGAGGAAGCTGTACTCCGGGGCGGCGATCACGTAGACGCTCTCTATCCCTGGATCAAGGTGGCGATTTAGCTGTGCCATCTCCAGCTCCCGCTCAAAATCGGAGATGGCCCGCATCCCCTTGATGATGGTCCTTGCGCCGCATTCGCGGGCAAAGGCGACCACTAGGCAGGAGAAGATCTGGGCCTCGACGCCGGCCAGGTCGTGGGTGGCGTCTCGCACGAAGGCGCACCGATCCTCGGCGCTGAACATCGGCTCGAGCTTCCGGTGCGGTTTCCGGACAATGCCGACGACCACCTTGTCGAAGGCCGACGTCGCCCTCCTGATGACGTCCAAATGACCGTTGGTCAGTGGATCGAACGTGCCTGGATAAACAGCAACCCGCTGGTGCGACGGCGTCACTGCATTAGCTCCAAGACGTCCTCGGCGCACCGGATCGCGTGGGCACCGCCGGCAAGAGCGGAGTTGCCTTCGCTCGCCGATCGTGACCGAATCGGCCCGGGGACTGCCGCCGCCCGCCGCCCGAATCCTTCGGCGACGGGGAGGATCTCTGCCCATCGTTCTGCTGGGCAGGCCTCCTCCACCAGCACCGTTATTCCTGCCAGGGCGGCCATGATCCGGTGGCCCGCCGCGAGGCTCCAGCTCCAAGGCGTCGCGCCTGGGGGTAGCTCGGACAGGACGAGCCCAGCGTCGCAGACCTGCCGCCAAACCTCTCGGAGGCTCGCGGGATACGACATATCCGGCCCGCAGCCAAGGAAGGCGACGGTGCGTTCGGCCCCACCGTCGAGCGCGCCGCGGTGGACGCAGGAGTCGATTCCGAAGTCCAGGCGGCTAACGACGAATCTGCCGGCATCGGCGAGGTCCCTTCCAAGCTCGAGCGATATGCCCCGCCCGTCAGCGGTCGCTCGTCGTGCCCCCACCACCGTGACGGCGAAGTCAGGATTCAGGATTTCCAGCAGCTCCGCCCGGCCCCGCCCGGTCAAAGCCCGCGGCGCGTCAGCGCCGGCATCACGCAGACCGGAGGGGTAGCCGTCGCCGTGGGGGCAACAGGCCCAGCAGTCGGCCAGCGCCAGCTCCTCGTGCAGCCGATCCTCGCTGAGGGCCTCGATGCGGGCGAGTACCTGGCTCGCGACGTTTGGAGCCGCCGCCGCGACAAGGTTCTCATTCGACAGCCTGAGCAGCTTGGTTATGCGGGTGGGATCGGGGACTTCATCCCAGGAGCCGGAGCCGGCCAACTGCTCGAGGTATGGCCCAAGCCCCGCGAGAAGCCATGCGCGCCTCAGACAATCGAGACACGCCCGAGGATGATGATCGGTGGTGGTGATTGCGTTTTCGTTCATGGGGCCGACCGTAGCTCTCCCGCAGAGGCGTTTCCACGGGCCGTAGTCGGCCCGCCGAGGCTGCGCTCCACCACCAAGAAACCTCCCTCGCTCTCCACGCCCGGTATCCATTCGATCCCCTCTAGAAGCTCCATCGGCGACACCGCGAGAGAGCCGGCGATCTTCATCAGAGTGTCGACCCGGGCGAGGCGCGTGCCCTGCTCGAGCATCCCGATCTCGGTCCGATGGAGGGAGGCGATGCTGCCGAGCCTTTCCTGCGACATTCTCGCCCGGCGTCGGCATCGACTCAGGTTCCTCCCGAATTGAACGGCGACCTCCTCTGATCGAATACGTCCGTCCGCGCCCACGGCCACTTAGCTCCCGCCCGCCGCTGCTGCCTTCACAAGCCAGGTCAGGTCGGCGGAGCGCACCAGGAACTTGCATAGCTCGTCCTTACCTTCCCCTCCGGCCAGCCGGAATATGAACGCGGCGGCGTGGACTCCGAAGACTTCCTGCGCCTCGACGGTCAGGGATAGGGGAAGGTCGACGATTGGCCCTCCATCCGGCGCCGTGCCCGGTTTGACCGTATAGGCGAGAACCTGGCCGTGCTCTTTTGCAACCGCTGACAGCCGGAGCAGGATCTCCGGCGTCGGAATGAGATCCTCACCGACTCGGGGCACCAGGCCGAGGAAGGTCGACGGATCTGGTTTCTCGCCAAGCTCGTACAGGATCTCCGCGTCGGTGAGTTGCAGCGAGGGTTTTTGCTCGTCGTCGGGATCGGCGGCGAGAAGCGCGTCGGCAATCGCCTTGCGGACGTGGTAATGGCCCGCCGTGAAGGGAAGGGTTAACTCGATCTCGACTGTTGCCCGCCATCGTTTCGGCGGGAGGTCGCCTGCCATCACTCCGCCTTCCCGAGCTGGTGGGCAGGCCCGAGGCGTTCTCCATCTATCTCGTCGACCCGCCTGACGAGCACCCAGCGCTCCACCCCAAGCGCCCGGCAGATCTTGGTCAGCGCTTCAAAGCTCGGGTTCCGGGTGCCGCACTCGATCTGACTGATGTAGGTGGAATGGAGGCCGTTGCGCTCGGCGAGCTGGACTTGCGTCAGGCGCTTCTCATGCCGGAATCCTCTGACCGCAGCCCCGAGTGAAGCGAGGGAGGGAGCCAAGGAGCGCGAGGACGTTTCGTCCCTCTCAGAAACCGCGCCGGCCTGGGGCGAGCTGGGCTTGATCACGCGACCGACCGTAGCTCAGCGAAAGAGGTGTTTCCACGCCGTTTAGCGGGGGTTTCTTCGGCAATTTGAATGACCCCCGTGTCAGGGCATATATGCCCTAACAGCGGGTGGAGGGGGCACTGGGGGGCCCACGGGGGGAAACCGCTGAAGTCGGAAAGAGAGTTAGGGCATATGTGCCCTATCGGGCATCAGCATGTGAGGCTTCCCCCGAGGGAACCTGTTGGGGGTCGGTGGGTTTGCCCCGTGCTCGGCTTCCCCCCCTTCATAAGAAGGGGGACTTGGCCCCCCCAGTTGGGGGCCGGCGAGAGGCGCACGGACGAGATATGGAAAAGGGGACGGCTTCCGAAGAGGCCGACACTTAGGGCAGGCTGCTGGACCTTGCCTCCGCGCCCCAGAGATCCTCCACGGATTTCCCCAGAACCGACGCGAGGAGGATCGCAAGAAAGACGCCCGGAGGGTCGCCTTTTTCTATCCGGTAGACGGTAGTGCGGTCGACACCGACGGCGGTGGCCAGATCACTCTGGCTCAGACCCTTCGCCCGTCGGGCCTCTGCGACTGGATGGGAGCCGACAGTCGGACGGCCGACCGAGGCCGTCATCCGAAATCGTGGCAGTCGATGACTTCGCCAGCCGGTCCGTAGACGTGGACCTCAAGTCCCGGCCGGTGCTGGCCATCCTCGTCCCCAAGATTCGGATCGAGGTACAGGAACTCCACGTACAAGTGCTCCTTCGGAGGCTCCACTCCGTCTAGGAAATTGGCTCCGTTAATCACGCGCCATTCTCTGAGGACGAAGTCGCTATCCGCGAAGTTGGCAACCGACTTCTCGATCTCCTTCCTCTGCGACGGATTTGGTTCGCGGGTCTTGGAGCTGACAGACATCGCGTCCCACCCTTCCTTCTAGTTGTCGAAGGGCGCGAGATCGCCCTCGGTGTAGGTGGCGAACATCGGGCCGCTGCCCTTCAAACGAACGTGATACTCCCACTCCCCTCGCTCGTTGAGGTAGCGCTCGTCGATGCGTCCAAGAAGCTGCGCGTCGGCCGGATCGCATTCCGCAAGGCTGACTGGCTCATCGACCTCAAAGGCCGGAACCTCCGGCTCAAAGGTCGACGAGATGGCGGCGGCGAGTCGGAGGACGGAGGCGCTCATCTCGGGCGACGTAGCCATCCCGTTCAGTTCCTGCGCCCTCCGGGCACCTAGTTCAAGCAGGCCATGCAGCGCGTCGCGATCGGCCTCTGCCGCTAAGGCGCTGATCCTGACGCTGCGTTCGGTTGGCGTGGTGGCGGGGGTTTCGGCGATCATCGGGGGCTCCTCTCATTTGCGTTTCCGGCTGAGGCAGACACTAGCGCATATGTTGCAAACTTGCAACATATTATCTCGGGACCTGGCCTCTCCCCGTTCAGACACCAAGTCTCTCGGCGAGGCTGCGGGCGACGCGAAGGTCGTCCTCGATCAGGCTCTTGAGGTTTTGCTGAAAGTCCGGATCGCGACCTCGGTCTTCGATGTGCTTCTCCACGGCCGCCCTGATGGCGCTGGAGGTCGTCTCGCCGTCGGCCCTCGCGACTATGGAGATCTCCGCCGCCAAATCCGCCGGAAGGCGGAGCGTCGTCACCTTCGTCCCGTCGCTCCCCGTTGAAGGTTGCCGTTTCACGCCGCCGGCACCTCCTCCCGCAGCTCGGCGGCGGCCAGGACCACCGGGGCGAAGTAGTAGAAGGTCTCGCACGCGCCCCTGACGCGGCGCTGGCCGGTTGCCTCGAGCAGGCCGAGCTCGGCCATGCTGCCGACGTGGTAGATGATGTTGTCGC
>DASTYZ010000126.1:0-35848 GCA_035764545.1 Solirubrobacterales bacterium | reverse complement strand
CGTGCTGGAGCGGGCGATCGAGGCCTCGGGCACCGAGCTGGTGACCGTCGCCCTCCGCCGCGTCGACCCGACGGCGCCCGGCTCCGTGCTCGACGTGCTGGACCGGGCCGGCGTCGGCGTCCTGCCGAACACCGCCGGCTGCTACACCGCCCGCGACGCCGTCCGCACCGCCAAGCTCGCCCGCGAGGCCTTCCAGACGGGCTGGGTCAAGCTCGAGGTGATCGGCGACGACCGCACCCTCTACCCCGACGCCGTCGAGCTCGTCGACGCCGCCGAACAACTCGTCGCCGACGGCTTCACCGTCCTCCCGTACACCAACGACGACCCGATCCTCGCTCGCCGCCTCGAGGAGGCCGGCTGCGCCGCGGTGATGCCGCTCGGCTCCCCGATCGGCTCCGGCGCCGGCATCCGCAACCCGTACAACATCGCGATCATCACCGAGCGCGCCGAGGTCCCGGTCATCCTCGACGCCGGCATCGGCACCGCCTCAGACGCCGCCCAGGCCCTGGAGCTCGGCTGCGACGCGATCCTCGCCGCCAGCGCCATCTTCGGTGCCGAGGACCCCGTCGCGATGGCGACCGCCCTGCGCCGCGGCGTCGAAGCCGGCGACCTCGCCCGCCGCGCCGGCCGCATCCCCCGCCGCACCCACGCCGAGGCCTCGACCGCCTACGAGGGCCTCCCCGACCTCTCCTGAAGCTCCCGGCACGGCACTCAAGCTCCCTCTACCATGGGCACTTCGCCCCTGTAGCTCAGCTGGTTAGAGCGGCGGCCTTTTAAGCCGCGCGGCGCGGGTTCGAGTCCCGCCGGGGGCACTCAGCTCAGAGCGCTCTAGGCAGCGTGGATCTGGTCGATGAACTCGCGCACTTGCGCGGCTGCATCGTCGACATCGGCGACGGGGAAGTTCATCTCCTCGGCGAGTGCGGCGTAGGGCTCCGCCCAGCCGGCGGGCACCTCCAGGGTCGGCGGCCAGGCGTGAAGGCCGCGCGCCTCGAAGGTGTCGACACAGGCTTCACGCACCTCAGCAATGTCCTGATCGAGCGCCTCCTCCAGGCGCTCGGGATCGCCGAAGAAGACGAGGTCGACGTCTTTGGTGGCGCGGGCGCCGCCGCCTACACGCAGCTCGATCGCGACCCCGCCCTTCAGCAGGAAGAGGGGGTCTGACTCCCGCGAACGATCGAGCGCCCCAAGGAGGACCATCACCGAGATCCAGCGGCGGACGCGCCCCGGCGCCACCCCGGTCAACTGCGCGTAGTGGGCGACCAGTTTCTCGAGGTGGGCTTTCCGCGTAGGCGTCTGCTCGGGTCGTCGGTTCGCCCCCTTCTCGGGCAGGATCTGATCGACCATCGCCCGAGGCTACGCGAGGCCGAGCTCGGCTCGCAGGTCCTCGGCCTCGCCCGGGCGGAGCAGTTCGCGCTTCAGGCCGTCCTCGAGCGCCCCGCGTAGAAGCTCGGCCCCCAGTTTGCCGGACTGCCGGATTGCCTTGGCCGGCGTCACGATCGGGATCCCCTCGTGAAGGCGCACCTCCTCAGGCGCCAGATCCTCGTGATGAAGGACATATTGACCCGGGACGTCCCGCCGAATTCGATGCGTTCGCGGCAGCGTCAGATGGATCTTCTCCGGGTTGACGTCGCCGAGCCTGTAGAGGTCGAGCGCCGTTGCGTGGGAGATCACCCCTTCGCTTCCCCGCGGCCAGAGCGTCGCCTCGCGATAGGCGTCGAGCGGGGTGGGGGGTATCAGTGGCAGGCGATAGAGGGCCCGGGCTCGACGTTCGAGTTGCCCACGCCGCGCCAGCTCAAGCAAACGGTGCGGGTCAATGCCGGCCTTCTCGACTTCCTCGGTCGTGAGGTAGCCGTAGTTCTCGGAGGCGAGATCGGCAAGTCGGTTGTAGAGAGCGCCTGGCATGCTCGTGGTCCTGGATGAAACGTGGTGTTCTGCAACGTTGTATCCGAACCAATGTAGCAGCCATGGATATAACGTGGCAAACTGCAACGTTATATCCAGGCGCTCACTCTGCAAGGCGCGCGGCTAGAGGGTGTGACCGCTAGGACTTCGTCGAGAACTCGACCCAGAGGGGGAAGTGGTCTGACATCCGGTAGGACTTCTGGCTCCTGGTCATCCCGGACTTGGCGAGGGCGGTCTCGCTCCAGTCGAACATGTTCGCGTTGCCGGTGAAGGTGAGGGAGAGGAGCGGCTTCTTGCCGTCGGTTTCGTCGACGAACCAGGAGATCTGGTCGTAGAAGCCCTCCAGCGGTTTGCCGCCGATGATGCGCGGTTTGGCGATCGGGTCGGGGGTGGTGAGGCCGGTGGAGGTGAAGGCTTTCCAGAGGTCTCCGCCCTGCCGGTCGATGTTGAAGTCCCCGAGGCAGATCAGGTTCTGGTCCCAGTTGTTCGTGTCCTCGGCCCAGGAGCGAAGCCAGGTCGCGATCGAGGAGAGCTCCTCGGTTCGTTCCGGGATCGCCTGCGGGCCCGTGCCCCAGATCACGTGCAGCGTGACCAGGATGAAGGTGCAGTTCCCCTTCTTGAACGCGACCGCGTAGGGCGTGCGGGCGAACTGGCGCTGCAGGGCGATCTGGTCGATCCCGGCTTTCGGTTTCTTCTTCTTCGTCCAGTTGAGCGGGACGACCAGCTCGCAGGCGAGGCCGGAGACCTCGAGCCGTTTCCTGTTGAAGACGAAGGCGAGGCGCTCATGGCCGCCCTTGTCGTCCTCCACCGCGTCGGTGAGGATCACCGTGAAGTCGTCCCCGAGCGCCTTCAGCATGTGGCGCAGGGCGCGGATGTCGGTCTGCACCTCCTGGATCGCGACGACGTCGAAGCGGGAGACGATCTCGGTGATGCAGGCCAGCGCGTGGAGGTCGCGTTTCGGGCTGTCCTTCTGGTCTGAGTGCCATTTGTCGGTGAGCCCGCCGAACTCGCGGATGTTCCAGGTCGCGACGAGGAGGTTGTCCTTGCTCCGCTTGGGGACGTCGCGATCGAGCTGCGCGGAGAGCGCTTCGAGCTCCTTGCGGGTGTCGGCGGGCGGCTTGTCCGTGATCTCCGGCATGCGCCGACCGTAACCCTAAAACTTCCCAAACGCGCAGATTATTTTAAAAACTTAACTGTCCGATCCCGAGCCTCCGCGTCCCCCGCGGTTGCTTTGCCCTCTGCGGGGGTGGAGACTGCCCCCCGTGCCCAACGCCGACCAGGAGATCGACGCCGCAGATCAGGCCGCCAAGGGCAAGGCGGCGCGTGGGGCTGTGCCTCGCGGCGCCCACGAGGAGTGCGCGGTCGGGTCCCGGGACCCGGTGCCGATCCTCCGGCAGCAGGACGAGAGCCGCGTCGCCGAGCTTGTTCCGCTCCGCTACGAGCGGATGCTCGCCTCGCCATTCACCTTCTTCCGCGGCGCCGCGACGCTGATGGCGGCCGACCTGGCGCAGGCTCCGGCGGTGGGGCTGGAGGCGCAGCTGTGCGGGGACGCGCACCTCTCGAACTTCGGGATCTTCTCCGCCCCCGACCGCCGCCTCGTCTTCGACTGCAACGACTTCGACGAGACCTGCCGCGGGCCGTTCGAGTGGGACGTCAAGCGGCTCGCCGCCAGCATCGCCATCGCCGGCCGGGATCGGGGCTTCGGCAAAGGGGAGAGGCGGCGGGCGACCGCCACCGCGGTGGCCGCCTACAGGGCCTCGATGCGGAGGTTCGCGGCGATGCGCAACATCGACGTCTGGTACTCGCGGCTCGACGTCGAGTCTGCCCTGGGCGGGCTGCGCTCGCAGGTCGACAAGCGCCGCTATCGCCAGATCGAGCGCAACCTCGACAAGGCGCGCGCCAAGGACAGCCTGCGGGCGCTCGGCAAGCTGACCTACGAGGAGGGCGGCGAGCTGCGGATAGCCGCCGACCCGCCGCTGATCACGCCCGTCGAGGAACTGACCGACGCCGCCGACGCCGAGGCGCGGCTGCGGGCGGTGCTCGACGCCTACCGCGAGTCCCTCAGCCCCGACCGCCGCCACCTCGCCGCCTCCTACCGCTACGTCCACGCAGCCCGCAAGGTGGTGGGCGTCGGCAGCGTCGGCACCCGCGCCTGGATCGTGCTGCTGCTCGGCCGGGACGCCGGCGACCCGCTCTTCCTGCAGGCGAAGGAAGCGGGACCCTCGGTGCTGGAGGAGCACCTCGGCGCCAGCCCGTACCCCGACCACGGCCAGCGCGTGGTCGAGGGCCAGCGGCTGATGCAGGCCGCCGGCGACGTCTTCCTCGGCTGGTTCTCCGCCCAGGCGCCCGACGGCGAGAAGCGCTGCTTCTACATGCGCCAGCTCTGGGACGGCAAGGGCTCGGCCGACGTCGCCCTGATGTCGGCGCGGGAACTCGGCCTCTACGGCGCCCTCTGCGGCGAAGCGCTGGCCCGCGCCCACGCCCGCTCCGGCGAGCGCGTAGCGATCGCCTCCTACCTTGGCAAGGGCGACGGCTTCGACCAGGCCCTGGCCCGCTTCGCCGAGTCCTACGCCGACCAGAACGAAGCCGACTTCCAGCGCGTGCGCGACGCCGTCGGCGCCGGCGAGGTCCCAGCCGCGGGGCAGGCGGCGTGAGCCTGGCGACGATCCGGCGGGGCGTCCTCGTCCTCCTCCTCGACGCCGTCATCCTGCTGCTGCTCTCCGAGGTGCTGGAGGGCTTCGTCCTCGACGGCGCCGCGACGGCGCTGGGTGCGGCGGCCGTGATTGGTCTTCTCAACGCCCTCGTCTGGCCGCTGCTCGCCCGCCTCGCCCTGCCGCTGACGGTGATGACCCTCGGCCTCGCGGCGCTCGTCCTCAACGGCCTCCTCGTCGGCTTCGCGATCGACCTCCTGCCCGGGGCCGAAGTCGCCACCGTCTGGGAGGGGGTCGTGATCACGGTCCTCGTCGCCGGCCTCACCGCAGCGATCTACTCACTGCTGGCGATCGACGAGGACGAAGCCTGGCACCGCAACGTCGTCCGCCGCCAGGCGCGCCGCCGCAAGCAGGTGGTCGAGAGCGACGTCCCCGGCGTCCTCTTCCTCGAGATCGACGGCCTCGCCCACGATGTCCTCTTCCGGGCGCTGCAGGATGGCAGCGCGCCGACCCTGGCGAGCTGGGTGCGGGGCGGCTCGCACCGGCTGCGCTGCTGGGAGACCGACTGGTCCTCGCAGACCGGCGCCTGCCAGGCGGGACTCCTGCACGGCTCCAACGAGGACATGCCGGCCTTCCGCTGGTGGGAGAAGGAGCGGGGCGCGGCGATCGTCACCAACCACCCCCGCGACGCCGAAGAGATCGAGCGCCGGCACTCAGACGGGCGCGGGCTGCTGCACGCCGACGGGGCCAGCCGCGCCAACATCCTCTCCGGCGACGCGCCGCACTCGATGCTGACGATGAGCACGGCGCTGCGCCGCCGCCGCCCGATCGGCAAGGACTACGCCGCCTACTTCGCCCGTCCCTACGCGGCGGCGCGGACCCTCGCCTTGGTCATCGCCGATGTCGTCCGCGAGCGGAGGGCCGCCCGTAGCCAGGTGCGCGACGACGTCCGTCCGCGGATGCACCGCGGCCGCTCCTACGTCTTCGCCCGCGCCTGGGGGACGGTGGTCCAGCGCGACCTCCAGGTCGCGACGGTGATCGGCGACGTCCTCGCCGGGCGGCCCGTTATCTACACGACCTTCCTCGCCTACGACGAGGTCGCCCACCACTCGGGGATTGAGCGCCACGACGCGCTTGCCGTGCTCCGCGACCTCGACCGCCAGATCGCCCGGATCGCCACCGCCTGCGCCGAGGCGCCGCGGCCCTACCGGCTGGTCGTCCTCTCCGACCACGGCCAGTCCCAGGGCGAAACCTTCCGCGACCGCTACGAGCAGACGCTCGAGGAGCTGGTCCGCCAGGCCTGCGACGCGAAGAGCGTCGTCGCCGCCGAAGACGGAGACGACGACGCCCTCTCCTACCTCAGCGCCGGCCTGACCGAGGTGGCGCGGGACGACACCATGGCGGCCCGCACCGTCCGCGCGGCAACGCGCGATCGCCGCGCCGACGGCGCCGTCACCCTCGGCGCCGACAACCGCCGCGAGATCGAGGAGACCCACGACGGCGAGCTGCCGGAGCTCTCGGTGATGGCCTCGGGTTGCCTCGGCCTGATCAGCTTCCCGCGCGAGCCGGGACGGGACAGCCTCGAGCGGATCGAGGCGCTTTACCCGCGGCTGATCCCGGCCCTGCGCGACCACCCCGGCATCGGCTTCATCCTCGTCCGCTCCGAGCGCGCGGGGGCGCTGGCGATCGGCGCCGGCGGCACGCACTTCCTCGATGAGGGCCGGGTGGAGGGGGAGGACCCGCTGGCGCCCTTCGGCCCCAACGCCGCCGACCACCTGCGCCGGACCGACGGCTTCCCGCACTGCGCCGACCTGATGCTCAACAGCACCTACTGGCCCGAGTTCGGCGAGGTCGCCGCCTTCGAGGAGCTGGTCGGCTCCCACGGCGGCATGGGCGGCACCCAGAGCTATCCGTTCGTGCTGCACCCGAGCGAGCTCGAGTGGCCGGAGCCCGAGGTCGTCGGCGCCGAGCGGGTGCACCGGATCTTCCGCGGCTGGCTCGCCGGGCTGGGACAGACCTCCTATGCGAGCGAGGTCGATTCCCCCGGCGAGAGGACGCGGGTCTCGACGTGAGGCGCCAGCTCCTGCAGCCGCTCGGCGAACTCGTGCCCCGGTTGACGCAGCCGCTCATCCTTGAAGCGGTCGAGGCCGAAAGGGAAGAGCGTGCCCCAGTGGATCGGCACCGCCAGCCGCGGCGAGATCGCGGCGGCGGCGCGGGCCGCGCCAGCGGGATCGAGGTGTCCCGCGCCGAGGCTCGGCCCCCAGCCCCAGACCGGCAGCAGCGCCAGGTCGAGCTCGGGGTCGAGGTCGCTCATTCCCGCGAAGTATTCGGTGTCGCCGGCGAAGTAGACGCTGCGGGAGCCGTTGACGAGGAAGCCGATCGCCTCCGCCTCCTTGGCGAAGCGGCGCCGGCCCGCGTCGTGGTGGGCATCCACCGCGGTCACCGTCAGCTGCCCGACGCGGCTGGACTCACCAGGCGCCAGCTCGGTGATGGACTCAAAGCCGACGCGCGCGAAGAACTCCCGCGCCCCCGCCGGCACCAGCAACGGCACCCCGCGGTCGAGCCGGCGCAGCGAGCCGAGGTCGGCGTGGTCGCGGTGCAGATGGGAGACCAGGACCGCGTCGAGGCCCTCCGTCGTCTCCGGCCCGGGCCGGGCGCCGTGGCGGACCAGCGGCCCGACCCGGTTGCGCAGGATCGGATCGGTCAGCAGGCGGGTGCCGTCGACGTCGATCAGCACGGTCCCGTGTCCGACATAGGTGATGGTGTCTGAGGTGCGCATGCGTCGAATGAGAAAGCCTCCCACGAAGGACGAGCTCGTCGAAATCGAGCCCGGCGAGCTGAGCGGGCTCTTCACCGCGCCGGCGTGGCTGCGCGACCTCGGTTTCTCGGCCTGGCTCCTCGTCGGCGTCGGCGCCGCCCTGGTCGGGCTGATCTGGCTGCTCTCGCTGACCGAGACGATCGTGATGCCGGTGATCACCGCCGCGATCATCGCCTCGGTCGCCTCGCCCGTGGTCGATTGGCTGCGCCGGCACGGCCTGCCGCGGGGGATCGGCGCGGCCTTGGTCCTGGTGGCGATCCTCGCGCTCGCCTTCGGCGTCGGCCTGATCGTCCTCACCGGGATCGCCAGCCAGGCCGACGGCCTCTCCGAACGCCTCCGGGAAGGGGCGAGCCAGATCGAGTCCTGGGCGCGGGACCTCGGGGTGAAGGCGCCCACCGCCGCCGATGCCAACTCCGAGGCGAGCGCTTCGGTCAGCAGCGCCTTCCAGGCCCTCACCCAGGGGCTGCTCGGCGGCGTCGACCGGCTCGCCGGCCTCGCCGTCTTCCTCTCCTTCACCGCCCTCAGCCTCTTCTTCCTGCTCAAGGACGCGCCGACGATCGGCGCCTTCGTCGAGCGCCACCTGGGGATGCCCCCCGCGGCCGCGCACTCGATGCTCGGCCGGATCTCCGGCAGCATGCGCGGCTACTTCCTCGGGGTCACGATCGTCGCCGCCTGGAGCGCGCTGATCGTCGGCGTCGGCTCGCTCGTGCTCGGCGTCCCGCTGGCCGGGACGATCGCGGTCGTCACCTTCCTCGGCGGCTACGTCCCCTACATCGGCGCCTGGACCGCCGGCGTCTTCGCCGTCCTCATCGCCCTCGGCGGCTCCGGCCCCGAGGCAGCCGCGGCGCTGGCCGTGATCGTGCTGCTGGCCAACGGCGTCTTCCAGCAGCTCGTCCAGCCGGTCGCCTACGGGGCGGCGCTGCAACTGCACCCGCTGGCCGTTCTGATCGTGACGATCGCGGGCGGCTGCCTGTTCGGGACCGTCGGCTTGGTCCTGGCGGCGCCGCTCCTCTCGGCCGCGGTGAAGATCTCCGCCGATCTCACCGCGGCCGCAGAGGCCAAGGCGCAGGACTCAGCTTCAGCCCCGCGCCCCTAGACGACTTATTCCTCCCAGCGGGCGGTCAGCTGGTAGATGATCGTGACGTCGAGGAGGATCATCAGGAACGCCCACAGGGGTGCCGCGGGGAACCAGACGATCTGGGCGATCGCGTTGATGGTGACGAAGAAGATCGCCGCCATCCGTGCCCAGTTGGCACCGGCGAAGAGGCCCATGCCGGTGATCGCGACGATCGAGCCGAGGATCAGGTGTACCCAGCCCCAGGTGGTGACGTCGGCGACGATTACTCCCTGGCCTCCGACGAAGACGATTTCGTCGTTGAGGATCCCCGCCAGGCCCCAGAGGGCGTCGAGCGATCCGACAAGGAACAGGAGGACGCCGGCAAAGACGGTCCATCCCGTCGGTTGCCTTTCCTCCACTCTGCGCCGGTCTCTTCCGGCGGCGCTGCTGCTCTCCATGTGACTCTCCCTCTATTTGGAATTCCAATTGGTTTGCAGACAGCGCCCCTACCGACAACTCACTGAGTGCACACCGACCATAGAGGCGGCTTAGGACCGAAGCAACAGAAACCTTGACCAAGGAGATCGTCCACTCGGTCTGTGCTCTACTTGAGCGATGGCAGGCGAGGGCGGAGCAAACGGGAACGGGGGGCGTCACGACCGCCACCTGCTGCGCGTCCCGGCCGACAAGGAGAGCGACGACGAACGCCGCCTCGACCGCATCCACAAAGAGGTCGAAGGCGCCTTCCACGCCCTGCGCGACATCGACGAAGGGGTCTCGATCTTCGGCTCGGCCCGGGTCGAGGAGGGGCACCGCTGGTACGAGCTCGCCCGCGAGACCGCGGCCTGCCTCACCCACCACGGCTACACGGTGATCACCGGCGGCGGGCCGGGGCTGATGGAGGCCGCCAACCGCGGTGCCGCCGAGGCGGGCGGGCTATCGGTCGGCCTCAACATCGAACTCCCGCACGAGCAGCACGTCAACCCCTACGTCAACCGCAGCTACGAATTCCACTACTTCTTCGCCCGCAAGCTGATGTTCGTCCGCTTCGCCCGCGCCTTCGTAATGATGCCCGGCGGCTTCGGCACCCTCGACGAGATGTTCGAGTCCCTGACCCTGATCCAGACCCACCGCATCAACGCCTTCCCGACGATCCTCGTCGACTCCGAGTTCTGGGACCCGCTGCTGGAGTGGATCGACCGCGGCCTCGAGGACCACGGCCTGATCTCCCTCGGCGACAAAGAGCTCCTCGTCGTCACCGACGACCCCCAAGAGGTCTGCAAGCACGTGATGCGGGCGAGCGAGGAACAGCGGGCGCTGAGCCAGCAGGCGGGCCAGGCTTAGCGCAGCGGCTGCCAGGCGGGGAAGATCTCCTCGGTGCCGGGACGGTGGGCTGGGGCGCCGGCGGTGGGGGTGCCGCCGGCGGTCATCATCGCCAGCTGGAAGTGCAGCTTGCCGCCTTCGAAGGTCTTGTTGGTGAAGACGATCTTCCCCCCGTTCGGGGACCAGGCGGGTGAGATGAACTCCCGCTCGCAGCTGCGCCGCAGGAAGCGCGGCTGCCCGCCGGACAACCCAACCGAGAGGAGCGCGAAGCGCAGCTGGCGATCACCCGAGCCGCACCGGCGCTGGCCGGTGAAGACGAGCCGGCGGCCGTCGGGGGAGAAGTCGAGTTCCTGGGCACTGCCCTTGGTCAACCGGCTGATCTCCCGGGTGCGGAGATCGCGCAGGCCGATGCCGCCACCGTCGCCCTCACGCGAGTAGGCGAGCCAGCGCCCGTTCGGCGAGACGACGGGAGAGCTGCCGTCGAAGACCTGGGGGCGCATGCCGCCGCCGTCGATGCGGACAGAGTCCACGGTCCAATTCCCTTCGTCATAGATGGTGAAGACGAGGCTGCGCCCACCGGGAAAGAACGAAGGCTGCAGGTCGTCCGCCGCGGTATCGACGACGACCCGCTTTTCCGTGCCGTCGCTCCTCATCAGCCAGATGTCCGCGTCTTCGCCCTCCCGGCGAACGTAGGCGATCAGGCGGCCGTCAGGCGAGAAGGCCGGCGAGGTCTCTTCCACCCCGGCGCTGGCGGTCAGCCGCCGCTGCTTCCCGGAGGGAGCCTGGATCCAGATGTCAGACGGGCTGCGCGCGGAGCTCGACCGCGCGAAAGCGATCGCGCCGTTTCGTCCTGGCCAAGCAGCAGAGGACTGATCAGCCACAACAGTCGATGCGAGAAGCACCAGCAAAAGTCCAACTGTGCAAGCGAGCCAGTGCTGAAGAGAAAGATTTTCCATGCCCTGCATCATGGTCCTGAGCGTTCAACCCGCCAATGACAGCTTCGTCGCCTATCGAGCCGCCGATGACCCAGACTGAGCCATCGGCTGCCAGCTTCGACTCGGCGCTGATCAGTCGTCTGCGGGGGACGCCCAGGTAGGGGCGAAGGTATGAGTGACCTGATGAGGCCTGTCCGGCGTAGCTTGCGGCGATGCGGATTGGTCGGAAACCGGCGGGATCGTTCGCCGTGGGTCGCCCTCCTCGGCTGGTTTCTCGGTTGGAAGCCTGGGGGCTTTAGGACGCCACTCGACTAGGCCCTCAACCAGGTCTCCGTAAAAGCTGACCACCTGCCGGCGCGTCTCGAGAACGAAGGATCGCTCGCCCCGTCCGCGCTTCGTTCCCAGCGGTCGTGCCAGCGAAAGCGTGAAGCTACGAGGCTCGCGCTTGGGGTCGGTAGGGGACAACATTCCTGCGGGGTCCTCCCTCGCATCCTTCAGGAGTAGCGCCGTGGTCTCCTTGGTCCGGGCGAACTGAACTTCAACGCGGAGGTCGTCTGGAGCTTTCCCGAGTTGCCGCAAGATCCAGTTGATCCGCGTCTGGGGACGACCCTCCTTCGGGGCGGTGACTTTCACACTCACCCGGGTCAGCCGGGCGCGGAGGTCGGCTTCTACTTCGATGGGTCCGACCGCTCCAGGGACACGAAATGAGCCGGAAAGGCTTCCGCCGCTCTCAAGGTCTTTGATCAGCGAATCTGCCCATGCTTTTCCATCCCGCGCTCTCGATTGCGCCGAGAGGACTTGGACTCCCAGGTCCTGACTGAGGCCGAGGCACATGTACTCGACGAACTGCTCCCACCGCTCGACTACGTCCTGTACTCCTGGATCCGTGGACCGGATCGTCCCGTCGCGAGCCGAGTTTCGGACCTGCACCCAGCTCTGACCCATGTCTTCGAAGCCGACGGCCCCTGACTTCTCATGCTCCAGATAGGCGATCAACTCCCCAAGGATCCAGGCCTGGTCGGGGTCGCGGACGCCCCGATGCTGGTGTTGCATGATCGCCTCGGTCAGGATTCGCCACCAAGAAAGGTGCCGAAGCTGTACGGACCGCAGCTTCCGCTTGTCCACCGTCACTGGTACGTCTTCGGGGCTGCTGCTGATCTGGTTCGAGATGGTGAGCAGTGCCTGGAACCCGTGTTCTCGCGCGAGGTCGAGGTATTTCGAAACCTGGTCGGAGCCTAGGGGGGCATTTCCAGTTTTCACCTCGACGAGACATTTCCATGAAGTCTTTCCTCGCTCAACGGTGATGGCTCCGTCTGGCCTCCAGGTCTTCCCTTCGGCGTCTTCGAGCGGCACCTCCGTGTAGGTAGTGATTCGCCCCGCGGGCGCACCGATCTCCTTCAACAGAGAGCGACCGAACTCATCGACCGCTCCCATGACTGCAAGGAGGGAGGAGGCGGCTCGTATCTCCTGCTCGTCCTGCCCCCTGATCCCGGCAACTGGAATGAGTCGTGCGGGCATCCATGGTTTCTTAGTACTAGAAGCATTCCCATTAGCGGACATGCTCATACCCTAAGCAGAGCTACTGCCGTCGTACCAACTCCCGTCGGTACGGCGTCAAAGTTTCAACAGCAGTTAGTGCCGGAAGTGCCGGTGCTTGGTGAAGACCATCGCGACGCCTGCCTGCTCGCAGGCCTCGATCACCTCGGCGTCGCGTTTGGAGCCGCCGGGCTGGATCACGGCGGTAGTGCCGGCTTGGATCGCCAGCTCGGGGCCGTCGGCGAAGGGGAAGAAAGCGTCGGAGGCGAGGGCGGAGCCGGCTAAGAGCTGGTCGGCCTCGGCGCCGCGGGCCTCGCGGCACTTCTCGACGGCGAGGCGGACGGAGTCGACGCGGCTCATCTGGCCGGCGCCGATGCCGAGGGTGGCGCCGCCCTTGGCAATGACGATCGCGTTGGAGCGGACGCGGCGGCTGACGGTCCAAGCGAAGAGCATGTCCTGCCACTGCTCCTCACTCGGCTCGTTGCCGGTGACCGCCTCCATGATCTCCCGCGGCTCCGGGTCGCCATCGTGGTCTTGGACGAGGAGCCCGCCCTGCACCCGCTTGACGTCGCGCTCGCGCGGGTCGGGCTGGCGGCGCTCCTCCTCGCAGAGGATCCGGATCGCTTCCTTCTGGGTGAGGACGTCCATGGCGCCGTCCTCGTAGCCGGGCGCGCTCAGCACCTCGACGAAGTTCTCGTGCAGCTTCTCGGCGAGCTCCTGGCCGATCGGGCGGTTGAGCGCTATGACGCCGCCGTAGGCGGAGACCGGGTCGCAGGCCAGCGCCTTCAGGTAGGCCTCGAGCGCATCGGCGCCGACCGCCACCCCGCAGGGGTTGTTGTGCTTGACGATCACACAGGCCGGCTCCTCGAAGTCGCTCGCCAGGCTGCGGGCCGAGTCGAGGTCGAGGACGTTGTTGAAGGAGAGCGCCCGTCCGTGCAGCTTCGAGGTCCGCGAGAGGATGTGGCTGCGCAGCCCTTGCTCGGCGTAGAGGGCCGCCCGCTGGTGCGGGTTCTCGCCGTAGGAGAGGTCGAGCACCTTCTCGTAAGCGACCGCGAGGTGTTCTGGGAAGTCCTCGTACTCCATCGAGAACCAGCGGCTGATCGCGGCGTCGTAGCGCGCGGTCTGGGCGAAGGCCTCATTGGCGAGCCAGTGACGGGTGGCGGCGGAGACCTCGCCGCCGCTCTCTTCCAGCTCGGCGCAGACGGCGTCGTAGGACTCCGGCTTGACGATCACGGCGACGCTCTCGTGGTTCTTCGCCGCCGCCCGGATCATCGTCGGCCCGCCGATGTCGATGTTCTCGATCGCGACGTCGTGCTCGACCTCGTGGCCGGCGACGGTCTGCTCGAAGGGGTAGAGGTTGACGCAGACGACGTCGATCGGCTCGATCCCCTCGCGCTCCAGCGTTGCCACGTGCTCCGGGTCGCCGCGCCGCGCCAAGAGCGCCGCGTGCAGCCGCGGGTGCAGCGTCTTCACCCGGCCGCCGAGAATCTCTTCGGAGCCGGTGAACTCGGAGACGTCGGTGACCTCGATTCCCGCCTCGCGCAGCGCCGTCGCGGTGCCGCCGGTGGAGAGGATCTCGACCCCGAGCGCCGCCAGCCCCTTGGCGAAGTCGGCGACCCCGGTCTTGTCGGAGACCGAGATCAGCGCCCGGCGGACTTGGACCTGGCCGTCGCCGAGGCTCTCCTGCTGGGTGTCGGTGGCGGGGTCGCTCATTCGATCGCGACCTTGCGCGGGTCGCTGGGGTCGATCCTAACCCTGCCCTCCGCGATCATGCGGATCGCCTCCGGGTAGAGCTCGTGCTCGACGGCGTGGACCGCCGCCTCCAGCTCGGTGCGGGCGACGCCGGCCGGGACCGGCACCTCGCGCTGGGCGATCACCGGGCCGGTGTCGACCCCCTCGTCGACGAAGTGGACCGTGACGCCGGTGGTCTCGACCCCGGCGTCGAGCGCCTGGCCGATCGCGTCGAGGCCGGGGAAGTCCGGCAGCAGGGCGGGGTGGATGTTGACGACGCGGTTGCGGAAGCGGGCGACGAAGGCGGGGCTCAGCAGCTGCATGTAGCCGGCGAGGACGACCAGGTCGGCCTCCCGGGACTCGATCCACTCGCCCATTGCCTCGTCGCGCGCCGCCCGGTCCTCGTAGTCGCCGGCGGGGAAGACGGCGGTCTCGACCCCGGCCCGCCGGCCGCGCTCCAGCGCCCCGGCCCCGGGCTTGTCCGACCCCACCCCGACCACCTCGACCAGCCCCTGCCCGTGCAGCCCGTCGAGGATCGCCTGCAGGTTGGTGCCGCTGCCCGAGGCGAGGACGACGATCCGAAAGGCGCTCACGCGCGCATCTTGTCGCAATCCCGTAGGCAAGGCGAACGCAGTTGTCCCCGGTATGCGGGGACAACTGCGTTCGGCCCCAGGCCGCGCTTTTGCGAAAGGAATATTCGGCGGTGGCAGCCCGATTTCCCTCTAAAGTCCGGTGCGCGGCAGGCACCTTCAAACGCCAGGGGGAGAATTGAGTACTGCAGGCAGGTCGATTTCGAGCCGCTGGCTCTTTGCCTTCGCCTCCGTGCTCCTGGCGCTCCTCCTTTCGGGAGCAGAGGCTCGCGCCGATGCCCCCGAGAACGACGCCTTCGCTGACGCGACCCTGCTTTCCGAATCCCCCAGCTCCGTCAGTGGCACCAACCTGGAAGCCAGCAAGGAGAGCGGCGAGCCCAGCCACGCCGGCGACGCCGGCGGTCACTCGGTCTGGTTCTCCTGGACGCCTCCCAGCGACGGTCCCGTCTCGGTCACGGCGCTGGGCGGCTGCTTCGGCGGCTTCCAGCCGCTGGTCGGGGTCTACACCGGGTCGAGCGTCGATGCCCTCACCCCCGTCGCCTCCAATGCCAGCCCCTTCGCACCCGATTGCTTCTTCTCCGAACAGCCCCAGGCCGAATGGGAGGCAGTGGCGGGAACGACCTACTGGATCGCGGTCGACGGCAAGGAAGGCGGCGCGGGCACTTTCACGCTCCAGCTCGCCGGACCGCCCGCAAACGACGCCTTCGCCGAGGCGCAGGTCGTCGCCGCGGCCATGCCCCAGAACGTGTTCAGCACGACCAAGCTCGCCAGCAAGGAGTCGGGGGAGCCGGACCACGCCGGCGACCCGGGCGGTCACTCGGTCTGGTTCAACTGGACCCCGTCGGCCTCCGAACCGGTCCGGATCTTCACCTGCACGACCTCCAGTCGCCTCGACGCGGTGCTGGCCGTCTACACCGGCTCCCAGCTCGATTCCCTGACCGAGGTTGCCGCCAACGACGAAACGAGCGCCCCCTTCGGCCCCGGCGGCTGCCGCGGCAGCGATAGCGCGGTGGCCTTCGAAGCCGTCGCCGGCACGACGTACCGCATCGCGGTCGACGGCGCCAACGGCAGCAGCGGCAGGTTCGAGCTGCGGCTCGAAGGGCGCCCCGCCAACGACGCCTTCGACTCGCCGCGCTTCATCGCAGCGACGCTTCCCGCCTTCGCCTCGCAGGTCACCAACGAAAGGGCGACCAAGCAGTCTGGGGAGCCCGACCACGCGGGCGCCCCGGGCGGGCAGTCGGTCTGGTTCGAGTGGACCGCGCCGACCAGCGGCCGCGTCCGGATCGCGACCTGCAGCCCCGAAGGGATCGACCTCGACACCGTGCTCGCCGTCTACACCGGCAGCAGCCTCGGCGGCCTCACCCAGGTGGCCGCGAACGACGACGGCCCCCGCTCCTGGTGTCGCAGCAGCAACAGCGAACTGGGGCTGGACGTGGTCAACGGGGTCACCTACAAGATCGCGGTCGACAGCAAGGGCGACGCGCAGGGACGGTTCAGCCTCAGCATCGAAGCTCCGGCTGAAAACGACGACTTCGCCGACCCGCGGGTCTTGCCGGACAGCCTCAACATCTCGATCGGGCACTCCAACTCCCTCGCCACCAAGGAGGCCGGAGAGCCCGATCACGCCGCCCAACCCGGGGGCGCCTCGGTCTGGTTCTCCTGGACCGCGCCCAGCAGCGGGCCGGTCTCGATCTCGGCCTGCCCGTACTTCGAAGAAGCGCCCGACACCCTCCTCGCCGTCTACACCGGCAGCAGCCTCGCCAGCCTCGTCCCGGTGGCGGCAAGCGACGACTCGCAGAGCGCCTGCCAGGAAGCCGGCAGCGAGGTTGCCTTCGACGCCGTCGCCGGGACCACCTACAGGATCGCGGTCGACAGCAAAGACCACAGCGAGGGCTTCTTCTCACTCGAGTTGCACGGGCCGCCGGCGAACGACGACTTCTCCTCGAACCACGATCTCGGTCCGGCTCCCACGTCCGCTTCGGGCTCGACCCGCTTCGCGAGCAAGGAGAGCGGCGAGCCGAACCACGCCGGCGACCCGGGCGGTCACTCGGTCTGGTTCAACTGGACCGCGACGGAGACCGGTCCCGTCGACTTCTACGCCTGCGGTCGCGCTCCGGGCGTGGACACCCTCCTCGCCGTCTACACCGGCGGCGCGCTCGGCAGCCTCGCGCAGGTAGCGGCCAACGACGACGTGCCGCGCGTCAGCCAGAACCAACTCTGCGACGAAGCGGAGGGCAACAGCGAGGTGGTGTTCACGGCTACGGCCGGGACGACCTACTGGATCGCCGTCGACACCAAGGACAGCGAGGGCGGCTACGTCCTCGGGCTCGAAGACGCGCCGCAGAACGACGATCTGGAGAATGCGATGGAGCTTTTCGAAGGGCTCCCCGCCATCTCGCCCACCGCCTTCACGAAGCTGGCGAGCAAGGAGAGCGGCGAGCCGAACCACGGCGGCGACGCCGGCGGTCACTCGCTCTGGTTCTCCTGGACCGCGCCCAGCAGCGGCCCGGTCGTCGCCCAGACCTGCACCTTCGAAGCGGGCCTCGACACCCTCGTCGGCGTCTATACCGGAACGGCCGTCGGCAGCCTGACCCCGGTCGCCGGCGGCGATGACGGGCAGGGACGGAAAGGCTGCCACTCCACCGACAGCGTCGCCCAGTTCACCGCCACCGCCGGCACCACCTACCTGACCGCGGTCGACGGCAAGGCGGGCAGCAGCGGCAGCTTCCAGCTGATCGTCGAAGGCGCGCAGGTCAACGACGACATCGGCAAGGCGCAGCCGCTGGGCGGCGGCCTCCCGACCCAGTGGGAAGGCTCGAACCGCTTCGCCGGAGAGCAGGCCGGGGAGCCCGACCACGCCGGCGACGCCGGCGGCTCCTCCGTCTGGTTCAAGTGGACCGCTCCGCGCAGCGGCACGGTCAGCGTCGACACCTGCGACAGCGACTTCGACACCCTCCTCGCCGTCTACACCGGCGCCACCTTCGCGACCCTCGCCCCGGTCCAGAGCAACGACAACGGCAGCGGCAGTTGCGCGCCCGGCAGCCAGCTCAGCTTCGAGGCGGTGGCGAACACGACCTACAGGATCGCCGTCGACGGCAAGGTGGGGGCGGAGGGGACCTTCGGCCTCTATCTCGAAGAGCGGGCGGAGAATGACGACTTCGAGGATGCGGCGCTGATCCCGGGCCGGCCCGGCTGGTACTGGCCCAGCTCGACGATGCTCGCCGACAAGCAGAGCGGCGAGCCCGACCACGGCGGCGATGCCGGCGGTCACTCGGTCTGGTTCACCTGGACGCCCCAGCGCAGCTGGATGATCGAGCTCGATGTCTGCGCCGGAGGCTTCGAGCCCCTGGTCGGCGTCTACACCGGCAGCTCGGTCGATGGCCTGACGCCGGTCGACACCACCGACGCCGGCAGCGGCGAGTGCGACGAGGGCAGTAGCGTCGCCTTCACGACCGTCCCCGGCACCACCTACCGCTTCGCCGTCGACGGAAGCGGCGGCGACCGCGGCCACTTCCTCCTCCATCTCCGGGCAGCCGGCCTGCTCCCGCACACGCTCAGCATCAGCAGGCTGGGGGACGGGGCCGGCACGGTCGACGCCAGCCTCGAGGGGCTCGACTGCGGCACGATCTGCAGCCACGACTTCGAAGAAGGGACCGCCCTCGTGCTCTCGGCGAGCCCGGCCCCAGGCTCCACCTTCGCCGGCTGGTCGGGCGGGGGTTGCTCGGGCACCGGCCGCTGCCAGCTCGCCGTCAACGCGGACACCAACGTCACCGCCACCTTCGAGGCGCTGCCTTCCAGCGCGGGAGGGACGCCGCCGCCGGTCGTCACGCCCCCGCCGGCGCCGCCGGTGGTGACGCCGCCGAAGAAACCGCTCAAATGCAAGCGCGGCTTCAAGAAGAAGAAAGTCCACGGCAAGGTTCGCTGCGTGAAGAAGAAAAAGCACCGCCGCCGCTGAGCGGTCTCAGCGGCGGTTTATCAGGCGAGGGCGCGACAGACCGCGGCGGCCTGGACCTTCGTGATCGCCCGCGCGATCTTCTGCGACCCCTCGCCGCCCGGGACGATCTGGGAATTGGCGACGACGACCACCGAGCGCTTGCCGTTGGCGCTGGCGGCGATGAAGACGCGGTAGCCGGGGAAGGACCCGGTGTGGCCGAAGACGGTGCCGCAGCCGGTCCGGTAGCGGAAGATCCCGAGGCCGGCGAAGTTCTGGCCGGGGCCCGGCGGTGAGGACGATCCAGGCCGGAAGCGGCTTGCGAGCCCGCTGGTCGCCCGCAGCATCGTCGGCACGTAGGAGCGGACGAAGTAGGAGAGCTCGAGCGGGGTCGAGACGATGCCCCCCGAGGCCCAGGCGCCGGCCGGGTTCAGCAGTTCGCTGACGTCCTCGGGCTTCTTGCCGCGCTCGACCTCGTAGCCGTGGAGGAAGGGGCGCGGCATCTTCTCGGTGATCGGGAGGCTGCTGTTGCGCATCCCCAGCGGCTTGAAGACGAGCTCAGCCAGCAGCCGCTGGTAGGACATCCCCGTCGCCTTCTCCTCGATCAGGGCGGCGGCGATGTTGTCGGTGTCGGAGTAGTGGTACTTCGATTCGGGTTCGAACTCGAGCGGGGCGTCGCGGACGAAGGCGGTCAGTTCGGTCGGGGAGAAGTAGCGGGTGAGGTCAGCGCTCAGCTGTTCGCCGAAAGCGGGCGCCTGGATGTACTCGGCGAGGCCGCTGGTGTGCTGCAGTAGCTGGCGCAGGGTCACCGCTTCGGCCGCGGGCAGGGTCCCCGGGATCGACGAGCCGACGGTCGTGTCGAAGGAGAGGCCTCGGCTGAGCAGCTTCGCGGCGACGTATGCGTTGAACCCCTTGCTGACGCTGGCGATGCGGAAGCGCTGCGTGGGGGAGGGGACCTGGCCGCCTCCGGCCTTACCGGCTGAGAGGAATTCCTGGTGCCGGCCGTCGATGAAGAGGGCGATGCCCGGAGGGCCGACCGGCGAGTTGGTGAGCGCCTCCAGCGACCGCTGCAGCTTCGAGTCCTGGGCGCCGCGGAACTTCGCCGCGGCGGCAGGTGCGAGGACGACAGTGGACGCGAGGGCGATCAGCGCCGCGGCAAACCAGAGACGTAACCGCGGCCGGGGCATGGCCGTGAGCCTAGCCCCCTGCCGGTGCTGCGGCAATCGTCTCCAGGGCGAATTTGCCGTCCGCCTGGTCGGGGTCGCCGAGCGGGTAGTGCCCCGTGAAGCAGGCGTCGCAGTGTTCGGCCGGGTCGCCTTCGATCGCCTCGTAGACGCCGGCGATCGAGAGGTAGGCGAGGCTGTCGGCTTCGAGCTCGTCGGCGATCTCCTCGATCGAGCGGTTGTGGGCGATCATCTCCTCGCGGGTCGACATGTCGACGCCGTAGTGGCAGGGGTTGCGGATCGGCGGCGCCGAAATCCGCAGGTGCACCTCGCTGGCGCCGGCGTCGCGCAGCATGCCGACGATCTGGCGGGTGGTGTTGCCGCGGACGATCGAGTCGTCGACGACGACGAGGCGCTGGCCGGCGACGATCTCCGGAAGGGGGTTGAACTTCAGCCGCAGGCCGTGTTTGCGCAGCTCTTGGCCGGGCTGGATGAAGGTGCGGGCGACGTAGCGGTTCTTGATCAGGCCGTCGTCGCGGGGAAGGCCCGAGGCGCGCGCGAAGCCCGCCGCCGCCGGGTTGCCGGAGTCCGGGACCGAGATCACCAGGTCGGCGTCGACCGGCGACTCGCGCCAGAGGATCTCGCCCATCCGCCCGCGGCTCTGCTGCAGGACCTTGCCCTCGAGGCGGCTGTCGGGGCGGGAGAAGTAGATGTGCTCGAAGACGCAGGTCGCCCGGCGCTCGGTCTTCACCACCTGGCGCGTCTCCAGGCCGCGCTCGGTCAGGCTGACCATCTCGCCGGGGTGCACCTCGCGCATCAGTTCGGCGCCGATGATGTCGAAGGCGCAGCTCTCGGAGGCGACGACGAAGCGGTCGCCGAGCCGGCCGAGGCTGAGCGGCCGGATCCCGTGCGGGTCGCGGAAGGCGACGATCGCCCGCTTCGTCATCACCACGGTCGAGTAGGCGCCCTGCAGCCGCGGCATCGTCTCGGCGACGGCGTCCTCGATCATCTTGCCGTCGTGGGAGGAGAGCAGCGCCGCCATGATCTCCGAGTCGGAGGTGCCGCGGAAGTGCAGGCCCTTCTCCTTCAGCTCGCCCCAGAGCTCGACCGCGTTGGTGAGGTTGCCGTTGTGGGCGAGGGCGACCTCGCGGCCGTCGTCGCGCCAGATCGGCTGCGCGTTCTCCCAGGAGCCGCCGCCGGTGGTCGAGTAGCGGACGTGGCCGATCGCCATGTCCCCCTGCAGCGCCGCAAGCTTCTCCTCGGAGAAGACCTGGGAGACCAGCCCCTGCTCCCGCATCGTCGTCAGCATTCCGCCCTCGCAGGTGGCGATCCCGGCCGACTCCTGGCCGCGGTGCTGCAGCGCGTAGAGCCCGAAGTAGGCAAGGCGGGACACCTCGTGCCCGGGTGCGTATACGCCGAAGACGCCGCATTCATCTCGCGGCCCCTCACGGTCGAAGCTGAACCCCTGGTCGGGAGTCAAAGCGCGTATTCCTCGCTGCGGTCGAAGACGGACGCGCAGGCAAGACACTCTGCCTACCGCAGGAGAGTAGCAACGCTCTGCGGCTGCGCAGTCCGTCTCCGACCGCCGGAATTTGCAGGATGAGGAGCGGCTAGGCGAGCTGGAGCGGCGTCGCGATCGGCTCCCCGACCACGAGGTTGAAGCGCTCCAGCAGCTCGGGAACGGTCTCCATTTTCAGCTCGTGCCCGTAGCGGGCGGCGAGGGCAGCGACCTCCTCCGGGTCGGCCTCGAGGGCGCCGCCCATGTCGACCAGCTCCTCGAAGAAGTGCTCGAAGCCGGCCGGGGCGATGATCTCGAGGATCCGGCAGGGCTCGTCCCCCGCGTTCCAGAACGTGTGCCACTCGTTGCGCGGCTTGAAGACCAGCTCGCCGGGACCGGCCTCGACCACCTCGTCGCCGAGCAGCCCGCCCATCCGACCCTCGAGCACGAAGCTGTACTCGTCCTCGCGGGTGTGCCGGTGCAGCGGCGCCGCCAGCGCCCGCGGCGAGAGCGGATGTTCGACCAGGGAGAAGTCCCCACCCGCGTCCTCGCCGTTGATCATGAACCGCACCCCGATGCTGCCGAGGAAGCCCGCCTTGCCGTCGCCGGGACCGATAACCGTTGCCATCTCAAATCTCCTTCAAATTCGTTGAACACTGCTGTTTCGCGAAAAACGTAGCGACCGCTGACGAATCTGTCAAGATTGGCCGTACACCCATGTCCGACGGAAAACGAAAGTACGAGAAGAAGCGCCGCGCCGAAGCGGAGGCGCAGACCCGCCTTCGCATCACCGAAAGCGCGGTGAAGCTCCACGGCACCCTCGGTCCCGCCCAGACGACGATGAGCGCCGTCGCCGAGCACGCCGGCGTCCGCCGCTCGACCCTCTACCGCCACTTCCCCGACGAGCGCGCCCTCTTCGGCGCCTGCTCAGTGCACTGGGCCGAAAACAACCCGCCCCCGGACATCAGCCGCTGGGAGCAGGTCGAGGACCCGGAAGAGCGCCTAGCCCGGGCCCTCAAGGAGATGTACGCCTACTACCGCCGCAGCGGCGAGATGATCGACAAGCTCCTCCGCGACGAGAACGCGGTGCCCGTCGTCGCCGAAAAGTTCGCGCCCTACCACCAGTTCCTGGCAATCGCCGCCGACATCCTCATGCGCGGGCGCGGCCTCCGCGGCAACGCCGCCAAGCGCACCCGTGCCGCGATCGGCCACGCCCTCGCCTTCCGCACCTGGCAGGACCTCACCGATGCCCAGAGCCTGGACGATGAACAAGCCGCGGAATTGATGGTGGGATTGGTCGTCACCGCCCGAAGGTGATGTATCTTCATACATCATGCGCCGTACCCAGATCTATTTAGATCAGGATCAGGCCGCTCGCCTCGACGAGCGGGCTGCCGCGGAGGGGACCTCCCGCTCAACGGTCATCCGTCGCGCCGTAGATGCCTACCTCGAGCAGGAGGACCAGAATTCAGCGGCTTGGAAGGCTCAATGGAAAAAGGCGTTAAAGAGCAGTGCCGGTATAGCTCCCTACCTAGGAGAGGGCAAGGCGTATGTCGAGGAGATCCGTCGCGGCGACGCCGAGCGCCTTTCGGACTTCGAGCGTTGACCGTTGTCCTCGACACCACCGTTCTAGTCGATCAGTTGCGCGGCTCAGAGCAGGCGTTCGAGTACCTCGCCGGACTCGAAGATCGCCCCGTCTGCTCTGAGATCAGTCGGATCGAGGTGATGCAAGGGCTGCGTTCTTCTGAGCGTCGAGTGGCCAACAGGCTCTTTGCCTCGGCAGCCTGGATTCCAGTTGATGAGACCCTCGCGCGCCGCGCCGGAGAGCTCGGTCGCCGCTGGCGTCGAAGTCATCCCGGGATCGGCGTCGCCGACCTCGTGATCGCCGCAACCGCGGAAGAGCTCGACGCAGACCTTGCAACGCAGAACCTCAAGCACTTCCCGATGTTCAAGAACCTCCACGCGCCCTACTGAGCCGCAGAAGTACCGCTCAGCCCTGGGTCACAGACGATTGGACGCATCCGATTTTGACCACACCTGAGTGGGGCGAAAGTCGGATGCGGGCTTTCAACTCGATTTAGAGCGCAGGCTGTCGCCGCTTTGCGGGTCGAACAGATGCAGCTTCGAGGTGTCGGCCCAGAGCTGGGCGGTGTCGCGGCGTTTGACTTTGCTGGTCGGGTCGAGGCGGGCGACTATCTGCTCGTGGCCCTCGCGGATTTCGCCGGCGCCGGTTTCCTCGAGGCTCTCTTCGACGATGTCGGCGAGCTGGTCGGACTGGACGCCTTCGGACTCGATGTGGAAGTAGGCGAAGAGGTCGGAGCCGAGGGACTCGACGAGGTCGATCTCGGCCTCGAAGGTGACCCCGCGCTCCTCCTTGAGGTCGCCGATCACCTCGACGTCCTCGAAGTTCTCCGGCCGAATGCCGACGATCACCTGACCGTCGTGGCCCTGGACGCCGAGGTCCCCTAGGTCGACCTCGCCGATCGGCAGCTTCAGCTTGCCGCCGTTGAGCTCGCCCGGCATGAAGTTCATCGCCGGGGAGCCGATGAAGCCGGCGACGAAGAGGTTGACGGGGTTGTCGTAGAGCTCGGCCGGGGTCCCGACCTGCTGCAGGACGCCCGCCCGCATCACCGCGACCCGGTCGCCGAGGGTCATCGCCTCGGTCTGGTCATGGGTGACGTAGACGGTCGTCGTCTCCAGCTTCGACTGCAGTTTTGCCACCTCGGTCCGCATCTGCACCCGCAGCTTCGCGTCGAGGTTGGAGAGCGGCTCGTCCATCAGGAACGCTTTCGGGTCGCGGACGATCGCCCGTCCCATCGCCACCCGCTGGCGCTGGCCGCCGGAGAGGTTCGCCGGCCGCCGGTCGAGGTGCTGCTCGAGGTCGAGCGTCCGTGCCGCCTCCTCGACCTTCTTGTCGATCTCGCCCTTGTCGGTGCCGGCCAGCTTCAGCGCGAAGCCCATGTTCTCGCGCACCGTCATGTGCGGGTAGAGCGCGTAGTTCTGGAAGACCATCGCGATGTCGCGGTCCTTCGGCGAGCGGTCGTTGACGGTCTCGCCGCCGATCTTCACCTCGCCGCTGGAGATGTCCTCGAGCCCGGCGATCATCCGCAGCGCCGTCGACTTGCCGCAGCCCGACGGGCCGACGAGGATCATGAACTCGCCGTCCTGGATGTCGAGGTCCATGTCTTTGACGGCTTCGAAGCCGTCGGCAAACGTCTTGGTGACTCCTTCGAGGACTATCTCAGACATCGGTTTGCTCCTTATCCCTTGACGGCGCCGGCGGTGAGCCCGGCGACGATTCGGCGCTGGAAGATGAGTACGAAGATGATGATCGGCACCGTCACCACGACCGCGGCCGCGGCGATCGAGCCGGTCGGCGCGGTGAACGACGATTCGCCGGTGAAGAAGGCGAGGGCGGCGGGAACGGTCCGCGAGGCATCCGAGCTGGTCAGCGAGATCGCGAAGAGGAAGTCGTTCCAGCAGAAGATGAAGACGAGGATCGCGGCGGTGAAGACGCCCGGCGCCGCCAGCGGCACGATCACTTTCGTGAAGGCCTGGAACGGCGTCGCCCCGTCGACCTGGGCCGCCTGCTCTAACTCCCACGGGATCTCCCGGAAGAAGGCGACGAGGACGTAGATCGCCAGTGGCAGCGAGAAGGTGAGGTAGGGGATGATCAGACCGAGCCAGGTGTCGTAGAGCCCGAGTGCCCGCCACATGTCGAAGAGCGGCCCGACGGTGGAGATCGGCGGGAACATCGCGATCGCCAGGGCGCCGGCGAGGATCACCCGCTTGCCGGGGAATTCGAGGCGGGCGATCGCGTAAGCGCAGAAGGAGGCGAGGACGATCGAGATTGCGGTCGTGATCAGGGCGATCCCGATCGAGTTGATCAGCGGCTTGATGAAGGGGCTGTCGTCGATCCCGCCTTCGAACAGGCTCTTGTAGTTGTCGAAGGAGATGTCGGCAGGGATGAACTTCTGGTCGGTCAGCGCTTCCGGCGGCTTCAGGGAGATCGAGATCAGCCAGAGCACCGGGACCAGGGCAAAGATCACCACCAGCGCGATGGCGATGGTCCAGAGGGCGTAGTCGCGGCTACTTCGTTCCATCTCAGCCTCCCGGTCGTCCTTCCTCGACCTTGGCCCCGAACCCGCGCACGAAGACGAAGGCGATCAGGAAGACGCAGAGGAAGATCAGCACCGAGACCGCCGAGCCGAGGCCGAGGTTGAGGCGGCTGATCAGCTGGTTGTAGCCGAGGATCGAGACCGATTCGGTGTCCAGGGCACCGCGGGTCATGACGAAGATCGTGTCGAAGACGCGGAAGGCGTCGAGGGTGCGGAAGAGCAGCGCGACGAGGATCGCCGGCTTCATCAGCGGCAGGGTGATCCGGGTGAAGCGCTGCCAGGCAGTGGCGCCGTCGACCCGCGCCGCCTCGTAGAGCTGGCCGTCGATCGTCACCAGCCCGGCCAGCAGCAGCAGCGCCATGAACGGCGTCGTTTTCCAGACCTCGGCGAGGATGATCACGGCGAAGGAGCTGAAGCGACCGCCGAACCAGTCCATTTCGTCGGAGATCAGCGGCAGGTTGTTGACGAACCCGGTTTCCGGCGAGAAGGCGAACTGCCAGGCGAAGGCGGCGACGACGGTGATGATCCCGTAGGGGATCAGGACCGAGGTGCGGACGACGCCGCGGCCGAAGATCGCCCGGTGCATGACCAGCGCGATCGCCATTCCCAGCACCAGCTCGATCGAGACCGAGATGACCATGATGAAGACGGTGTTGAAGATGTCCGTCCACCAGAGGTCGGAGCTGAGGACGGCGCTGTAGTTGCTGAGGCCGACGAAGCCGCCCTCGTCGGGGAAGCGGAGATCGACGTCCTGCAGCGAGAGGATGACCGCGTAGACGATCGGATAGGCGGTGACGAGCAGCATCGCCACCACCGCCGGCGCGCACAGCATCCAAGCCAGTTTGCGCTCAGATCGGGTGCGCTCGCTCTTCATCAGAGCAGCCCTTCCCGCTTGACCGCGTCTTCGACCTTCGACTTCAGTTCCTCATAGACCGATTCCGTGTCGCTGGAGTCGATCTTGTCCGGCGGGTGCAGCGCCCGCTGCACCGCGAGGCTGACGTCCTGGTAGGCGGGGGTGGTCGGCCGCGGGCCCGATTCTTCGATCGATTCCTTCACCAGCTGGGCGAAGCCGGGATACGCTTCGGTCACTTTCTTGTCGGTGTAGAGATCGGAGCGCGAGGGCGGCAGGCCGTCGAGTTCGACCGCCGTTTTCTGGCTGTCTTTGTTGGCCAGGCAGGTCGCCGCTTCGAAGGCGACGTCCTTGTTTTCTGAGAAGGAGCTGACCGCGAGGTTGAAGCCGCCGAGCGGCGGTTTGCTCGGCTTGCTCGCGTCGACCCGGGGGAAGCGGGCGAAGCCCATCTCTTTGCCGATTTCCGGCGCTTCGGCCTGGGCGCTCGCGTAGGCGAAGGTGTAGTTCGTCATGAAGGCCGATTCGCCGGCCTCGAAGGCGAGGCGGGCGCTGTCCTCGTCGGAGGTCGAGAGGCTCGGTGGGGCGGCGCCGCCGTTGGCGAGCTTGCCGATCACCTGCAGCGCTTGTTCGGTCGGTCCCTGTTCGAGGTCGACCTCTTCGGGCCCGGAGAGGATTTCGGTGCCGGCGCTCTCGATCAGCGCGTTGACGAGGACCATGTAGCCCTCGTAGCGGCTCGCCTGCACCTGGATCGAGCCAGCTTCTTTCAGCCCTTCGGCCTGTTCGATCATCTCGTCCCAAGTTTTCGGCGGCTGTTTGACGAGGTCTTTGCGGTACCAGAGCAGCTGGGTGTTGGTGTTGAACGGAGCCGCGTAGAGCTTGTCCTCATACGAAGCGGTCTCGATCACGTTGGGGAAGACGTTTTCGGTCACGGCTTTTTTGTCCGCTCCGCTCCACTCTTCGACCCAGCCGGCGTTGGCGAACTCGCCGGTCCAGATCACGTCCATGCCGACGATGTCGATCGAGGAGTCCTCAGCGCCGAGCCGCCGCACCAGCTGTTCGCGCTGCTGGCTGGCGTCGGTGGGGAGGAATTCCGGCGTGATCGTGTATTTGCCGTTCGATTCTTCCGAGCACCGTTTCGAGACTTCCTCGATCGTCCCGCCCGGCTGGATCGCGACGAAGAAGGTGAGCTCAGGGGGACCGCTTTCATCCGAGGAGCCGCCACAGGCGGCGAGGGCGACCGCGGCCAAGGCCGAGGCGACGAGACAGACTCCGGCTCGTCTCACCCAACTGGATTTCACGTTTGCTCCTCCATCCGGCGCCCCTTCCCAAGGGTGCACTGAAGAAGTTGCCCGGGTGACTGCTTGTCTAAACCGGCACTAGCGGTCGAGCAGGGACTGGAGCGCCTGCTGCAGCCCGGCGACGGCGGAGTCGAGCGGGCGCTGGTCGGCGGCGGCGCGGGCGCGGACCAGTGCCCCCTCGATCGTCGAGACGACGAGGCCGGCGAAGTTCTCGGCCTCGCGCTTGCCGACTCCTTCCTCGCGCAGAGCGGCGGCGATCGGGGCTTCCCAGCTTTCGAAGGCGGCGGTGGCGGCGGCAGCGAGGGCGGGGTCCTCGGGCCGGGCGAGCGCGGCCGCGGCGCAGGGACAGCCGAGCCGCTCCGGCTTGTCCTTGACGCGGCGGCGGAACATCTCGCCGAAGGTGGCGAGCGTCTCGGCGAGACCGAGCTCGGCCAGTGAGCCCTCGATCGCGGCGCGGATTTCCCGTCCCTCGAGTTCGGCCGCCTCGACCGCGAGCTGCTTCTTGCCGCCGGGGAAGTGGTGGTAGATCGAGCCGCGGGGAGCCTTGCCGCTGACGGCGACGTCGCGCAGCTCCATCCCCGCGTAGCCCTTTTCGGCAAGCAGCTTGCGGGCGCCGTTGAGGAGCCGATCGCGGCCGTCGCGACGGGTTGGCTCGATGGCCTTTGCGTCGGCTAGTCGCGTTATGCCCACCGTCATAGTATAGTCGCCTCCACGATGTATGACCGCGGGCATAGAGCGGGCGTGCTGATCGCCTGCACCGGCGCTTTCCTCGTCTTCCTCGACACGACGATCGCCAACATCGCCTTCCCGGACATCGCCGCCTCCTATCCGGAAGCGAGCCGGGGTCTGCTGTCCTGGGTGCTCGACGGCTACTTCGTCGTCATCGCGGCGCTGCTGGTCCCCGCCGGCGGCCTCGCCGACCGCTTCGGCCACAAGCGCGTCTTCCTCGGCGGGCTGGCGCTGTTCACCATCTCAAGCCTGCTCTGCGCCGTCGCCCCTTCACTGGAGACGCTGATCGCCTTCCGCGTCCTGCAGGGAGTGGGGGCGGCAGCGATCGCGCCGACCTCGCTGGCGATCGTCCTCGACAGCTTCCCGGCCGAGAAACGGGCGACGGGGGTGGGCCTCTGGGGCGCCGCCGCCGCGGCAGCCGCCGCGACCGGGCCGACCCTCGGCGCCGCCCTGGTCGAACTCGACAGCTGGCGCCTCGTCTTCCTCGTCAACCTCCCGCTCGGCGCTGCTCTGCTCCTGGCCGGCCGCCTCCTCCTCCCCGAGCAGCCGATTCGCGACAGCCGCCTCCCCGACCTGCCCGGGGCGCTGATGCTGGCGCTCGGGCTGGCGGCGGTGACCCTGGGGATCGTCGAGGGCAACGACTGGGGTTGGACCTCGGCCGGGACCCTCTCCGCCTTCGCGGCCGCCGCGCTCCTGCTCGGCACCGTCGTCGGCCGCAGCCTCCGCCACCCGCGGCCGATCGTCGAGCCGGCGCTCTTTGCCCACCGCTCCTTCTCGCTCGGCAACCTCGGGACGCTGCTCTTCGCCGCCGCCTTCTTCTCGCTGATCCTCGGCAACGTCCTCTTCCTCACCACGGTCTGGGGCTACAGCATCCTCAGCGCCGGACTCGCCGCCCTCCCTGGTCCGGCGATGACCACCCTCGTCTCCGGCCCTGCCGGCAAGCTCGCCGACCGCTTCGGCCACCGCACCGTCGTCGTCCCGGGGACGATCGTCTTCGCCGCCGGTGCCCTGGTCCTCCGCTCGGCCGGCGCCGAGCCCGACTATTTCGGTCTCTGGTTCCCCGGCGCGGTCCTCACCGGGATCGGCATCGGCCTCGCCTTCCCGACCCTCGGCTCGGCCGCCGTCCGCGACATCGGCGACGACCGCTTCGCCACCGCCAGCGCCGTCAACGCCGCCTTCCGCCAGGTCGGCGCCGTTCTCGGCACCGCGATCCTGGTCGCGATAGTCGGCGACCCGGCCGATCTGGCCGAGGCGCTGAGGGTCAGCGACAGCGCCTACCTCTTCGCGGCTCTTGCCGCGCTCGCCTCAGGCGTCGCCGCGCTCGGCCTGCGCCGGCAGCGAGCTCCAAGCGCGCTCGGCCTCGGCGAGGCCGATGGAGATCATCCGGTCGCCGGCCCCGATCTCGATCGTCTCGCCCCCGACCTCGCCGAGCAGGGTCGCGCCTAGCTCTTCGAGCACCGCCCGCTCGCCGCTGACGACGAAGCCGCCGGGCCCCTCGCCGAACAGTGCCTCCTCGGGCTGGGCGCCGCGCTCGCGCAGGTGGTTGAGGTTCGCCTCGCAGCCGATGCCACCGGCGATCGCCGACTCGGCGAGGGCGACGGCGAGGCCGCCGTCGGAGGCGTCGTGGGCGGAGGAGAGCTTGCCGGCGCGGATCGCGGCGCGGACGACATCGCAGGCCTTGATCGCGCCGTCGACGTCGGCGCGCGGCAGGCCCATCTTCAGCTCGCCGCGCTGCTTCGCCAGCTCCGAGCCGGCGAGGTTCGGTTCGAAGGGGCCGACGAGGCCGATCGCGTGGCCCTCGCGGGCGAAGCCGCTGCCGGCGACCTGCTCGGGGTCAGGCAGCTCGCCGACCATCGCCACCACCGGGGTCGGGTAGATCGGACCTTCGGGTCCCTCGTTGTAGAGGGAGACGTTGCCACCGACGACGGGGACGCCGAGGGCGTTGCAGGCGTCGGCGAGACCGCTGACGGCGCGGTCGAGCTGCCAGGCGCCGGTCGGCTTCTCGGGGTTTCCGAAGTTGAGACAGTTGGTCAGGCCGAGCGGCTCGGCGCCGACGCAGGCGAGGTTCTGGGCGCACTCGAGCACCGCCTCGATCGTCCCCAGGTAGGGATCGCAGGCGACGCGGCGGCCGTTGCCGTCGATCGAGACGGCGATCGCGTTGCCAGCCTCGGGCAGCTGCAGGACGGCGGCGTCGGCCTGCTCGGGGCGGCGCACGGTGCGGCTGCCGACGAGGTAGTCGTACTGCTCGAAGGCCCAGCGCTTGGAGGCGATGTTGGGAGAGGAGAGCAGCGACAGCAGCTCCTCGTCGGCGCTCGCGCCGACCTCCAGCGTCGCCCGGTTGCCGTAGATCCAGCCCTCCGGCTCGCCCGGCTCGAGGTCATAGAGCGGGCAGCCGTCGACCAGCGCCTCGACCGGCATCTCGCCGACCGTCTCGCCGTCGCGGAGGATCCGGACCAGGCCGGTCTCGGTCACCTCGCCGATCACCGCCGAGCCGGTCTGCCACTTCTCGCAGATCGCCCGCACCTCCTCGACCCGCGCCGGCTCGACCACCGCCAGCATCCGCTCCTGGGACTCGGAGACCATGATCTCGAAGGGCTCCATGTCGGCCTCGCGCAGCGGCACCTTGGCGACGTCGATGTCGATCCCGACCCCGCCGGCCGAGGCCATCTCGCCCGCCGAGGAGGTGAGCCCGGCGGCGCCGAGGTCCTGCAACGAAACCAGCAGACCCTTCTCCAGCAGCTCGAGGCAGCACGCGAGCACCTTCGACTCCTCGAAGGGGTCACCGATCTGCACCGTCGGCCGCTTCGATGCGTCGTCGCCCTCGCCGAGCTCGGCGGAGGCGAGCACGGAGGCGCCGCCGATCCCGTCGCGTCCGGTCGAGGCGCCCATCAGGACGACCGAGTTGCCGGCGCCGGCAGCGGCGGCCCGCACCATGTCGTCGATCTTGGCGAAGCCGATGCACATCGCGTTGACGAGGCAGTTGTGCTCGTAGGGCTCCTCGAAGTAGACCTCGCCGCCGACCGTCGCCACCCCGATCGAGTTGCCGTAGTGGCCGATCCCGCGCACGGCGCCATCGAGCAGGTGGCGCGAGCGGACCGAGTCGAGCTCGCCGAAGCGGAGGCTGTCGAGGATCGCGATCGGCCGCGCCCCGATCGCGAAGACGTCGCGGAGGATGCCGCCGACGCCGGTGGCCGCGCCCTGGAACGGTTCGACCGCGCTCGGGTGGTTATGGGACTCGACCTTGAAGGCGACCGCGTAGCCGGAGCCGACGTCGACGGCGCCGGCGTTCTCTCCCGGCCCCATCACCACCCGCTCGCCCTCGGTTGGCAGCTTCCCCAACAGCTTGCGCGAGTGCTTGTAGGCGCAGTGCTCGGACCAGAGCAGGCTGAACATCGCCAGCTCGACGTCGTTCGGCTCGCGCCCGAGCTTCTCGACGATCAGCTCGTACTCGGAGTCGGTGAGGCCGAGCTCGCGATATTTGGGGGTGCCGACGGTCAAGGCGACTTAGTGTCCTCTTGGTTCACCAAAGCGCCTTGGCTGAGGCGATCGAAGACGCGCAGGCCGTCGGTGGAGCCGGTGAGGGGATCGACCGCGTGCTCGGGATGCGGCATAAGTCCCAAAACGTTGCCGCGCTCGTTGGTGACGCCGGCGATGTCGCGGACCGAGCCGTTGGAGTTGTGGCCCTCGGCGTAGCGGTAGGCGACCTGGCCGCTGTGCTCCATCTGGTCGAGCATCTCGTCGGGCGCGTAGTAGCGGCCTTCGCCGTGCTTGGCCGGGATCGAGAGCCGTTCGCCGCTGCCCTCCTCGATCAGCTCGACCTGGTGGCAGCGGAAGCGCAGCTCGACATTTCGCAGCAGCGCCCCCGGCAGCAGCCCCGCCTCGCAGAGGACCTGAAAGCCGTTGCAGATTCCCAGCACCGGCATCCCGGCCGCGGCCGCCTCGGCGACCGCCTCCATCGCCGGGCTGAACCGCGCGATCGCGCCGGCCCGCAGGTAGTCGCCGTAGGAGAAGCCGCCGGGGACGACGACGCCGTCGACGCCGTCGAGGTCGCGGCTCCCGTGCCAGATCAACCGGGACCCGTCGCCGTGCACCTCGCAGGCGTGCAGGGCGTCCCGCTCGTCGCATGATCCGGGGAACTGGAGGACGCCCCAGATCACAGGGTCTGGATCTCGTAGTCCTCGATCAGGGTGTTGGCGAGGAGCTTCTCGCAGAGCTCGCCGAGCTGCTCGGGGCTCTCGGCCTCGAGCTCGACCATGCGGCCGACGTGGACGTGCTCGATTCCCTCGAAGCCGAGCGCCGGCAGCGCCCGCTCCACCGCCTTGCCCTGAGGGTCGAGGATTCCCTCCTTGGGGCGGATCAGCACCCGAGCCTTCAGAACGTCTCCCCGGTGACCCGCTCGTAGGCCTCGACGTATTTGGCGCGGGTCTGCTCGACCACGTCGGGCGGCAGCTCCGGCGCCGGCGGCTTTTTGTCCCAGCCGGTCTCCGAGGCCCAGTCGCGGACGAACTGCTTGTCAAAGGAGGGGGGAGTGACGCCGGGCTGGTAGCTGGCGGCGGGCCAGAAGCGCGAGGAGTCGGGCGTCAGCACCTCGTCGCCAAGGACGATCTCGGCGCCGGCGCTGCGGCCGAACTCGAACTTGGTGTCGGCGAGGATGATCCCGCGCTGCGCGGCGTGCTGGGAGCCGCGCTTGTAGACCTCGATCGAGACCCGGCGCAGCTCTTCCAGCAGCGCCCGGTCGCCGACGATCTCGGCGGCGCGGTCGAAGTCGACGTTCTCGTCGTGGTCGCCGATCTCGGCCTTGGTCGAGGGGGTGAAGATCGGCTCCGGCAGCTGATCGGACTCGACCAGGCCGGAGGGCAGCTCGATCCCGCAGACCGCCCCTTCTTCCTTGTATTCCTTCCAGCCGGAGCCGGAGAGGTAGCCGCGGACGACGCACTCGACCGGGTACATCTCGAGCTTGCGCACCCGCATCGCCCGTTCGGCGACCTCCTCGGGCACGTCCTCGGAGATGAAGTGGTTGGGGACGATGTCCTCGGTCAGCCCGAACCAGAAGACCGACATCCGGTTCAAGACCTTGCCCTTGTCGGGAATCGGCGTCGGCATCACCACGTCGTAGGTGGAGATGCGGTCGGAGGCGACCATCAGCAGGTCGTCCTCCCACTCGTAAATCTCGCGCACCTTCCCCGAGGAGAGGAGCTTCAGATCGGCAACCGACGGCATTGAGCCGATGCTATCCATCCTCTGCGATGCTTGGGGCGTGGCGCTTCCGCCCGAACCCGGCATTCCCCCCTTTCTGCAGACTTTGCGCTGGGGCTTCCGCCCGATCGCCTTCCTCCAGGACTGCCGGCGGCGCTTCGGCGACTCCTTCAGCGTCCGCTTCGCCGGCTTCGAGCGGCCGATGGTGCTGATCTCCGACCCGGAGGCGATCAAGGCGCTCTACCGCGAGCCCAGCCACGGGCTGCCGCCGGGGCGCAACATCGTCCTCGAGCCGATCGTCGGCTCGAAATCGCTGCTGATCCAACAGGGCACCGAACATCTCAGCCGCCGCCGGCTGATGCTGCCGCCGTTCCATGGCGAGCGGATGCGCTCCTACGAGGCGGCGATGAACGAGATCGTCGAGGCCGAGATCGACTCCTGGCCGCTGCACGAGGAGTTCCCGATCCACTCGCGCATGCAGGCGGTGACGCTGGAGGTGATCCTCCGCGTCGTCTTTGGCATCTCCAGCGGGCCGCGGCTCGAGCGGTTGCGGGCGACGCTCTCCTCCGTCCTCGACGAGACCGCGTCCTCGACCGGGCGCCAGGTGATCGGCCTGATCCTGGCGCGCTTCGGCGGCCCCGGCCCCTTCGCCCACTTCGAGGAACAGCTGCGCGAAGTCGACGACCTCCTCTTCGCCGAGATCGCCGAGCACCGCGAGCGCCCCGACCTGGCCGAGCGCGAGGACATCCTCTCGATGCTGATGACCGCCGAGTTCGAGGACGGCACGCGGATGGAGGACCAGGAGCTGCGCGACCAGCTGATGACCCTGCTCCTCGCCGGCCACGAGACGACCGCGACCGCGCTCGCCTGGACCTTCGACCTGTTGCTGCGGCACCCCGAGGTGCTCGGGCGTCTGCGGGACTCGCTGGCGGCGGGGGAGGAGGACTACCTGCGGGCGACGATCTCCGAGTCGCTGCGCCTGCGCCCCGTGATCCCGCTGGCCGGCCGCCGCCTCTCGAAGCCGCTCGTCGCCGACGGGCTGGAGCTGCCGGAGGGCACCGACGTCACCCCGGCGATCTGGCTCACCCACACCCGCGCCGACATCTATCCCGACCCCTTCGCCTTCAAGCCGGAGCGCTTCCTAGAGGAGGGGCCCGACACCTACGCCTGGATCCCCTTCGGCGGCAGCGTCCGGCGCTGCATCGGCGCCACCTTCGCCGAGTTCGAGATGCGCGTCGTCCTCCGCGAGGTCCTCACCCGCTGCGATCTCCACAAGGCGAGCCCGGAGCCCGAGCGCCCCGGCCGCCGCAACATCACCTTCTCGCCGAAGGCGGGAACCCCGGTCGTCCTCACCTCACGCGAGCCGGCCCGCGAGCGCCCCGCCGAGCCCGCCGCAGTCTGACAACACGTTACGAATGTTTTTGTCTACACTCCTTCAATGGAGGCACTTCTGGAGAAGGAGGCGGACGTGGAGAGCTGGAACGACGAGCGGATGGATGAACTGAGCCGGCGGATGGATGCAGGCTTCGCGGGGGTCAAAGAAGAGGTGAACCGTCGATTCGATGAAGGGGCTGGCCGAGCTCAGCGCTTTGAATCGAAAGTCGAAACCGAATTCCATCGGTTCACGGATCGTCTCGACAAACTTTTCTACATACAGCTGTTCTTCCTGATCAGCCTCGGCGTGGCGCTGATGACCGATAAGGCGTAGGAGCTCAGCCGCCGGACTTGGCCGGCGAGTGCGGGTGCTCCTGCGCCCACTTGGCGATCGTGCCGGAGCCGGAGATCACCTCGCCGTCGTCGAGAACGAGGATCGGGACCTCGTTGGTGCCGCTGAGGCGCTTGATCTCGGCGCGGTCCTCACTGCGGCTGCCCCAGGTCAGCGGCATGCCGCGGTAGCCCTTCACCGTCTTCAGCTCGTACTCGTAGCCGGCCGCGTCGAGCGCCTTGCCGGCCTTGGCGCAGGGATGGGCGAAGCCCGGCCCCCGCGTCTTCTGACCACACGTGTAGAGGATCACGTGCAGCAGCCTATCGCCGACTCCGGTGCTACATTCGTAGCATGAATGTAGAAGTTGCCTCCAGAGAGCTGCGGAATGACACCGCCGGCCTCCTGCGCCGAGTCGAGGCGGGGGAGACGATTGTGATCACGCGGCGAGGGAGGCCGGTCGCTGATCTGGTTCCCCACAGCCAGTCGATTCGCCGCGGCCTTACTCCAGCTGAAGTTGTCGAGATTCGCGCACTTGCCTCTGCCGACCCGACCTGGGGCGCTGAGCTCGCTGCGATGAGGGCCGCCGACAAGCTCGATCCGATTCCTTGACCGAGGCCACGGCCGAGGTAGGGCTGCTCGATACCTCCGTTCTCATCGCAGCGGAGGAGGGAAGGCCGTTGCAAGCGGAGGCTCTGCCCAAGAGCGCCGCAATCTCGATCGTCACCGTCGGCGAGTTGCGAGCTGGAATCCTGGCCGCTCCGGATATCGAGAGCCGCGACCGCCGCTTGTACACCCTCGAGCGGATCTCGGCGACGAC
>DASTYZ010000125.1:0-13264 GCA_035764545.1 Solirubrobacterales bacterium | reverse complement strand
AGGTCGAAGTTGAGGCTGAAGAAGACGAGGACGGCCCAGGTGGGGGGTCCGAACGCCGGCAGGAGGTTGATCGCGAAGACGACGCCCACGGCGACCGCGAGCTGAGCGAGACCCGACACTGGTCTCGCTCAACCGGGCAATGATTCGCAATTCATTGGGATCAGCCTAGGCCGCGGCGCCGGCCCCGCCATCGGGGTAACGCCGCACCCGATCGGAGGGGTTCTGCCGGATGGCACCCCCGGACTTTGTCGCGAGAGTGGTGGGGACGAGAAACCGAACCCACCTGGAGGGCGTTGACGATGAAGAGCCGTGTACTGATCGCAGGAGGCGGGGTCGCCTCGATCGAGACCGCCCTGGCCCTCCGCGACCTCGCCGGCGACCGGGTCGAGGTGACGATCTTCTCCCCCCGGCGCGACTTCGTCTATCGCCCCTACGCGGTCGGCGAGCCCTATGGCACCGCCCGCGTCGCCCACTACGACCTCGCCGAGCTGGCCAGCCGCTGCGGCGCCGGCTTCCGCCAGGACAGCATCGCCTCGGTCGACTCGGAGATGCGGCTGGTGACCACCCACGACGGCGAAAAGTTCCCCTACGACTACCTGGTGGTCGCGCCGGGCGCGCAGCTGCTCTGGCCGGTGCCGGGGGCGATCACCTTCTGGGGGATCGCCGACGAGCAGGACGTGCGGAAGGTGATGAGCGGGCTGCGCAGCGGCGAGCTGCACAGCCTCGCCTTCACGATGCCCAGCGGCGAGAGCTGGGCCCTCCCCCTCTACGAGCTGGCGCTTCTGGCCGAGTCCGAGCTCTCGGGGGCGGGCATCGACGCGAAGCTGACGGTCGTCACCCCGGAGGACTCGCCGCTGGAGATCTTCGGCCATCGCGCCGGCGAGCTGGTCGGTGAACTGCTCCATGAACGCGGGATCGAGGTCTGCACGGGCAGGCACCCGGTGCGGTTCGAGAACGGTCGCCTGATCACCGTCCCCGGCGACCCCTTCGACGTCGACGCGGTCGTCAGCCTGCCCAAACTCGAGGGCCGCCGGATCCGCGGCATCCCCCACGATCCCGAAGGCTTCGTCCAGGTCGACGACCACTGCCGGATGCTGCAGCGCGACCGCATCTTCGCTGCCGGGGACGTGACCAACTTCCCGGTCAAGCAGGGCGGCATCGCCACCCAGCAGGCGGACGTGATCGCGGAAGCGATCGCGGCCGAGCTCGGCGTCGAGATCGAGCCCCAGGCCTTCGACCCGATCCTCCGCGGCGTCCTCTGGACCGGCGAGGGCCCGCGCTACCTACAGGGCTGGCTGGGCGGCGGCCACGGGGAAACCTCCTCGCTGACGGCGCAGCCGCCATGGCAGGCGAGCGAGGGCAAGATCGTTGGTCGCTACCTGACGGACTTCATCGCCGAGGTCGAGAGCTCCAAGGCCGCCGCGCCGGTCACTCCATCACCCGGAGCGTCGCGGGCACGTCCATTCGCCGGATTTGCCGGGCACTGAGCAGCGGCGCCAGGGCGACGGAGGCGATGCCGATCCCGGCGGCGGCCAGCAGCGAAGCCGGTGCGATGTAGGTCACCAGTCCGAGGTCGGGGAGCGTTTCGGGAAGCGTCTGGCCGACGACCCAGCTGACCACCAGGAAGCCTCCTCCGAGTCCGGCGAGCGTGCCGAGGATGCCGACGATCAGGCTCTCGGCGACCGCCAGGGCCATGGTCCTGCGGCTGGTCACCCCGAAGGCGAGCATGGTTGCGCTCTCGCGCCGCCGCTCGTCGATGCCGATCGCCGAGGAGTTGAAGGCGATCAGCAGGGCCAGCGCCAGCGAGAACACCTCGATCAGCCGCAGCACGCCGATGAAGTCGTCGAGGCGCTCGCGCACGAACTGCGTCGTCGCGGTTGCGCGCTCGACCGACGCGACCGCGGGGACGCCGACGAGCGACCGGGAGATCTCGGCTTCCGTGGCCCCCGGTACCGGCGTCGCCGAGACTTGATTGGCGAGGTTGGGGAGGCCGGCGAGAGCGGCGATCGAGGGGTCCATGTAGGCGAAGGTGCGGAAGGGGTCGGGGTGTAGGCCGCTGACCCTTACGCTCGCCCTCGCCTCGGCAAAGCCGGAGCCGCTCCGCCGCGGGTAGGCGATCGCGATCCGGTCGCCGACTCCGACCCCGAGGTCGCTCGCCGCCCTCTCGGAGATCACGATCTCGGCGCGGGCCGGCGCGGGCGCCGAGCCGGCGACGATGCTCGGCGCCCAGATCGGGCTCGAGAAGTCGAGCAGGGTGACCGTCCCCTCGAAGGCGCCGGCCGCGGGTGCCGAGAATCCGACCGGCAGGGTCAGCTGCGGTTCGGCCGCGGCGACCCCGGGTGCGGTTGCGACGACGCGTCGCGCCAGCCGATCATCGCGAAAGCCGTCGAGCGTGACGACGATCCGGTCGGGGTTGTCGTGGGCGATCTCCGTTTCGCTGCGGTCGACGGTGGCGGTGAAGGAGTCGATCAGCCCGAAGAAGGCGACGAGGACGCTCAGCACGGCGCCGATCCCGAGCACCGTCAGCAGGGTGCGGCGCGGAGCCCGCAGGACGTTGCGCAGGGGCATCTGCGCCAGGCTCGATCCCGGCAGCCGCAGTTTCCCGGCCGGCCCCGCGATGCGGCCGCGGGCGGAGCGGAAGCCGACCCGGATCGCCTCCACCGGGGTCTGCCGCAGTCCTCGCCAGACGGGGATCGCGGTGGCGAGGATCGGCAGCACCAGGCCGATGACGGCGGCGCGGGCGAAGACGCTGAGCTCGAAAGGCGTCCGCATCTCGGGCAGCGGCAGCAGTCCTTCGAGGACACCGCGGAAGATCGCCCCCATCGTCAGCCCGAGGGCGAGGCCCAAGAGGGTGCCCACGACCGCGATCTGCACCCCGAGCATCAGCGGCCGGATCGCCAACTCGCGCGGCGGCACTCCCAGCGCCATCCCGATCCCGATCTCGCGCCGCTGCGCCTCGACGATCCGCGTCGCCAGGTTGAAGGCGGCGAGCGCGGCGCCGGCGAGGATCAGGAAGGCGAAGACGTCGAACATCTTCTGGTCGCCGCCGGCGTCCTTGTAGAGGACGCGGTAACCGGTGTCTTCGGCCAGCGTGGTCACCGACCCACTGAGCCCGGCAGAGGCCAGAGCACGCTCCAGCCGGCGGCCCAGCGCGGCCGTTTCGGCCCCGTCGCGCAACCGCACCACCAGGTCGTTCACCGCTGGCGGGCCGCCGCCTATCCGCTGTGCCGTCCGCAGCGAAGTGAAGAGGACGGCGAAATGGGCCTCGGCGCCGCCGAACTCGCCACCCCCGGGGCGGGTGACGATGAAGTACTCGGGCGAGCCGCCGGTGCCGACGTAGCGAAGGCGGCGCCCGCCGGGGAGCCGCAGCATGCCCCGGGGCGGTAGGTCGTGGTAGGCGGCGAAACCGCGCTCGAGAACCGCGACCGGCCGGCCTTCGTCGGCGGCCCGCAGGCCGCGACCGGACTCGGCATAGACGGCGTCGATCCGCGCCGCGCCGGGCCCGAGCGCCGAGCCGACGACTTCGGCCGGGATCAGCAGAGCTTCGCCGCCCGGTTGCCGCACCTCGACCTGGGTCGGCAGGCTCAGGCGCTCCTCGGCCGCTTCCACCTGGCCCGCGCCGGGGATCCCGCGGACCAGCCTCGAGAGCGATCCGGCCGGGGCGCTGGTCCCCTCGGTCAGCGTGATCTCGAGGTCGTGGGCGTGCAGGGCCTCGTAGCTGGCGTCGTTGGAGGCGACGCGCCAGTCCTCCATGCTGCCGAGGCCCGCGTTGACGCCGGTCCCGATCGCCAGCACCAGCCCGATCGACAGCACCAGTGCCCAGCGGCCGCGGAAATCCCGGAGCGACCACCGCAGCCAGAACCCGAGTCGTCTCTTCCTCACCAGCGCAGCTCGGAGATGTCGGCAGGGCCGCCCGGGTTGGGCGCGTCGGAGACGATCCGGCCGCTGGAGAGCTCGACCACCCGGTGGGCGACGCGAGCGATCTCGCGGTTATGGGTGACGACCAACACCGCCGTGTCCTCGCTGTGGGTCTGCTCGTGCAGCAACTCGAGGATCTGCACGCCGGTGTGGAAGTCGAGCTCGCCCGTCGGCTCGTCCGCCAGCAGGATCGGGTTGCGGGTCGCCAGCGCCCGCGCGATCGCCACCCGCTGTTGCTCGCCCCCGGAGAGCTCGTGGGGGAAGTGCCCGCCCCTGGCTCGGAGGCCGACGCGATCGAGCGTCTCGGCGGCGATCTCGCGGGCGCCGCCGCGGCCGCTGACGTCGGCTCCGAATTCGACGTTCTCCAGCGCCGTCAGCGCCGGGAAGAGGTTGAAGGTCTGAAAGATGAAGCTGACGGTGCGACGGCGGAAGGCGAACAGCTCGGCCCGTGAGGCGCGGCTGATGTCGTCACCCGCGATCCTCACTGCGCCCTCCGTCGGCGAGTCCAGCGCTCCGATCAGGTTCAACAGCGTCGTCTTGCCGCTACCCGACGGGCCGAGGACGACGACGAACTCGCCCCGCTCGATCCGCAGGTCCACCCGCTCGAGCGCGGTGACGGTCACCTGACCCATCTCGTAGCGACGGGCAACCCCCGCCAGCTCGATCAGCATGCGCACATCAGCCGGAGATCGTCGCCTCGAGCTCGGCCAGCTGCGCCTCGATGCCGTCGCAGACGCCGTCGCAGAGTTCATGCACTCCGGCATCGGCAATCCGGTAAAGCGAGCTGGTCCCCCGCTTGCGACGGGCGACGAAACCCTCGGCCAGCAGGGCGGAGAGGTGCTTGGAGACGTTCTGCTGCGAGGTCCCGAGCGTCTCGGTCAACTCTCCGACCGAGGCTTCCTCATTAGTTCGCAGGTGGTCGAGGATTCGCAGCCGGGTCGGGTCGGAAAGCGCGCGGAAGCGTCGGGCGATCAGCTCCGCGGCGCCCGGGCTGAGGGGGCCTTTGACGTTTTTGGTGGAGGTGCGACTCATCGCCTGTTATTGTACTATCCACAACTGTTAAGTTGTTTAGTAGTGAAATGGTAAAGGAGGAAGCCGTGTCGACGATCAGCGCCTCAGAGAAGGACCATCCGCTTCGCAGCAGCTGGGGGGGATTGCCGCTGGAGCGGGTCCTGTTCGCTCTGGCGGGAACCATGACCGGCCTCAGCGCGTTGCTCAGCGCCTTCGTCAGTCCCTGGTTCCTGCTGCTGACCGGGTTCATCTCGGTCAACCTCCTCCTCTTCGCGACGATCGGCAATTGCGGCGCCTCGGTCGTGCTCCGCTTCTTCGGTCTCCGCAGCGGGTGCGGGCAATGACGGCGCTGGGACCGATCGGTCGCCTCGGCCGTTTCGCCGCCACCCACCGCGGCGCCGTCTTCGCGACCTGGGCGGTCGTCGCTCTCGGCCTCGGCTTCTTCGCCCCGCGGGCGGAGCACGCGCTCTCGGGCGCCGGCTGGGAGGCGAGCGGCTCGGAGTCGGTCGAAGTGCGCGAACGAATCGACTCCGCCTTCGGCGGCGCCGGCGCCTACGGGCTCCAGGTCGTCGTCCACTCCGATCGCCAGGGCGCCGGCGACACGGGCTTCGAGCGCACCCTCGCTTCGGTCGAGCGCATCCTCGCCTCCGACCCCGCCGTCGGCGCCGTCACCCCGGCGCGGCCGGGTCTCTCCATCTCCAGCGACGGCCACACCGCCGTCGTCCGCGCCGCCGCGAAAGAGGACCCGAACGGGATGGTCGCCGCCGCCGACGAGCTGAAGGGCGAGCTCGCCGCCGCCGCCGCGCCCGGAGTGGAGGCGAACCTGACCGGCGCCGCAGGCATGTGGTCGGACTTCAACGAAGCCAACAAAGAGGCGATGCTGAAGTCCGAGCTGCTCTCCTGGCCGGTGACGCTGCTGATCCTCGTCCTCGCCTTCGGCTCGCTGGTCGCCGCCGGGCTGCCGTTGATGCTGACGATCACCGGCCTGCTCGCCTCTGCCGGGCTCCTCTACCTGGGGTCCGAGGTCTCGCCGATCTCGATCTGGGCGATGAACTTCGCGCTGATGTTCGCCCTGGCGCTGGGAATCGACTACGCGCTGTTCGTGGTGATGCGCTTCCGCAGCGCCCTCTTCGGCGAGGACCTGGAGCCGGCCGAGGCGGTCGGGGAGACGATGGACACCGCCGGCAAGGCGGTCCTCTTCTCCGCCCTCACCGTCATCGTCTCGCTCGCCGCGGTACTGCTCGTCCCCAGTCCTGCTTTCCGCTCGGTGGCGCTGGGGATCATGATCTCGGTCCTCTTCGTGCTCGCGGCGACGCTGACCCTGCTGCCGGCGGTGCTGGCAAAGCTCGGGCCCCGAGTCGACAGGCTGGCGCTGCCCTGGGCGCACTCGGGCGAGCACCGCTCGCCGCGCTTCGAGCGCTGGGGGGAGCTGCTCTGGCGGCGACCGCTGCTCTTCGGCGGGCTCGCCCTCCTGGCCCTGGTCGCCCTGGCGCTGCCCATCCTCGGCCTGCGCACGGGCATGCCGTCGATCAAGGTGGTGCCGCCGCAGGACGGCTCGCGGATCGGCTACGAGCAGGTGAGCGAAGCCTTCGGCCCGGGCGCCCCGGGCGCGCTGCAGGTGACGGCGCCGCCGGCGCAGGCTGAAGCGGTCGCCGCCGAGCTGCGTGACGACGCGGCGATCGCGATGACGCTGCCGCCGCGCAGCGGTGTCGACGGCCTCACTCTGGTCGAAGCGATTCCCGCCGTCGGCCCCTCGAGCACCGCCTTCGGCGACGCCGTCGACCGCCTCCGCGCGGAGCTGCCGGAGCCGGCGCTGGTCGGAGGGCCGGCGGTCGAGAACCACGACCTCGAAGCGGCGCTCGCGGCGAAGACGCCGCTGGTGATCGGGGTGGTGCTGGGGCTCGGCTTCCTGCTCCTGCTCGTCGCCTTCCAGGCGCCGCTGGTGGCGGCGCTCGGCGTTCTGACCAACCTGCTCTCGACCGCCGCCGCCTTCGGGGTCGCGAAGCTGATCTTCCAGGACGGCAACCTCACCGGCCCGCTCGGCTTCGAATCGCAGGGCTTTCTCGATGCCTGGGCGCCGGTCTTCTTCTTCGCGATGGTCTTCGCGATCGCGATGGACTACACCGTCTTCCTGCTCTCCTCGGCCCGCGAGCACTGGGAGCGGAGCGGCGACGCCCGCGAGGCGATGGTCGGCGGCCTCGCCCACTCCGGCCGCGTGATCCTCGCCGCCGGCGGGGTGATGGTCGCCGTCTTCTTCACCTTTGCCCTCTCCGGCCCGCTGCCGCCGAAGGAGATGGGCACGATCCTCGGCATAGCCGTCCTCCTCGACGCCTTCCTGGTGCGGCTGCTCCTGATGCCGGTCTTCCTCCGAGCGGCCGGGCCGACTGCCTGGTACCTGCCGGCCTGGTTGCGCCGGGTCCTGCCCGACGTGAGCTTCGGCCATGGGGGGAGGTCCGAAGGCAGCGATGGGGCAGAGGGCCGATTTGGGCCGGCCGAGCCCAGTGTGGGTTCTTCGCATGGGACGCGAGAGATCGAGGGGGACGGCGCCGGACGCCCTTCTGCAGGCACGAGGGCTTGAGCGCTCCTTCGGCAGCGGCGCCACCGCGGTGCGGGCGCTGCGCGACGTCGACCTCGGGTCACCGCCGTGCTCGGCGGTCATCGGCACCCTCGCAGCGATCCTGCCGGCGCGTTCTGGCCCCTTAGAGGCGTTGACTTACGAGTGAGTGGTCAGCGTGACAATGCGCTCATGCGCCGGCTATGCGTGGCGCTAGGCCTTTTCGAACTGCCGACCTCCTGGGTGCGATCCAGGGAAGGCGGTGAGCGCTGAGTCATAAGAATATGCTTATTTGCAGCGCTTTTCTGACGGCTAGGAGAGGCTGCAGAAGTGGAATATGCAGGGATATGCGCCGATATGCAGCGAGTCAGGCACTTCTGGCGAAAAGTGCCTGAAATGAGAGGGAGCGGTTGGAAATGCGCTTCTGCTTGCTTCCCAAGGAAGCTTTGCTTCCGTTTTCGCTATCCCAAGGAAAACGCCTTAACCTTTGGTAGCGTCGTCCGTATCCCAAGGATCCCAGGGCATTGAACGACGTCAAGATGAACACCGAAATAGGCCGTGCTGGGCACTTCACGCCCATAGCCTCTGAGGACGGCGCCTACTCGACGTTCTCGCCAAAGCCCCTGCCGCCAGATCCTCCGCTTGTCGTTAACGTGGAGATGCAGCGCCTGCTGGATCGGGCAAATCAGGCTCTGGGTCGGCTGGACGGCATAACGCTCCTGTTGCCCGATGCGGACCAGTTCCTCTATAGCTACATCCGCAAGGAGGCCGTGTTGTCCTCGCAGATCGAGGGCACGCAGTCTTCGCTCTCGGACCTGCTCCTCTTCGAGCACGATGTCGTACCAGGTGTTCCCGAGGAAGATGTTCGCGAGACCACCAACTACCTCGCCGCGCTGAACCTTGGGCTTTGGAGTATGGAGAAGGGCCTGCCTCTCAGCCTTCGCCTCCTAAAGCAGGTTCACGGTGAGCTGTTGCGCGGTACCCGGGGCGGGGCGACCGGTCCCGGCGAGTTCCGCCGCATTCAAAACTGGCTGGGCGGCCCTGGTCCCGCGGCAGCCCGCTACGTTCCTCCGCCTGCCAACGAGGTGCCGGCGGCGATGGCCGACCTCGAGAAGTTTCTGCACGGCAAGCCCGTTGCCGTGCCCGTCTTGATTCGAGCGGCATTGGCGCACGCCCAGTTCGAGACGATCCACCCATTCCTCGATGGCAACGGCCGGCTTGGGAGGCTCCTCGTGACGCTCATGCTCTGCAGCGAGACCGCCGACGGCGAAGAGCGCGTCCTCTCACGCCCACTCCTCTATCTGAGCCTTCACCTGAAGCGCCACCGCGACACCTACTACGAACGGCTACAGGCGATTCGGACCGACGGCGATTGGGAGGGCTGGCTTCGATTCTTCCTCGAAGGCGTGATCTCCGTCGCTGACCTCGCTAGCGAAACGACCAAACGGATCGTCGAGCTGATCGAGCGGGACAGAAAGCAGATCAATGATCTCCGACGCGCAGCGGGCTCGGCCCTGCTCGTCTTCGACCACGCCGTCAGAGAGGTGGTCCTGCGAATCCCCGAAACCGTCGAGCAGCTGCCGATCTCCGAGCCGACGGTCGCCACTGCGATCAACCACCTCGAGCGAATCGGCATCCTCCGCGAGCTCACCGGCCGCCCCCGCAACAAGATCTTCGCCTATGACGAGTACTTGAAGATCTTGAGTGAGGGCACCGAGCCGCTGTAGTTCCTCCATGGCAACGGTGGAGCAGGCTAATCGGATCGAAAAAGACTCAACCGATGGAGGATGTCCGATCGTCGAAATATTTTCTGGAAAATGAAGGTGTTTCTCAGTTCGACGAAGGAAGACCTCACCGACTTTCGTGAGGCAGTTTTTGAGGCGTTGAGTGCAAAGCACGAGGTAACTCGGATGGAGGACTTCCCAAGCTCGGGGCTCCCACCGCTGGACTTCTGTCTCACCCTAGTCGACGAAGCCGAACTCATTGTCTTGCTTGTTGGCTACAGGTACGGGACGAGAGCCCGCGAGGTGGGCCTTTCATATACCGAGGCGGAGTACGAGCGGGCGCACGAACAGCAAAAGCCAGTCCTAGCCTATGTTCGCGTGAATTTTGAGAGAGAGATTGAACGCCAAGATCAGAGCTCCGAGGATCGAGGGAGCCTTAGGGCTTTCCGTGAGCAGGTCGAGAACGAGCAGACGGTCCGAAGGCCCTACTTCTCATCACCAGATGAGCTTGCCCGACATGTGGCAAGTGATGTTGCGTCTTGGGAATCGACCGGAACTGTGAGGCCCGCATTCGGCAGCAACTCCGGACTAATTCGTAATCAGGGTCGGTATAGGCGAGAGGCAACTCGCCGCTCGGCGTTACGCGTTCTCCCGTTCCCCGTGGCGCTAGTGAATTTAGCCACGATGGAACTCGACCAGTTTCCCGACGAGCGGGGCGGCCGGCTTGTGCGCAAGGTCATGGAAATAGATGCTGGACTAGCCGAAAAGGACATCCAAGCATCAATCTTCAACAACGTCACCGTTCTGACCTCAAACGATGAGTCAATTCTGGATCAACGTCTCCGACTCATCAAGAATCTGAGCGCCGTGATTGTCTGCTTCGCAAAGACGAGCCACGACCTTGACCGACTCCAATCGTTTGCAGACGTCGAGGAGAAGGTTGTGGCTTGGCATCCGGTTGACACCCGGATCCCAGGCGGGATAAAGCCACTCTATGCCCAAACCTATACGCCTGACGACCTGCGTCAGTGTCTACTTCGGGCCGAAGCCGAGCGCCATGTGTTCGACCTCGCAAATCAGCGACTGATGCAGGAGTTGAGCAGTGACTAGCGACTACTTCGCCGACGCCGGAATGATTGAAGCTCTCTGGAAGGGAGGAGACGAGGAGCAGGTTAGCTCTGAGGATTCACTTGCGGTTAGAACCCAGCGAACTGTTCCTCAAACTATCCGCATTTTGAATGAGCTGGAACGCTACAACATGGTCACGTCGACGGAAGAAGGGTGGAGACTAACTGCGAAGGGTGCCGCATGGGCAAGTGAGCTTGCCTCGGCTGCCATTAGCGTACAGAAGCGGTCCAATCGCCAGTTCAGAAGCTTTCTAGACTACTGCCCGGCCCGATGGTGGCCGGATGGTAAGTAGCGTGTCAAGCGCCGTTCGGTCAGTGCTGCGAGAGAGAGGCATCTTCGCGGGTGCGGCGAGTCGCCGTGCTGTAGGGAATATCCCTGACGTCGTGGTAAGAACTACGTCTCACCACATACAGATCAAGTGGGGGGCGGATTTCGGCTTCGCCGAAATCGCTGTTTGAGTGACTAATGGCGCTTGACACGCAACTTCCATCCTCGACGCGCGACAGCTACCTAAGGCGCATTGAGCAAGACCTAAACGAGATACCGGAGTTCGCCCGTCTTGACGCTCTGCGGTACGCGATTGGCCTTCTAGACCGTGGCCTTCCGGTCCTCTTCGATCTGGGGCATCTCGCCTTTGTTTCGGGTGTCGATCCTCAGATCGTGGGATCGATTCGTCAGCAGCCGAACTCCTTCTATCGACGATTCTTGATTCGAAAGCGCAACGGTGGCTCCCGGGTGATCTCTGCCCCCACGCCACAACTGCGCGCGCTCCAAGATTGGTTGCACATAAACGTGACTTCACACCTTCGTGTTCACGACGCTGCGCACGGCTTCGTTCCCCAGCGTTCGATCGTGACGAATGCGGCGCTTCACGTGGGCCGGCCAGTTCTGCTCAAGTTAGACATAAAAGACTTCTTTGGAAGCGTTGGGCGGCGTCCGGTATACAGGGCTTTTCGGCGCTTGGGCTATCGACGCGAGATGGCCGACCTGATGACGAGCTTGGTCACTCTAGAGGGCGGCCTGCCTCAGGGTGCACCTACCAGTCCTGCGTTGGCAAACAACGCGGCTTACGGTCTCGACGTGAGGATCTCTGCGTTTGTGGAGCGGCGGGGAATCACCTACACCCGGTATGCCGACGATCTGACGTTGTCAGGGCCGGCGGTTGGCGACCGCTCGGTGCGACGGACGGTCGAGAAGATCATGCGTGACGAGGGCTTTCTTCCAAATGAATCCAAGCGTCGGTTCGTGAGGCCACACGAACGACAGCGGGTGACGGGCGTCGTCGTAAACCAAAGGCTCGGATGGCCACGAGAGAGACGCCGCTGGCTGCGGCAGGAGATCCACTATTTGCAGAGGTTCGGAGTCGCCTCGCATTTGGAGCGGCGTGGCAGCACGCGGGCTGGGTATCGGGACTACATATACGGCCACGTATATGCCCTCAACATGCTTCATCCCGACGAGGCCGGAGCCTACTTTGCTGTTCTTGATCAGCTTGACTGGATCTAAGGACTGCTGCTGGGCTGCTGATCGACTACAAGGCGCCTGTAGGGTCGGCCGAGCGACGGCATCGGCTTGGGGTGCCCCGGGGTGCCCCGAAATCGCCGATAGTCCTCCGTATCCCCGCGATTTCAGGCACTAGTGCCTGGAATAGAGCGGATTTCAGCGGCGGTTGGAAACGGCTTCAGAAAGGGAAGTTTGCGACGTGCAGGCACTTCCTCCGATGGAGCTAGGCGGATTCGAACCGCCGACCTCCTGGGTGCGATACAGGCGGTCGTCCGACTCATCAACAGCCCCGGTGATGGATGCGATCCGACCCTGAAACCGCTTGCGAATCGGGAATATAGCCAACGCCGGAGCGGCGGAGGTCGCAGTCCGCTGATGCAGATGCCGGCGCTGGGTTTCGCGACGATATGCGGCGATTGTCGGCGATGCAGGCACAAATCCTGATTTGTGCCTGCGGCGCGGGGGCCCCGGTTAGAGGGCGGTCAGAGGCGCATCGTCTCCTGGGCACGGGCGCCCTCCGCTGGATCGCGCAGAGACTCGAAACCCAACATCGCCACGGTGAGCGACGTCGCGCTGCTGTCGTCGGCTCCGTCCTTCCGACGCCGGTCGTCGCTTTCGGTCTGGATGCCGAGCAGTTCTTTCAAGGCTCGCTCGAGCACCCGACGAGCGTCACCTTTGGCCTGAGCATCCAGCACCATCGGCGTGAGACTCATGTAGATACCCGGGCGGAGCATGTAGCCGGCGGCGATTGACGCCCCCGCGTCGGCGTAGAGGTTCCTCAGCATGTGAACAGCGATCTTTTGCTTCGCGGCTTCAGGGAGCCGTTCCCAGGCAGCTGGTTCGATGACCATTCCGCGGATTGCCCGATAGTGGAAACCCTTGCCGAGAACGGATGGATCGTCGGCGATCCAGCCACCATTGCGAAGCTCGTCGACGTGGTATCTGACATTGCTCTCCGGTGCGCCGAGATAAGCGGCAAGTTCGGCCACGCTGGCCGTGTGGTCACACAGGTAGGCGAAGATCCGGACCCGCATCTCGTCCGAGAGCGCCTTCATCAACTCGGTATCGACGAAGGAGCTGGGCGGCGCGAGTCGCGGCCTGCCGATCCCGGCCGTCGCGGTGCTGCCATTGCTATCGCTCAATCTGATCCCCCTCGACTGGTGAGTATGCAGCGGTACCTTTGAGATAACGGACGAATCCCCTGCCAGGATGAGCCTGATGGACGAAGATCCATTTGGCTGCCGGATACCGCCGTGCCTGCGCGATCACGCCACCACCCCCTCCGCCTCCCGCAGCTCGGCGGCGGCCAGGACCACCGGGGCGAAGTAGTAGAAGGTCTCGCACGCGCCCCTGACGCGGCGCTGGCCGGTTGCCTCGAGCAGGCCGAGCTCGGCCATGCTGCCGACGTGGTAGATGATGTTGTCGC